>NZ_JBQKFT010000003.1:0-251195 GCF_052119185.1 Bilifractor sp. LCP19S3_H10
GGGAGCCAAAAGCTATATGTGGGTCTACCGTACAGGGAAGATGTATCGTGACAAACCGATCATCCTCTACGAATATCAGAAAGAACGAAAAGCGGATCATCCGCGTGAGTTCCTGAAGACATTCAACGGTGTAGTGGTGACCGACGGATACGAGGTCTACCACAAACTGGCCCGAGAGCGGCAGGATCTGAAGATTTCCGGATGCTGGTCACATGCCCGGCGACGGTTTTCAGAAGTAGTGAAAGCTGCTGGCCCGGAGGCCGGTAAACGGACGGTTGCGTATCAAGCACTTCAACGAATTGCGCAGATCTATCAGGCCGATAATGGCCTGTCCGATCTTTCTGCAGAAGAACGAGTGAAAAAACGCCAGACCCTCGTCAAACCGCTTGTCGAGGACTTTTTCGCATGGCTGAAAGAATTTCATTCCCGGATTCCTTCAAGAACCAAGACAGGCAATGGTTTTGACTACTGCCTGAAACAGGAGCCATATCTCAGATATTTCCTGAATGACGGTGAAGTGCCGATCGACAACAATGCCGCCGAACAGGTTATCCGTCCATTCTGCGTAGGAAAAAAGAACTGGCTGATGATTGACACGATTGCCGGGGCAAAAGCGAGCGCTATCATTTACAGCATTGCTGAAACGGCGAAAGCAAACCATCTGAATCCGTTCCGATACTTCGAATTAGTCCTGACAGAGATTCCAAAGCATATGGAAGACACAGATAGAACCTTTCTGAAAAAGCTCGAACCTTGGTCTCAGGATCTACCGGCGGAATGCAGGAAACAACTTAACTAGCAACTTGCAGCTGCCAGAAATGGCAGCTGTATTTTTTTATAAGGTACTGGCGGTTTACCGCTTACGTTCTTACCAACCCCAATCCCACATTTTCGCTTAATTTGTGAGATATACGGGTTGGATACCTTTAACCCGCTATGCTCCAGTACATAGTCCTTGATCTGGGTGTAAGTTGCCCCATCCTGAAATTCGGACATATCCATATCTTCCAAAGAGAACTCAACCCGAATCTTTTTCGAGTCGACCTCACCCTTGGAAAGCAAGACAACCGTCTCAACATGCCCCGAGACAGTAGAAAAAATAATCATACTGCTTCATGCTGTCTGGGAATTGGTCAAGGTAGGGACATGCTGTTCGGGAATTTGTCAGAAATATGATGCTCCATTACCTTCAATGATATCAGCGACATTGCAAAACACATTGAACTGGAATTTGACTTTCCTATTTTCTTAAAATCTCATGTGGAGCTTCTATTTCATTTGCCAAGGTATGCTCTGTTAATTCTGACATCAATTTCAATTTTTTATTAATCAATGGTCGCATACAATTAGGAACATGTTCCTGATGCGCTCTGTGGATCGCTACACATTCCTTACAGTTTCCGTGATAACGACAGGCTTTCAGGCAAGGACAGTGATCTTTGTCTTTATACTCCTTACGAAATTCCGCTGCAAATTCTTCTTGCAGTCTCAGTCCCTCGACACGGTTTCCCTTATGAAATTCTACCATTGCATCCAGTTCTTTCTGGTTCCCTTCAATCTTCATGTTATTATAGCGCCTCCATTTCAACTATTCCTCATTCTCTGATAAATTCTGATTTACAACCGGTTCAGTATGTCCTGTATTGTTTGTTCATCCTGAATCTGTGAGATTCCGAAACACTTTTTCCCAGCATCTTTTAGTGAGGCGCCGACATGGTAACCGACTGTATCATCCAGAATCAGAAAGCGATCATGGAAAGCAGTCATGTGCTTTACCGTAAGATTTGGATATTGCGAATTAAACGTGTTGATGTCTCTATTGCTTAGCCGCGTATTATTGAAAGTATAAATAATCACATCAACACCGGGATTCTTCTTTGCCAGAATATTAAGCGTTCCAATATCCACATATCCATCTATCAGAACAATTTTCTTAATTGCCTTCTGCACCAGTGAGATCAGAAGCTCAAATGCATCATAAATCTGCCCATCAAAGAATATTTTCTGCTCTGATTCAGCATGATCATCAATATACGCAAAAACCTTGTCGAACTTCTTATCCGTCTGTTTCTGAAACTCAAGTTGTTTTAATTCAACAGCACAGATTCTTTCGAACAGAGCGGCATTACTGGCAATAAAGCGGCGCATTTCAACAAATGCATTGATGATCTGAATACTGACTTGAATGGCCGTATCGCTCCTTAGAACCGCAGACAGCATAGCTACTCCCTGCTCCGTAAAGACATATGGCATATATCGCCTTCCGCCTCTCCCCTTCTTTGAGGTCACAATTTGTGACCTCAAAGAATCATATTCTTCCTGCGTTAATTGGAACCGGAATTCCGCAGGAAATCTTTCTATATTTCTCTTGACCGCTTGATTAAAAACTTTCGTATCCACTTTATATAAAGCAGCCAAATCACTATCAAGCAGGACCTGATGCCCACGGACAAAATAAATGATATCCCTTATCGGCCTTGTATCAGTCTGTATTTCTGCCGATTCAACTGTTTTGATTTCATTATCCATAACGTTCCTCATGCATCTTTAAATACCAATTTGTCATCACAAGTTCTGTCTATAATAGTATAAGCATGTTTTGCACAAAGCCCTGATTTATATCTTGGAATACCTATCTTTCCTTCTTCCAAGTGGCTTTGAAATCAGTAGCAATTATATTCATTTCTCATCAGCACAATTTCGTTACTTAGTATATCATGTTTGGAATTCGTGAAAAACAGAAAAGCCGTCCCACAGCCACGCCAGACCAACTTTTACATTTTTTCTAAAAAGAAAACGCGGCACCCGCCTCTCTTCTCAGAAAGACGGATGCCGCAGAAATGGCTTAAACACGGGCTTTTTCGGCCCTCTTTCAATTTGTTCTTGTTAGCAGAGCCACTGTCTCGACGTTGTTCCACATGAGCAACAAAAACTCCATGGCGGTATTGCTCCTGATCAAGCATTCACAAGTTTCAGAAACTTTTTATCGTTCATCTGCTCATTCGTAATATATTCTCCGTCATGAAACAACGCATAGTTTGTAATCGGAGTAGGAGTATTCTGTGCTTTCTCTCTGCTTTCGATATGGATCGCATGGAATGGTATATCATTTTCTCTGGCAGTCTGCTCCAGCACTGGAACATACTTCGCATTGAACGGACACTGGCTGGTGTAATACAGTACATAACCTTTTTCTTCTATGCGCGGATGCTTTGCACATTCCCTGAAATGAGGCTTGTCTGCATCCGTCACAAATGGCAAGTACCACAACTGAATGCCATTGTCCGCCTCGTCGCATACGGTAAAGCCCTTATATTTCAGAAACTTAGGGTCGACAAGGAACGGCTTCTTCTTAGCTGCTGCTAATATACACAGCCCTTTCTTCCCCTTTTCTTTACTGTCCTCAATACAGGCGTTCAGCAATTCTGCAGAATAGCCATGACCTTTGAAGGAACCGGACACCCACAGGCAATCGATATACATATAGCCGTCAGCCTGGATTGGAACCCACGCGTTCTCAGCCGGGATATATTCTATAAAGCACTTTCCCCGCTCCACACTCTTCAGAAAGACAAGCCCCTCTTCAAACCTGTCGGCCAGCCACGCCTTCTTCGATGACACCTGAACATCCTTATTATTGGAAATGGCACAGCAGATATGCTCCTTTTCCAGATTTTCCTTTGTAACTCTGATGTACTCCATCGGATCAATTCTCCTTCACTTTTATCGGATGACGGATCACGGTCCTCAGCTTCTCCGGTGCTGCTTTCCGCGCATCGCTCAGATAAATCTCATGGTGCATGCGTTCGTCCGTAATATCAAGAGCATATCCCTGCTCTTCCATAAATCTGTGCATCGCCGCTACCGTGGCAGGCTCATCATCATAAGCCCCGATATGCATACACTGAACACACAGCCCTTCATCATAGGTAAAAAACTCAACTTTCGAAAAATCCTGTTTCTTTTTTGCCGCAGCTTCTTTGACAGCCCAGTCAAAATCATCTTTCGTCACAAAATCCGGCAGACGGATGACGGAGATCCACCGGAAAGAATCCTTATGGGTATAATCGACACCGATCACTCCATCCTGCCACCAGAATCCTTCCAAAGGCGGCACCACATAATCAAAATATCCATCGATCTGATAGCTGCCTTTCTTACTCATCTTGATCGTAAAAGCAATACCGTACAGAAGACCTATCGCCTGTTTGTACTCGCCTTCCTCATCATTGGGATCCCCGCTGCCGCGTACCGCGATAAAATTCATTTCCGGCACAGTTACTATTGAAGGTGTTCCTTTCGGCATATAGAATTCTTGGTATTCTTTTTTGAAATCAAATGCCATAAATGTTAATCCTCCTCATAAAGCTGTAATGTCTCCTCTGCATTCCTGCAGATAATATCCCGCGCTTCTGCCGGCTCCAGCACTTCAGCCTTCGCTCCGAAAGTCATGAGCCAGGTCACAAGGTTTTCCATATCCGTGTAGTCCGCTGTAAAGAGCAGTCTTCCATCATCCGCTTCTGTAAAGCAATCAGGTCCGAAGTCTTCGATCAGGCGCCATTTCATATCCGGTGAAAATAACGCCTTAACCTTAATCTCACCCGGAAATATTTTTTCAGCTGAAAGATCCGGCATAGGTGCATCTCGACAGACAAATTCTTTATCCGTTTCTGTAACGCGATCCATGCGATTCAGCTTAAACAATCTGTAATCCTTACGATCCATACACCAGCCCCAAAGGTACCAGCTTGACCATCGAAATACCAGATAATAAGGTTCAACCGTCCGCTCGCTGTCACCGGACGGAGCATAATACCGAAACCGGACCATGTGCCTGTCTCCGATCGCATCCTGTATCGTTTCTATCTTCGGCGCCAGCGAATCCCGATACCACGATGACAGATCGATCAAAATGGAATCCCGTCCGCTGATGAACTCAGAAGATCCCGCCTGTATTTTTTCCATCAGCTGACCGTAATAACTGCTCCCGCTCACGCTGTCCAGGCTTCTCAGTCCTGCAAGGATCATCTGCATGTCCCTTGATGTCAGGATCGTCCTGTCCATCCGGTATCCGTCCATAATACTGATCCCGCCGCCAGTGCCCTGAACTGTACGAACAGGAATACCGGCCTTGCAAAGGTCCTCAATATCTCGGTTAATCGTTCTGCGAGACACTTCAAACCTTTCTGCCAGTTCCGGAGCTGTTGTCTTGTCTTCCTGCAATAAGATTGACAATATTCCTATCAGCCTGTCTATCTTCATGTTCTCTTACGCTCCATTTATATACTAACGCATATAACACGACATCAGTATGTCATGTTTATTATATCAGAGCAATGCAATTTCAGCAAAAGGAAAACCTGTGGAAATCCCATATCACGGTTCATTCCACAGGTTTTTTCACATACTCTTCAAACTTTAGTAGTCTGTCAAATGTCTTTCTCTGAACTCTTGATCCTGTAATAATCCTCAGCATCAACGCTAATCTCAACACAGTCCTTCGGCTTCGCATTTTTGTTGCTCAAGAGGACAACGGTCTCGACGTGCCCCGAGACCGTAAAAAAAATAATCATTCTGGTTCATGCTGTCTGGAAATTGGTCAAGGTAGGGACATGCTGTTCGGGAATTTGTCAGAAATATGATGTTGCTCCATTACCTTCAATATATCAGCGACATTGCAAAACACATTGAACTGGAAGTTAGCGATTTCTTTTTCCGGTATTCTCTGTCCCACGGATTTCCTCATGATAGAAATAATCTACGATCACCGGATGCCCCTGCGGGACTCTGCCATAAGGCATTTCATTATCCACAAAGGCACAATCATATTTCTTGGCCATTTCCTCAGCTTTTACTTCAAGTGCTTCAAAGTAGCTGCGGTTATGCTTGTTATAGATCTCGTCGTAAAGTGGTACAAGATCAGGATATTTTCCGGCGATATAATCCATAATTGTTTTTTTGAAACCGCCTCGAAGATTGAGATTTTCGAGCCAGAACAGATCGCACTGATCCTTTACCCGATCAAAGATTGCTTCAAAATCCGTGATACCGGGGAATACCGGGGATACGAAACAGACTGTACGGATACCTGCTTCATATACCTGCTTCATAGCAGAGATACGGCGCTCAATGCTCGAAGCAGAGTCCATATCGTTCTTGAAATTTTCATCCAGTGTGTTGATCGACCATGAAACGGTTACACGTCCAAGCTTCTTCAGCAGATCAATATCCCGTACCACAAGATCCGACTTTGTGCAGATCAGAATATCTGCGTCACTGCCGATCAGCTGCTTCAGAAGTTTTCTGGTATTCCCGAATTGCTCCTCCTGTGGATTGTAGCCATCTGTCACAGAACCGATGACTACCCGCTGTCCGGCATATTTCTTCGGATTTTTAATTTCCGGCCAATGCTTCACATCAAGGAAAGCGCCCCATTCCTCCTTGTGCCCGGTAAAGCGCTTCATAAAAGAAGCATAGCAATAATTGCAGGCATGTGTACAGCCCACATAGGGATTGACCGAGTAACCGCCTACCGGCAGACTGGACTTAGTCATGATGTTTTTTGTTTCCACCTCACGAATGAGGATTCCATTTATTACTTCTTCCATGATTTCTGTACCTCTAACACTTTATTAAATTCTTCCGGCATCTCCTGAATCATATTTTCATCCCCTATGATAGGGACAAGGTCTTCCTTCATAAACACCGGAATGCCGAGCTTATGTGCCTGGTCCGCCAGAGACCATGCCCATTCCGGCTCCGTATGAATCTTCCTGCTCTGAGCTCCGGTCATGGTGCCCACAACGATCCAATTGATTCTGGAAAGGTCAACTGTGCCGGGATCGTCGAATAACGGCTCAAAGGTAACATGGTAATGTTTTGCTCTGACATTTTTCCGAATGGCGTCGATACGCCACAGTTCTGCTTTCCTCGTCACCGTAACGCCAAACCATGCGTTTTCCAGATCGGTATCAAAATCCAGCAAATCAGGTCTCTTGGTAAGGAACAGGAACTGATGTTGTGGATTTTCACGGATCTTTGCAAACACATCGTCTCTCCATTCCGGCTTCCATCCAGAGAGATCGCTCATGCCGGTGAGAAGAAAGTTCTGCGGACGTTTCTTTTCCATCATCCTGAGCTTGCCTGGAAAGAACTCAGGATCAGAGAAGTCATCAATCATATGCCAGCGTTTCACATTGTTGCGGGCATAGCAATATGTACATCCCACTTTGCAGCCAATGACGATATTCATGTTCTGAATCTGATCTTTGATACAAATACTCATGACTTCTGCCACTCCTCAAGATTCTTTCTGATGCGGTCGAGGTATTCCTCAAACTGGGTAATTTCTTCCTCTGAAAAACCTTTGTAGTAAATACTGCCCATCTCATCAGATACAGAATCGTACTCGCCCTTTAAGGCATGTGCTTTCTCAGTCAGAAACAGGAGTGTTTTTCTTTTGTCCGTTTCAGACTGAACACGGCTTATCAGCCCTTGATTTTCCATTCTTTCCAGCATCGTAGTAAGAGATGTTATCGCTAATCCGCATTTAGTCGAGAGTGCCCTGATAGAGATACCATCCTCCTGCCACAGCACATAAAGAATACGTCCCTGGGCTCCATTAAACGCATCAATGTTCTTTTCACTGAGAATCTTCTCGAAAATCCGGTCTCCAAGTTGTTTTATTTTGGTGACAAGAAATCCTCCATTCATGTCCATGCAAAAGCTCCTATATAGTAGTTTATTAAAAATATACTATATAGGAGCTTTATTATCAACAGTTTCTATGTCTTACTAGGTAAATTCCATTTTTCTCAATTCTCCAAACTGGAATTTGCATATAGCTTCCCGTTTACAGCTTATACTGCATAAAGTTATCATTATGCACAAAGCCATATGCGGTATACAACTTCACACCCATTTCAGAAGCTGTAATCTGAACTGTGCCGCAGCCATATGATTTTGCCTCATTTACAACTCTATCAAGGAGTTCTTTCGCAATACCCCGCCGTCTGTATGCCGGATTCGTAAACATACTTGACAATAACCCTATTCTGCCAGAAGGACATCCAAAATACGGAGGCTTTTCCACAAACGACATACCGCTGGTTCCAATGATTGTATCTCCATCAAATGCTAACCATGAGACAAAAGTTCCGTCTGCCATATGTCTGCTGTAATAATCCATCAGAGCCGGCGCCAAATCGATATCCTCTTTAGCCCCTTCTTCTCTCAACTGCTCTATCCGCATTTGAATATATACTTCCAGATCAGAGGTAGTTAGCTTTTTATAAACGATTCCCATTTGTACCCCCCAGGCCGTCCGAAAACCTTGATTTTCTGTGGCCTGACAACCAATTCTGGCATAAAATATGCCCATTTTTCATGCACATTGAAAGCTGAATAAAGTACACAGTTTCAGAAGACAAAAGGTTTATGTTGCAGTCATCAGCTCCATCATTTTGTCGAACCCAAGCAACTTTTTTGCCCGTTCGATGTTATATCCAAGACAAAAGAGCGCAAACTCTCCTGTCACCTTCTTTATCCCATTCAGGAGAAAGTAAGTGAATCCGAGTGACCTTTTTATTGTTCCAAAGGGATGCTCCGAAAGGCACATCCTTTTGGATGTCTTCGCGATATCTGGCTTCAGGAAAAATCTCACAATTTTAACCATCTCATAATGAGATTTTCCTTTTTTATCCACGCCACATGAATCCGGCACCCTACCTTCGCTCTTCAGCCAATCGATACACGGTTTTTCAAGCTTGTCCTTCGAGAAATCAACTTCCTTCCACTCGTTCTTCCCGTGGTAACACTTATTACGGTTCGGACAATGACGGCAGGCATTCTTATTTGCATACCGGATCTGTCCGCCCTTCTTGATACATTTCTGCCGAAGGATTTCACCCGCCGGACAATACACAAGATTGCGTTCCGGATCTCTGACGAAGTAGCCTTGCATCGCCCGCTCTTTCATAGCTTCCGGTGTCCCATATGGTGATTTTATTTCTTCGGATGTATCATTGCTTACCTTCCTGCGGACATTTTCAACCTTAATATCGCTGATCACATCTTTGTAAGCTTCAGGTATCTGTCCGGAATGAAGTGCTTTCTTCAGCTCGTTAGGCTTCGTGCTGGTAATATCTGCCTCGGCTTCTTCATACGGAATCTCGATTTCATATCCATCTTTTCCATCATCTGTGATCACGTGGGGGATAATTCCGTTGTCAAGACATTCTGCCATATCATTTGTGTCTTCATATCCCTTATCTGCCACAGCTTCCAAAACCTGATTTGGAGAATCCTTTCTGATCTGATCCATCGTTGGGCCAATCAATCCATGGTCAGTAACCTGGTTTGTCATCTCAAAGTTCCGGATCAGATGCGTCTCTGAATCCACCGCTGTCTGGGGATTATAAGATACAGCAAAACCGTTCTTATTCTTCATCAACCGGGCATCAGCGTCAGTCAGAGAAAGCTGCGAAGCACCAGTTTCTTCCATTATCTTCTGGTATCCTCTGTATCTCTCCAGACGTTCCTGTGCTTCTTTCAGCTTCTGTTCAACCAGTCCACGTGTAAGTTCAACATCCTCATCCAAATCTTTCTCTTCATCCATTTCTTTCAGAATACGAAGGTATTCGTCCGTATGTCCATCAAGCCATTTGATCCTGTCATCAAGCTTGTTCTTAGTAAAGTTGTTATTCTTGGAATTGTTTGCCTGAAACTTACTGCCATCTATTGAAGAAAACCCCCACTCGACCGCTCCGGCAAGTCTTCGATTGAACTCATGAAACAGTTTCTTCAGAACATCAATGTTGTCCTTGCGGAAATCAGATATCGTCCGAAAATCTGGTTTTGCTCCGCCCATCAGCCAGATCACTTCAATGTTAACTTCGCAGGCCGTTGAAGCTTTCTGGAAGAACGGATCTCGTTCCGGCATCCATATATATACAGTTTCAACAGCCCTTTCGGATCATAAGTGGGCCGCCCTTCTGTGGCAGCTTCCTTGACTCCGTATTTCTGAAGATCAAGACTGTTAACAAAAGCATCTATGAGACGTGCTGTACTCTCGGGATCAACAAACGAATCCATCGAGCAAAACATCATTTGATTTCTGTCACAGGTTTTAACGTATGGCATTCTTGACTCCTGAAATCGTAAAATATCGTATATGTTCTATAACAATTATACTATATTTCGTATTTCAGACCCAGGAATAATGCGTACTTTATTCAGTTTTCAAGGTGCAAATGTATATGTGAAACGGGTTCATGGTGGAATCCGTAACAACCAATTCATCAGGTACTCAATCCGCTAGTTTTCGGACAGTCTGCCCCAAAAAAAATCCCGATTTTGCGTCATCCCGACAAACGGGAATTTGTTTGTACAATGTTCAAGATATAACTGTTATTATGTCTTGATTAGAGTACAAACTCATATAAGAGGAACTTCCTCGGTACTCCAATATCAACATATGTGATTTCAACCTTATCCACATACTTAAATCCAAACGACATATACATTTTCTGTGGAATATCATTTCCCTCTATGCAATCAAGACGAATTGATTTAAGGTTTCTTTCCCTTGCTGTGTCAATTGCGTGTTGAACTAACTGCTTCGAGTATCCATGACCTCCATATTCCGGAAGGACACGCAAGGCATGAAGAACTACTGTCTCGTTATCATTTGCATCAATAAGCCATTTAACTGCGTGATACGCCTCATCACGATCATGATTCATAATATACGCTGCAACAATTCGACCATCTTCAATACCGATAAACTGATTTCTCTCTTTGATTGCATCTTTGATCATTTCATCTGGAGGGAAACCACCTTTATCTCCCTCCGGCAGAAAATCTTTTCCGCTCAAAACTTTACACATACCGTCATAAAACTGTCGCAATTCTATAAAATTTTTCTCTTCTGCATATCTGATAATCATAGAAATCTATCCCTCCAACTTCCGATTTATATCTTGGAATATATATCTTGTCTTCTTCCAAGTGGCTTTGAAATCAGTGGCAATTATATCCATTTCTCATCAGCACAATTTCGTTACTTAGTATATCATGTTTGGAATTCGTGAAAAACAGAAAAGCCTTCCCACAGTCACGCCAGACCAACTTTCACATTTTTTCTAAAAGAAAAAGTGGCACCCGCCTCTCTTCTCAGA
Organism: Bilifractor sp. LCP19S3_H10; assembly: GCF_052119185.1. NCBI lineage: Bacteria > Bacillati > Bacillota > Clostridia > Lachnospirales > Lachnospiraceae > Bilifractor > Bilifractor sp. LCP19S3_H10. The sequence goes on from NZ_JBQKFT010000003.1 coordinate 11,178, forward strand.
AAGACGGATGCCGCAAAAATGGCTTAAACACGGGCTTTTCCAGCCCTCTTTCAATTTGTTCTTGTTAGCAGAGCCACTGTCTCAACATGCCCCGAGACAGTTGAAAATATAATCACGCTGCCTGACTGTTTGCGGGAACATGTCAATAATTCGCCTCTGTTTGCGGAAACATATCTAAAACTCAGGCATCAAATGAGGAAACATATCTAAAGGAATCAAGGCGACAAACTGGAATTTGAGTCTCTGTAAAGCTGGAATTAACCCATACAATTATTTTAATTTAGAGGTTCTTACGCAATTATCCGTATTTTGTAATTTTTCAATACTGGAATGCCAGTGTAAATCAGCATTCTCCATTTTTATTAAAGCGAAAAACGTAAAATTGCGGAAGAACCAATTTAGATATTCACAATTTTACTTGCCACAGTATCTCGAAAAACACTGTCATGTTCTACCAGGAGCATGGTCGGGGCAAACTCCGTTATGAGTTGTTCAATCTGCATACGTGAGTACACATCAATAAAGTTGAGCGGTTCATCCCATACATACAAGTGTGCCTTTTCACAAAGGCTTTTCGCAATTAGGACTTTCTTCTTTTGCCCGCCAGAAAAGTCTTTAATATCCTTTTCAAACTGTACACGCTCAAAGTCCATTTTCCTAAGAATTGCCTTGAACAAACTTTCATCAAGGTTGTTTTCTTCTGCAAACTCGGAAAGGGTTCCACATAAATACGATGTATCCTGTGGCACATAAGAAATTACAAGCCCAGAGCCAAGTGTTACTGTACCCGTATAATCTATGGACTGCCCGACTACCAACTTTAACAGGCTACTTTTGCCACTGCCGTTCTTTCCATCAAGCACAATGCGTTCTCCCTGTCTTATTTCAAACGAAACGGGTTCACAAACTGAAATGCCATCATAATAAACTACTACATTCGATAATGATGCAAGCAAATCTGTATGGTAATTAAGCGGTTGTATCTTGAGGGCTTCTGCGGTTTCCATATTTTTCAGCAATGCTGATTTTTGTTCGATTGTCTGTTGTTGTCTCGCTTCTATAGATTTTGAACGCTTCATCATTTTGGCGGCTTTATGACCGACATAACCTTTATCTGCTGCCCCAATTTTGGAAGCTTCTACACGTTCAGACCATACTGCAGCGCGTTTTGCCGACTGCTGTAATCGTCTGATGTCCTTTTGCAAACGTTCGTTCTGAGCCAGTTCAAATTCTTGCTGTCGCTCAAAATTTGACATCCATGATGAAAAGTTTCCTCTTTGCACTTCGATATTCGCTCGGTTAATCGATAGAATATAGTCAACACAATCGTCAAGAAAGCGACGATCGTGAGAAACTAAGATGAATCCCTTTTTCTTTTTCAGATATGCCGCCACACTTTTTCTCGCTTTGGCATCCAAATGGTTGGTAGGTTCATCAATCAGTAGGAAATGCCCTTCATTAAGAAAAAGAGCGGCAATCAAAACCTTTGTCTGCTCTCCGTTGGAAAGTGTTTCAAAAGGTCGCCAAAGCACATCGACATCAACATCAAGATAAGAAAGTTCTCGCATAAGTTCCCATTCTTCCGCAAGTGGGCAAATCTCCTGCAATATATCCTCTGTAATACGATTCTTATCTGAAACGGGATAAGGAAAATAATCAAACTGTACGGATGATAGGATTTTTCCACTATACTCATATTTCCCAAGCAGAAGATTCAGAAAGGTTGTTTTACCTCGTCCGTTTCTGCCCACAAAACCAAGCTTCCAATCGGTATCAACCTGGAAACTGACATTTTCAAAAACATTATCATAACTTGTCGGATATGAAAACGTAAGGTTTTCAATTTTAATCATTGACATAAATATTATCCTCCTTTGCATGTCATACGATACAAAGTCGGTTCGGTGAATGTTTACTACGTATAGATTTCACCAAAAGGAACCGACACTATACGGAGTGAATCATGTGTAACTATCTGTTCTGCACTATTCATAAAGCACCTCCAAAACAAAATAAGAGCCACAAGAAAGTTTATCCTTGCAGCTCGTCATAGCATAAAATAACACCACTAAGCAAAAGTGGCAACAGCACTATATTGAGTAAGATAGACATATAACTTTCTTGCAATAGACACAATAATGCCAAAGTATAGCACTACCGCATATTTTGATTTTATTTGCAAGAAAAGTTAATCATCTTCCCACCTCTTTCTAAATTTCAAAATATTATACCATAAATCGCAGGCAAATACAAGTGGTTATAAAAATTTAACAAATCGCTTATAATACAATCATATAACTTTACGCATTCCTTACTGACCGTAAAATTCTGATTTGTTAAACTCTTTAGCGACTCCATCTTCTTATCCTTCAGACAAGAAGCATCCCTCGCTCTAAAGGGCTCGGTCAATTCCGATTTTCACTACCGACCCACTTCTTTGCATGGAAGTTTATCAAATATAACCATCTGATATTTTCTATAGACTCATTTAGGCCCAATGTTAGTTTAATATGGTAGCATTATCTTGCCAACAGGAAAAGCCGCCCCGGAATCCCGAGACGGCATGAAATATTTTCATCCTTAAATTATGATGTCCTCTTTTGCTCCACCCTTCACCATGATGGTGAGCTTGGCAGGGAAGACCCTGATCTCCTCTATGAAGTTTCGCACCAGCTGCTCATCATAGGCGAGCACCTTATCCTTTGCTTTCTCGACGGATTCCCGCAAAGCAGCAACCCGTTCTTCGTCGCGCTTCCGTTCCGACTTTGTGGTCTCAATCTCGTTTTTTCTTTCTCTGAGCTGCTGGATCTGTTCAGCAAGCTCCGTTGTATTCTTTCCGGCCTTGACCCGGGAAAGAACCTGCTGCTGAAGCTCGGCCAGTTTGGAATTGATGTCGGCAAGTACAATATCCGTGTTTCCTGTGGTCAATTCCTGCACATCCAAGCATATGTCGTTGTATATTCTGTCCTCATCAAGGATCAGATCCTGTACCGCTTTGACGACAGCTTTCTGAAGATCGGCTTCTCTTATCGTTCTGGAATGACAGCCGCTTTTTTTGCCCTTTTGCAGGCGTGATCTGCATCTCCACACAAGTACTTTCTCCCCTTTCAGGATCCAGTGTGTTCGCTGAAATGACGCACCGCATTCACCGCAGATCACCTTGCCACTCATAGCAATATGGCTACAATATTTCTCATTCAGCTTTCCTTCTCGGCGGAGTTCAGAACGTCGTGTCATTTCAGCCTGGACTTCGAAGAACAGCTCCTTCGGTATTATCGCGGGATGATCGTCTTTGACATAGTACTGTGGCAAGTGGTCGACGTTCTTTACTCTTTTCTTCTGCAGCGTATCAATTGTGACGGTTTTCTGGAGCAGCGCATCTCCTATGTACTTCTCGTTGGAAAGGATTTTCTGTACAGTTGTTCCGTACCATTTTGTTTTCCCGTCCCCGGTTTTAATACCATCATGCTCGAGCCCTTTTGCAATGCTGATGGTGCTTCCGCCCTCAAGATACTCACGATAAATTCTTTTCACTACTTCCGCCTCTTCAGGTACGATCTCCAGCTTTCCATCCTCACCTTTTGTATATCCTAGAAATCTATTGTAGTTCACATTTACTTTGCCCCGTTGAAATCTGTACTGGTATCCCAGCTTTACGTTCTGCGATAAGGATTCACTCTCCTGCTGCGCCAGCGATGAAAGGATCGTCAGAAGGACCTCTCCATTTGCGTCGAGAGTATTGATACCTTCCTTCTCGAAATAAATACCGATGTTCTTTGTTCTGAGCTTCCGCACCGTCTGCAGGCAATCAACCGTATTTCTGGCGAATCGGCTGATCGATTTCGTGCGGATCATATCAATCTTCCCAGCCATCGCGTCATCAATCATCTGATTGAACTGATCACGCTTCTTGGTGTTTGTGGCGCTGATCCCATCGTCGGCATAAATCCCAGCCGACACCCATGCCGGATTCTTCTGTAATTCCTCTTTAAAGTGCTTAACCTGGGCATCGTAGCTTTCTTCCTGTTCGTCAGAATCCGTGGAAACCCGGCAGTATGCTGCTACGTGAATCTTCTTCTCATTTTCCTTTACCACCCGGTTCCCGATTTTCTTTCTGGCCGGAATGATGATAACCTCTGGTGCGTTTGCCATTATTCCTTCACCTCAATTCTTTCATATACATAAGCTGCTCTCGCAACTGGATCCTTCGGAAGTTCATCGTCCTTGTAATCCAGAAAGCGAAACTTGGTCCCGGGCATAATCTCCGTGGTCCTGATTGCAGGTCTCTTTTTCTTCTTCCGTTTTGCCTGAACCTCATCAAAGGTCTTTCCATCAATGATTTCCGGATAGAAGTCATCGCCTTTGTATCTGGGATTCTTGAGCATAAGAGACATGAATGGATGATTCTTTTGAATTCCCGAATCCCTAAGTGCCTGTGCTAAATTGCCATTCTTTGCGAATGAAGCAAAAGCAGCCCTCACCCGATCGGCCTCTCTGGGCTCAATGACCGGCTCTCCATTTTCGATCCGATAGCCATAAAGCACTGATCTCATTTCAATTCCTCCTTCAGCTCGAGTCCGCAGCTCAACCGGAACCCGATCATATTTCTCGAATACACGGCGATCTCATCAACGAACTCCAGAAATGCATTCTCGTCCATCTCTCTCGTGATGTTGTGGTCTCTCAGGTATCTGAGAAGTCGTCCCGCCTCGGTAGTGAATTTGTAGTTATTTGAAATGGCCATCGTCAGCGATGCCTTTTTCGATCCGAGGTCGTTCTTCTTATCGTTCAGGTCGGCAAGCTCTTTCTGGCATGTTGAAGGGTCGAGCACCCCATCAGCTGCAAGCTGCATGATCGCGGCCTGCTGTTTCAGAAGGGCCGAATACTTCTCGTCAATCTCGCCGATTTCCTTATCCGCTGTCTCTGTATCTAGGCTTTCAAGGTTTCTAATATATGGCTCCAGCACCTGACGCCGTGCAAAGATGAGCTTGTTCATCATGGTCGTAAACGCTGCTCGAATCTTGCTATCCTCAAGCACCTTAAGTGGACACTTGTCTTTATCACGAATGTGGGTAGGACATGCCCATGCATCATAAAACCCACTCTTTCTGCCGCTGCGTACAACATGCTTCAAGTGAGCCCCGCACTGCTGACAAACCATTTTCCCAGTGAAGAGGTGATTGGTTTGATAGGTGCCATCTCCATCCCGAATTTTTCTTTCCTTCTTCCTTTGTCCAATCAGGTGCTGTACTTTTTCAAAATCCTCCTGGGTAATGATAGGCTCGTGCGTATTCTTCAGATAATACTGGTCTACTTCACCGTGATTGTAATGATGATTGTATTCTTCATCAGTGAAAGTCTTCATGTAGAGCGTGTCTCCGATATACCGCTCATTGTGAAGCATGCCTCGTATGTTTGATGCACTCCACATTTTCCCGTTTCTAGGGGTCTTGATTCCGAGTTCATTCAGCTTATTGGCAATTTTATAGGACCCCATTCCATCAAGAGCCATGGAAAAGACCATCCTTACTATCTCTGCCTGCTCCTTATTGACGACCAGCTTCCCGTCATCGATGTCGTACCCATAAGGAGGTGTCCCCTGCTTATAGGTTCCACTCTTCATTCGGACCTTGATGCCCCACTTTTCATTGGTAGAAATGCTTCTCGATTCACTTTCTGCAAGGCTGCTCATGACTGCCAGCAGGAACTCGCTTCCCATCGTCAGTGTGTTGATGTTCTCCTTCTCAAAGTAGATCCCTACACCGCAGGCAGAAAGCTCCCGAGTCATATTCAGACAGTCGATCTTGTTCCGACTGAATCTTGAAATGCTTTTTGTCAGAATAAAATCGATCTTGCCCTGCTTCGCATCTTCGAGCATCTTTGCCAGCGCCTCTCTTCTCTCCGTCGAGGTACCGCTGACTGCCTCGTCGTAGTAAAGCCCTGCAAACTCCCAGTCGGGATTACTTTTTATGTAATCCTCGTAGTGCTCTCTCTGTGCCGTCAGGCTTTCTTCCTGCTCAGCGGATCCCGTTGAAACTCTGCAGTAAGCAGCTACCTTCAGTTTCTTCTTGTCATCCTTCTTCGAAGGATCGATCGTAGTTATCGTTGCCACCGTCTCGGCCTCCTTTCTGTACGTGACATATTCGCTCTGGAACCCGATGTTATCAACGAATTTCAGGCATTATCTCCGCCAGAAACGGAGCATATTTTTCACGAAAATGGAGCTCACATTTTGCGTATTCCTTGTCAGTAATATCCCCGTTTTCACGGAGCTCATCGAGAAGCTTCACCGCTAAGTGATAGCTATAATCAGCCCGATAATCATCGAGCGTTCTGTCCGGCGGAGTCATATCAATCGGGAGGCGCCCGCATTCAAGCTCGACAACCTGATTCTTTTCATTCTTATTGTTTTCCATACTGCCTCGGTCCTCCTCGTAGCTGTGGCAGGACTGCCCCTGCAGTCAGATACGGACACAAAGGCAGTGTTTTTGTGTTTGGAGGCATAGCAATTTTCAAGAAGAATCAAAAATGGGCAAAAAAATAAAGGCTAGCGGCATTGCTGCCATTAGCCCAATCACCTTTCAATCAGATTAAATATTTTTTATAAATTTTTAGGGGAACTCATGTCTTTCCGCATATATAGAAGTAGAAGGAGGTCATAAGAATATGACTAGTTACACAATCGAAGAACTTTATCACCAGAACGCGACTATCCTCTTCCTCATCGACATGCTGGATGACATGTACTGGGACAACGTTGAGAGACTTGCTGATTTGGGAGACCAGAAGAGTATCGATCTAATCCGTGAAGTCGAAGCCACATTATGGAAAAACATGTGGTTTAACATTCATTAAACTGCTGGTGAAATCGTCAGCCAGGACAGCGACACGGAACAAGCGTACTTGGCGTTTATCTGCAAACGGCTCAAGCTGAATTTTAGGAAGCTGTCAGTAGAAGAACGGAAGTGGCTGAAAAAGATTGCGGAAAAATCCGACTTGCTGAAGAATCCAAAACCGCAGAGAGGACGAAGATAAAAAATGCCTGAACGGCGGTTCTGGTTTTTCAGAACCACCATCCAGGCATTTTGTTTAGTAATAGAAAAAGGTGCAGTTGATTATTGCGTATTGTCAATCTCTCTCAAACCGGGTAGTAAAAATACGGCAAGCGCAACGATGATAATGCCAATTCCGCAAATGAAAAACCATTTCTCAACTCCCAGCCGCTCCGCCAGAGGCCCGGAAATGACAAGGCCAAACGGCATGGCGAGGGAAGCGGCGCTTGTCAGTAGAGAAAAAACTCTCCCCAGATATTCTGGTTTGACCGTTTCTTGAAAAATCGCATTTTGCACACCGTAAAATGGAGCGGAAATTCCCATAACAGTACAGCACACAACAAAGACAAGAAATGCGTCTGGCGGCAAAAGCCCGGAGAGCATATTGCTAACGCCCATCAGGAGAACGGAAAGACCGATGGTGTACCGCCGTTTCTTAAAACCGCCCCAAATGCTCAGAATGACTCCGCCAAGCAGCATACCAACCGCAAAAGCAATTTCAGCGGCAGAGGCATGGGCCGGTGTTCCTTTGAAGTATGACATACAGATGAGAGGAAAAAGCGTATCGATTGGCATATAAAAGAACATATAAATTACACCAATCCAGAGCAGAGCAAAGAGGCCCCTGTTTTGCTTTAATACCACATACCCCTCTTTCATATCCTGTAAAAACTGTTGTCTTTTCGTTTCTGGACATAGTTCAGGCGTTGGTATGGACGAAATCGCAACAGTCACACAGGCAAGGATTGCACCCACAATATCTAACAATATAATTGCATTAAGAGGCCAAACAGCATATAAAAACGCTGCGGCAGCTGGACTGATAATCGCACTTACTGCTTGCATGGTCTGCGTGTAACCAGCGCATTTTGTAAGTTCCTCTTTTGGCACAATCATAGGTGTTGCTGCGCTGAATGCTGGAGAATGAAAAGCAGTTCCCGCACTTCGGATTAACAGGACAACCATAATAGACCATACGGGCAATTCCATGTAAAACGCCACCAGCGCCAGAATACCGCCAGCGGCGGCAATTATCAAATCCGCACCAATCATTACGCTTTTACGGCTGTGCCGGTCAACAAAAGCACCTGCAAACGGGCCTAAACAGGCTTGCGGCAAAAATCCAATCAGTGTTGCCGCCGTCAATATGATTGCAGAATTAGTTTTCGCAACCAAATAAAAGATAATGGCCATTTGCAAAATAGCGCTGCTAATAAAGGATATTGCTTGTCCGGCAAGAAGTGTAAAATAAGTTTTTCTCCATGAATTGTTGTTTTGGGTCATAATGCGAACCTCCTTTTTTATTGCATTGTTCCTTTGTTTCTGCAATAAAAAGCAGGCGTTGTCCCACAGAGAGAGCAGACGCCTGCATAACAACAAAGCACGAAAAAACACCACGATACAGTTCAAAGACTGCTCGTGTCAAACCTACGTGTTCCTTTGCATACGCACGCAAAAAAAGCCCACCATCATGTGGAAAGGTACTTCTACTTTTTATTGCTTATTAGCGTACACAAATTAACACACGTAAGCCTCCTTCCAATCTCAAACTGTCGCACAGTATAACACACATCCGATAGACTTGTCAACCATTTTTAACCTTGTTTTCCATCTTGTTTTTCCATCTCTTACGGGCAGTAGCAAAGCCATTTTAGGGCTTTCCCGCCCATTTCAATTTTGGGAGAAGAAAGGCCCCAAAATGAACGAGTGCGGCCAAACACTTTTAGGGATTGGCCACCTTGTCCACCCATCCAGCGGGGCGGCGGGGAACGGTCAAGGCCGGGCGTCAGCCCATTCATTTCAGCCTTGACGGTTTCCTGCCGTCCTGCTACTTTTCCCGGAGTGTGGCCACACATCTGGTCACGGTGTCCAGAGCTTTGGGACTTTTTGTCCCATAGGCCGGGGGCGGAGGACGAGGGACGGGAGCTTTCATAATACGCCCTGTCTGCTGCTGAAATCAGCCCTTTGTTTCCGGCTTACCAGCCCCAAACAAAGCCCTGCTTTCCTGCCGCGTCAAATGCCCTTGCCCTCCCCGGCGGCAACGGTATTTTCAGGGCAACGCCGACAGAGCGTATAACACACTACACTTTGCTCCGCAAAGTCGTGTGCCAAATGGGGCGCTGCCCCCTTTGGAAACCCCCGCAACAAACAGGTGCTATGCACCCAGCCGGGAGCATAGCGCCGTTTGTTGTCAGCAGCCCGTTTCACGGTCTGCGTGTAGTTCCTTGTAAACTGACCTAATAAAAAGTCAAAAAAAACCTGTGAGCCACCCATCATCATGAGTAGCCCACAGGCATTCTTTCATTTTACCCTGATTTTCCATCCCACCTGGATAAGGTTGACGTTCCTGATCACGGAAGGATTGAGTCTCTGGATCGCAGATACGCTCGTTCCATATTTCACGGCAATTGCAGAGAGCGTATCTCCGCTTTTTACCGTGTAGTAGACAGCCTGATTTGCACCAAGCATCTCATTCACCTTCGCCTGAACGGCTGCGTAATCATAGCCAGCAGTTGTGATGCGATTCTTCCGATCATCACCGTTGCCCCACCTACCGGCAAGCACCTCCCGGGCAAGTTCATCAACCGACTTGTGTGGCTGTACCGGTGTTAACGGCTGCGCTGCGCCGACCTTAGAATAGCCATTGAATCTGCCCGCCTTGATGATGGACGGATAATCCTGATACGAGATATCCAAATCCACGTTACCATTGATGCCATTTACCCGTCCGGAAGATGAATACTGCCAGATTCCGTATGCTCCGCTATAAGTACATCTCGGAGCGTACTGTGCTACCCAATGGGTAAATGGCGTAAGCTTCGAATCGTCCAGTCGCTCACGGAACCCAGAATATGTAGAGCTGTAGATTCCGGCAAAGTATCCGGCAGATTCTAGCGCTCTGCAAAAGGCAATTGCTGCCGCCGTAGCCCCGGCCTTTGTTGCCGGAGCTGTTGCCTCGACATCGATATATACCGGGTATTCGAACTGCTTACCCTTCAACTGTACAAGGAAGCGCTCAGCATCGGCCTTTCCATCCTCTGCCGATGTGCAGGCAGGACCGACAAAATAATACGCTCCAACAGCAATCCCATTTGCCTTTGCTCCTCTGTAGTTTTCTTCCCATCTTGGATCGGTATAGAATCCCGCATCCGATCCGCCTGCCTTGATGATGGCGAACTGGATGCCTGCCGCTCTGACCTTCGCCCAGTCAATAGCTCCCTGCCAATGGCTGACGTCAATTCCTCTGAATTCACTCATGTGTTTCTCCTCCTTCATTCCAACAAGAAAATCCCTCCGGGTTTTGAAGCCCGAAGAGCCATGAAACAGCATCCCATTAACGGATGGGACTACCGGGATACGAGGATCACCTCCTCTCACTGATTCGTTTTGGTCAGCTGCTTATAGATCTGGTTCACGCCAGTTGCCGCTAGACCAGATACGATACCAACAGCTAGAGCGTTGATGACATCCTTTGCCGGGAAATCCGGCATCAGGTACAGCCCCGCAATGCCGAGCACCGCACCAACGCATCCACAGATCACCGGGATCAGCTCATCCTTCACGGATCCAGCTGCCTTACAGCCGATGCCGACCAGATACGCAATCACCGTGATTGCCGCCACACTTGCAATTCCAAAATCCATAGCTTCAATCCTCCTTCTCGTTATTTCTGTCTGCCGTAAGCGGCAGTTCCAGACACTTCTTATACAAGGACTCTCCGGTGCCATTACCGCCAAGCGCCTTGTACGGCTTGTACAGGTACTCGAGGTTGCTCCGGTCTTCCGGAGAGCACCATCCCCGGGCAATAAAAAAGCTGCAGGCCTGATAAATACGGTCGTGCAGCAATGCCATCATTCCTTCTTTGATTTCGTCATTCTCCCGTTTTCGCCGGAGCAGCGCCCGCCAAAGCCATGTGATGATAGCAATGATCAGGACAAACAGCTCCTGAATCCAGTATCGTAGGATAAAGTCTATCAATGGTATCACCTCCCTTAATCTTCGACATACACCATGAGGTACTTATACTTGAGCGTTGCCTGATTGTACGCCATCAGAGTCGTCTCATCGTTGGCAACACCAGCGGCAAACTTGAAATGCCCGATTTGGTCTGCATCCGGGTAAGACGTCGTACCATTGTCTCCGTTATCCACGATGCACTTTCCTGTTGTCGCATAAAACCGGAACCCGTTATAGGTGTCCATGTCGGTCGACAGGGTTCCGTCCGAAAGCTGCACTTCGACAACTTTCAGACGAAGATCCGGGTCACTCTTGGTGAGTGAAGACCGCTTCAGGTGAACAGCGCTGTTTGCCTTATACGTGACGAATCCATTCCCATCATCGACATCCAGAGCCAGCTTCGTCACGGCAGCGACGTTTTTGATGTGGTCAAACGAGGGCTTTGTCACTTCTGTGACATCTCCGCTGGATCCGCCAGAGCTGGATGTTGGCAGAGTCAGCACCTGCTTGGTTCCCGATGAGGACCGGATGGTAAGCTTTCCATCCTTCAGCTCAAACGTGTAGGTGGTATCGGTGAAGGCAGCACCTTCTGGAACATCAGTTTTCACCGTATGTCCTCCAAGAGCGTCTGTGTTCGCCTTGACCGCCGCTTTCATTTCAGAGTCGTCATAGGCCGTATCGGTAAAGACTGCATCCGCCGGGACATCACTTCCCACAGTATGGCCATTCACCTTGGCGGCATTGTCGACAACCCCGTCACCATCCGCATCAAATTTCGAGAGCACATCTTCTGCTGTGATCAGCTGATTCACTGCCTCACAGAGCCGCCGGATCACTTTGTGAGCGCCTCCGTACTGGATCTTCTTAATCGACATTGAAGTACGCCTCCTCCCGCTTCTGAGCTCCCTCGTTTCGGGATGTGTACCTCGCAAGGTCTGAGAGGATCTGGTCGGTTGTATTGAGACGGTCTACCAGCTTATAAGAGTCGATGTACGGATCAAAGTGCGAAAGGTTCTCTGGCTCGACATACGAGGTATCCTGCATATCATGAATGCATTTCCGGCACTGGCTCGTAGCTACTCTCTCCGCTTCCCAGTTTGTGGCAAACCAATGCGCATCGTGCCACCTGCAGTTCCAATAGCAGTCCGTGTTTGGAATCAGGATGTAGCGATACTTCTTTGGCAGAGTCTTCACTGTATCGAGGTGACGGGAGAACCAGAAAAACAGCACGATATGATCATACATGGAGAGGTCCCGGCTCTTGATATCCGATTCTGTCAAAGCACTGGTAATAGAGAGCGTGACCGAGATATCCGGGTGTCTGCTCTTTGACGCTATCGCAAGTGAGTCGTCGCTGATTGTAAACATCCGGATACCAAGGTCGTAATATCTCTCCAGCGCATCTAATGTCGCATTCCTCTGCATCAGCACACAGAGCGGAAGCCCGAGCTGCTGCAGACATTTCAGTCGCAGAACATATTCGTCATAGGATTTTGGGTATTCCTCCCTTTTCTCGATGTCCTTTCTCGTACTGGTGGCATCCTCCCTCCATGCTGGAAGGTAAATGCAGCGGATATATGGAAAAAGCTCTCGTCTACGGGAGAGCTTCGGCACAAAGTCATAGGAAAAGTTGTAGGGAACTTCATACTGCTTATTCATGCATCCTCCTTGTCCGTCAGTGTATATGTAATCTTCATGGTCTGCGAAGCGTTCTTTGTTACCGGGGACGACAGGTTATTGATCGTTCCGAGGTAGGCACACCTGAGCGCTGTCCGGATCCGGTCATTATCGTAATAGCCATCATAATGGTAGGTTGCGAGGATCTTCCCATCGGAATATAGGATCGGCAAAATTGCAATCGCAGCTCCGTCAACCGCCTCCTCGGAATGAGAAGCGTCCGGATACAGGAAGCCTGTCCTGTAATAATTGTTCCCGTCCTTCTGATACTGATACTGGTACTGAACGCCGCCGTTATAGAACATCGGCGTCATCCCGTCGAATGTTCCGTTGTTATCAAAGGTAAAGGTCTTAATGTCCACCGTGTTGGACAGGTTCACAACGTAGATACTATGTGCATCATAAGATTTGGCGTAGAGGTACCCCTTGTTGATGACGATCGAATACTCATTTCTCGAAGCCAGGTACACCCCGGCAAGCGTGACCACCTCCTCCGGCTGCTTCTCAAAAGATAGATCTGACATCTTGTACTTCGTGATGTAGAGCTTTGCGTCGTCCTTTTCATTTCCCTCATCGTAATAATAGTTGTAGTAGGTGTTGCCGTAAGAGGTATAACTGCTGACCCGGTTGTTTTGCGTGATGAGATAGAGGTAGCCATCCGTACCGGGCATCCAGTATTTTGCCGGACCAATATTGCTAAAATTCTTATAATCTGGAAGCTCCAGCGTCGTTACGTTCTCATACGGAAGGGTAAAAGAACCATAAGTCAGATCGGCCACCTTCACCGCATAGGGATCAAACCTTCCGCGCTGAACTGTGACACCATCCGCATTCAGCCAATAAACAAACCCATCCTTTACGAGGAATGGCCTCCCGTTATGTTCCTTATTTTCGATGGTATCCATATCACAGAAGAAGTCCCCGCAAACCTGTCTCTGGAAGGGATTCACTCCGGCATAGGCACTCGTCAGGGCAACCGACTGAATGGTTCCGTTTGCCTGCGCCGTACCGAAGTCCCAGACGGAGACATAGCCGGTATCTGTTTTATGTGTCTCGATCGCATTTAAGGATCCTCGCATGGCGTCATCGGTGTTGGTATCCCGGGAAGCATAGCCGACCAGCTTCGCCTCTGTTGGGAAGTTTGTATTGTTCACATCCTCAGTGAGCTTCCCGTCAAAAAGCAGGATACCGCCGAGAGCATTCTTCGCAATGGGAAAGACATTATTGTTCATCGGTCTTCCGATCATGGTTTGGAAAGCAATCAGCTCCTGCACTGCGTTCGTAACGAGGTTGTCCTTTTCATATTCGAACTCACGCTCTCCTGTCTTGGCATTAAAGAGCTCGATTTTGGTATGTCCTTTGATCATTCTTCCACCTCTTTCGTAAAGATCTGGATATCCGTAAGTGTCCCCTTCTCATGGATGATCGTCTTCAATTGAATGGAACCGGTGAGCTTTACGGCCCACTGTTCCTTTGTTATCTCCTTCATTGCCGGGGCGAACATGCCATAAGACTCCTTCTTGGTATCCGGTGTGATCCATCCGTTGGCGTATTCCCACCAGGTGCCGCCATGATCGAAGGAGGCAAGGAAGTTCACGTTGTTGCTGTCACAGTTCGATGCGGCATTGAGAACCTGTTCCACTTCACAATCCTTTGTCACAAGTTCCGCGATCGTCACTCCATCCTTCAGCTTCCATACGCCATCCTTCACTTCAATCTCATCCGTGTTGTAGGTGACCGCGTCAAGGTGCTCCGTATCAAACCGGTGCAGGAACTTCACCGGACCGATGGTGCCAGCGATCGGCTGCAGCACACTCGTAAGAGACATTGAAGGAACGATGTCGGAATAGCCATATGTCCCCGGGGAAAAGAGGCTGAAGTCCACCGAAGTATCAACGCCCCGGCACACCGGAAACAGGTTCATGCCCGGAAGCGTATCGTAAACTGTGACCGTTCCATCCCAAGCACCGTTTCCTGCCAGTCCCTGTCCTGCCATGTAAGCTCTTGCATCTCCACGTGCGATGTGGCAGCTGCCACCGGCCATTGAGAGCCAAACTTCAAAGTTCCCCGTAAGGTTTGCCGTGCTGTTCCAGGTGAAGAGAAGATGCAGAAGGTGCGTCCCATCCGGCAGCATTTCCACCGGAACATAATCCTTGACCTCCTCCCCGTTCAGGTAGTACGTAACGACCATCACCGCGTCGGTATCCGATATTATTTCTTCCGCTTCTGTCTCTGTCGTGTCGAGCGTCAGCTTGATCTCCGCGTGGAAGTCGATGTGGGTATCCTTCACCGTGACATAGCGGATATCAATGATCTTGGCTTTTGCTGTATCCGCGATGTCGAAATCAGCAGCGTTCTGGTAATCGAAGTAGCGGATATAGTCCTGATTCTCATTGGAGGACAAGATGCCCTGCAGGTTCTTGTCCGTCTTGGACTTTGCCGATGCCAGCGCCGGGTCCTGCCCCACGCCCTGCATCGTGAAGGACTTGTTGTAGTTGAACGCGTACTTCGTCATGCAGAAGAGCTTGTCCTTGTCGGCAAGCCCATCGGTAAAGCGAAACACGTCCATGAGATCATAGGCGGGATTCCCGATCAGCTCCGCCTTAAACGGCACGTAGTCAACCTTCGAAAGTGCGGTGAGGATTGCCCTTCTCTGTGCGTCCTTCTTCTCCTCCACACCATACTGGAGGAAGGGATCCGATCCGATGTTGTAGGTAAGGCCGTCATCCGTATCGAGGGCATAGTAGGATGTGCTCTTTGCATCGATATTCACAACGGAGAGACCGGTGTATCTGGTTGAGAAATCGGAGAACTCACATCCGGTAAACCGATGTTCGGTGTCGATCTCATCAACCACAGTTTGACCATAAGATTTGACATAGATCTTTCCATCCCGTCCGGCATAGACATTCGCGGCAATCGAGGCAGCAACCCACGAAACAAAGTCCCGCCAGGTTTCGATATCGGATTCCCTGTAAAGGGAAAGCTCATCAGAGCCGTTTGCCATTGCTGCGAACGCTTCACTGGTAGTTCCAAGAGAAAGCCCGCAGGCTGTACAAGCTGTCAGCATCAGGTTGTAGGCGGTACCGTTGATGGACGTGACGGAGCAGTTCTTATCGAACTTTGCCATGTGATCATATGCCTTGATCACCACACCGGAAGCGGTATGCTTTGCAGAGTCTATGGTGAACACGCCAAGCGGCACATCCTCGAAGCTTCCGTCTGCAAGCCGCATTCCGAAAACCGGTGCGATCTCCTGGTCCTTCCAACTGTACCTAGGGATCTTCAGGTTCATGAGCGTCACATCCAGTTCCCCGATGTAGACCTGTCCGATCTGGAGTGAAGAGTCATCCGAGCACTGGTTCGTGATGGAGAAGGATCCGGAAAGAATGTTGTCATCCGTAAAGGATGCCCTCCCGACTTTTCCAGTCATCCGAAATCTCTGTACCGGCTGCTTCATGGCAGCCTTGTATTTATCGCTTACGGCGTACATGAAGCGCCTCCTTCCTTAAAATTCCAGCAGGTCAAAACTCACGGTATAGAGTCCGTTCGTCACGGACAGCTTTTCACTGTTTTTTTCCGGTCCGGTCTTAAAGTTTCTAATCCGCATCGTCCTTGTTTTGTAGTCCTGTGTCTTTAAGTCATAGAGCCTTACCGCGATGCTGTCTTTATCACGAAAGGCGGCAAAGGCAGCCGCCCACTTGTCAGAACACTGAAAAGAGGCAGAGACAGTCAGCTTATCGTATCTTGTCACGATGATCTGATCCGTTCCCGCCTCTGTGGTATTCTTGCTTTCCACGACCTCGTAGCTCTCGTCCCATTTCACTGGCCAGAAGAGCTTCGTATCATCAAAGTAGATTGGAAAATCCTTCTTTAACATCATCTGCCTCCCGACCTGTAGTTTGTCCTTTGGGTGGCCTTCACCACCAGCTCGTCAATGCGTTCCTGCCCGATATAGACGGGGATTACGATGGTCTGAGCACTGCCTCCGCCAGCAGCGAGGACAGCGTTCGTCACAAGGGACGAGAGACGGTCCGTTCCCACGATTGCTTCCTCACCGGCTTCACCGCCGCCTAAGAGACTTCCTCCGGCTGCTCCGAAGATTGTAGGACTTTGGAGGATATAAGGCTCGTCCATAGCTTTTTTATACCAGCAGACAGAGAGATGGGGAACGGAAGGCGGCTTAAGTGAGAGCTGTCCGCTGATGGAAAAATGCGGGAGCTTGATCTTCGGAAAACTCAGATGGCATCCGGCAAAGAAGTTCTTGATCCGATCAAGTCCTCCGCTTACCACGGACTTTGCGTGATCCATAGCCCCTGAAAAAGCAGATTTTACTCCTGACATCTTGCCCTGAATAGCGGAGAGAATAATGCCCAGCCTTCCTCCGGTTACCTGATTCATTACATCAAAGCCCGCTTTCCAGATGGACTTGTAGCCTTCCATCGCCGTGCTGATCACACCCTTGATGCCGCCTCCGTGCTGGGCAACGCTTGACTTTATCGCGCTCCATGCCGTAGTAGTATTGGTCTTTACAGTATTCCATGCATTCGAGATATTTGTCTTTATCCCGTTGAATACGCTGGATGCGCCTGTTTTCATGCCGTTCCAGACAGTCGATACGCCGGTCTTTATTCCGTTCCACGCTGTGGTTGTCACAGTCTTTATTCCATTCCAGAGCCCGGTGAAGAAGTTTCCGAGGTCTGTTCCTACCGCCTTTACGCCGTTACAGACGCCTTCCCAGACTCCCTTAAACCAGTTGGATATTGCTCCCCAGTTCTTTATGATCGCAATGACAGCCACCACGGCAGCAACTACGGCGGCGATGATGCCGATCATCGGAAGTAAGCCCACAGAGCTGAATGCTGTCATTGCGCCGGAGAGTCCTCCGAGATGCGTCATGACCTTACCAATGCCTGAGGTAATCGTGCCGATCGAGCTTGTCACTTTGCCAATGCCTACCAGGACAGGCCCTACGGCTGCAGCAACAAGGGCTGCCTTTATGATAAACTGCTGCATTGGCGCAGGCAGCTTTTCCCAGAAGCCTGCGAACTGCTTTAAGGCGGCTGCCGCCTGCTGAAGCATCGGAGCAAGGACAGCGGAGAGGGAGTTTCCGATCTCAGCTCCCGTAATTTTAAGCTGATTAAGCGTGGTCTGGAACTTATCAATCGGGTCTAGGGTATCATCGAATGTCTTTGATACGTTTCCGGAGAAGGAACTCATATCGGAGGAGAAACCGTCAAGGGAGAGCTTTCCGGTTTGCATGGCGTTGTAGATGGAAGCGCCGGCCTTGGATCCGAACAGATCGTAGGCGGCCTGAAGCTTCTCTGTATCGCTCTTGTTCGAGTGCATGGTATTCGAGAAGTCTTTTAAGGCCTGGTCAAGGGTCTGCCCGTTCCCGGCGGCTTCCTTCATGGCTTTCTTCATACCTGCCATCGCGACTCCTACATCCAGTCCGGACATCTCGACATTCCCGAGAAACTGGGCAGACTGAGTGGCGTTAAGCCCCATTGACTGGAGTTGTGCGGCGTTCTGCGAGAGATCCTGCGAGAGAGTATCCATCGAAAGACCGGTAGCCTGACCGACAGAGTTTAAGACATCAAGCATACCGCCCGCCTCGGAGGCATCCATTCCGAAGGCGTTAAGTACCGAGGAGACGTTATCGATGGAGGTCGATACGTCCGTGTCATTTAAAGAAGCAAACTCTACAAACTGCTGGGAGAGATTCTTAAGTTTCTCCCCGGTAAGGCCGAATCTGGTATTTACTTCGCCGATCGCGGAACCTGCCGTAGCAAAGTCGGTAGGAATGGATGTCGCAATATCGTTTGCCGCATCCTGCATTTCCTTTAATGCCTTGCCGCTTGCTCCGGTCTTTTGCGTTACGATATCAGCTCCCTCATCCACTTCCTTAAAAGCGGCAAGAGAGGCCGCGCCGACAGCGGCAATCGGAGCGGTCACATGGGTGGAAAGTGAAGTGCCGACACCTGTGATCTTGTCACCGACGTCCTTCATCTTTTGCCCGGCCTGCTGGAGCTGGACACCTGCCACAGATCCGACATCCTTGAACTCAGATTTCAGCTTCTCAAGAGACTGCTTGGTGTTCTCGATCTCACGGGTCAGGGCTTCTTGCTGCTTGATGGTCTCCTCAGTCTGCGGCCCTTGCTGCAGCTGTTTTAAGGCATCCTGTTCCTGCGCAAGTTTCTCCTTTGTGTCGGAGATCGCCTCAGAGAGATATTTTTGTTTCTGGACGAGAAGGTCAGCGTTACCGGGATCAAGCTTCAAGAGCTTATTTACATCCCGAAGCTGATCCTGCGTCTCACGGATCGACTTATTTACGCCCTTTAAGGCATCGGACAGCTTAGTCGTATCACCGCCGATTTCTACTGTGATTCCTTTGATACGGTCAGCCATAGCTGTCCTCCTTCCTGAAAAATGGCATCAAAAAACCGGAGCACCACGATGGGGTGTTCCGGTCGATCATCACTAAACTATATGAGTGACACTTGTTGTTAATCCTATTAATTTACTTAATCCATACCTCGATAGTACAAATGATTTTATCGTCATCATCAGTATCAAGTTCACTGACTTCAGCATGAAACGGTTCTGTATCACCTATGATATCATATATTTGAGCAGACTGTTTTTTGGATATTTCTCCCAATTCTTCTCCTGTATCATCACATACCAGATACGTTTCACTTTCATCATTGTACTCCAGATCAACAGGGCACCCAGTTTCTACTAGTTCAAGATTTTCTTGCCTGGAATCACCCATAGAATCTTTTGCACGGGTTTTACACAACCTGCATTTAAATACGTCTAGGTCATTATTTACTTTGGAGTAGAAGCCTAATGCAATCTGAACTTCATTAAGATCTTCATTGATACAAGAAATAAAACCACAGATTTGATGCTCTTTTCCATCAGAGTATTTTTTCACCATACTCTGTAAAGAGTTCTGTGGAACATAACCTATTTTTTGATCATCATAAAAAATAGCAATTGCGTTTGGATCATACTGATTATCTGGTTCAAAATCAAAGGTAACAAATTTTTCCAACTCAAGCTTTTTAATGTCAAAATTTTGATGATCGAATCCTTTTACCTCAACATCATAATAACTGTAACGTAAAATCCGACCATCATCGTCTTTAAATGGATAAGTGGAGTGAGATTGTTTAACGCTCGACTCTAGCATCTCTGCTGGCGTAGAATGATCAGTTGAATTAGCAGCCGTTTCTGATACATCACTCCGCGATTGTTCTATAGCACTTTTTGATTGTGAATTCATCAGTATTTTTCGGAGGCGGGAATAAGATCTTCCCATCCATAGGCAAAAAATTCCAAACAGAAGAAAAATCACTCCTAAGGGCATAACAGGTAAGCCCATCAGAATCCAAAGAACTCCAAGAATATAAAAAATAACTGAGAATACCTTTAGTTGACCAGCAGAATAATATTTTTTCCCAACCTTTATTTTGCCGTCTTTTATATCGCATACAATCTTTGTATCATTATCCCCTTTTTTATCTTGTTTCAATTGTCTGCCTCCATCATATATAAAACCCAATATCATATGTTTGATTTTAACAGACATACTATATGCTTACAATCTGAACTGCAGTTCATGATACTATTCACCAGTTATCCATATCCTCCTGTGTCGCCACCTCGCAGTAGTCACCGTTCTCATCGTTATCAGATTCAGAGAGTACATCAAATACCATGCCTTCCTCGATCAAAGAAAGCTCCGGAAGGGTAAAGCCCAACTGCTTACAGCGGAGTAAGTAGACCGCTGTGTTTATTTCTCTGTCAGTTGGGCGTCCTCTTTTTTTGGCTCTGTGGTAGCGGTGCGGTTTCCGAGGTAGACTGCCACGAAGGAATCCAGCCCCTCGATTAAGCTCATGCCGTCAAAGCCTGCCGCCCAGTGAATGAAGTCATCGAGAGAAAGCTGAGAGGTGGGCGTGCTTTCTGCCTGCGCATGCATGATGTAGGCGAGCTTCGCGCCGACTAAGGTATCAAGGTTTGCGCTAGAGAGATTGTTCATCGTAACCATCAGATCCTCATGGAAAACCATCCGGTAGAGAATAGCGGTCGCACCGTTTGCTTCAAAGGAGAACGGCTTTATGCTGCCGTTCTCCAGAGTCATTTCGATTTCTTTTCTCATGGTTTACCCCCTTACTTTCCTGACGTTGAAGTGCTGGAAGTGCTACTCGTCCCTCCTGAAGCAGTAGATCCGCTTGCGGCCTTCTTCGCCGGAAGGTGGACGGAATCATACCAGCTCTTGTAGGTGGCTTCGTCCGTCTCGGAGGATGTGTCAGCCTTTACGATGTTTGCGTCGAGGTCCTTGTTGTAGATCGAGGATGCGTCGATCGTAAGGCTCTCGGTCTTGACGGATACCTTATCCTCCTTGGTCTGCGCTTCGATATCCGGACGGCTTGCCGTGCAGTTATAAAGCACATGGCGGATGGCTCTGGCATCGCCGACAAACTCAAATAGCAGGGCGAAGGGAACAGGCTGTGCGTCCGCATTCTCCACGAACACGCCGTTTGCGTCCTTGATCTCGCCGAGGACATCTGTCTTGAAATCCTCCGGGACAAGGGCTGTTTCCAGATCGCCGTTATAGCCGGTGTTGGAACTTGTCACGTAATACTTGATGTCATCTGCGTAGAACGGTTCCTGGCTTCCCTGTGCCGAAAACTTGATCGACACGGCACCGGGCCAGACAACCGGCTTGCCGTAACTAACCGTCCCGTCCTCCGCAGAAGAAAGCAGGGCGTAGTGGACGTTTTTCAGGCCGTACCTCACCTTGTTTCTGTTACCCATAGATATGCCTCCTTAAGGTGTGATTTGATAAAGTGTTTCAAAGAATCTCTCGGATTCGATCCAAGTCTCGGACTTTAGATAAAAGACATCATGCCGGGTGAAGATATCCTCAAGCCGCTGTTCCAGTTTTGGATCTTTCCTGTCTGTATAGAGTTCTACGTTGATTTCCGGGAACGCAGCGTAGGAAATGTTGTCCGCGCCGAAGATCTCCTCCGATGGACTTAAGAAAATAAGAAAGGGCGGATCCGGTGACTCGCCCTCAGCGAAGTGGTCATAAGCGAGAGGGAGATTTGCTTCCTCAAGCATTGTTACAATCTCATCGTAGGTCATGAACCTCCTCCCTTCTCTAAAGAGTCCGTGATCTCATCCTCGAGTTCTTTTACCCCGTCCGCTTCCGCGACAGCGATATGCGGGATCGCCGCAACCCTGCCTCCACCACGTTTGGCATGACCATGCTCCAGAAGATGGGTCAGCTGATAGCGCCCGGCATGAACAGTCATCACGAGCTTCTCGGCATTCTCCTCGGTCTTGGTCACCTTCCATGATTTCTTATACTTTCCGGTTCTCACAGGGGCTTTGCTCTGGATCTCTTTCTTTACATCTTTTGCCGTCTTCTTCACAGCCTCCTTCATGGCATCTGTGGAGAGGCTTTTATATTCCTCGAGTCCTTCCATGATGGCGTCAGAGAGCTGTTCCGGTTTGATCTTGTCATTCATTTGCGCATCCTTTCGCAGTGGAATTTCATGCACTTCCTGTGGTTTCCCATCGGGTTTACGTAGAGGATGTTGTAGGTCTTGTTTCCTGCCGTGATCCTCCATCCGTCCGATGTGACCGGATCCAGTACCTTGCACCAGCGGACGGTAAAGTCGATCGTCTCCTTCGGCGTGGTAACGCCTGCTTCGCTGGCCTCGTTTCCGGATCCGGACGCTGTCGCATAGCAGGAAAAGTAATCCTTGTAGGCATTTGTGTGGTTGCCGTATTTATCCGTTACAACAGACATTTTCTGGAAAGTAATCCGGAGATTTAAGTCTGCAATCCGCATCAGAACCTCTCCTCCCTGATTCCAAACAAAAGAGCACGGAGGGTAAGGATCAGACCGTGATGGTCTGCCTCCTCCCTGTGCTCGTAAAGATAAGCAACCGTATAAAGCTCCGCAGCCATCATCACAGGTTTTGAAGCATCCGGAATGTCAGGCTGACTCATCCTGCCGACATCCCGGACGAGGGAGTCAGCGGTCTTTATGAGACCCTCAATCAGCGCGTCCTCTTCGGAGCTATCCACCCTTAAATACTGTTTCACCTCGTCCAGTGTCAGCATGACTTACAACCTCCTTTTATCAAGGCTTCGCATCCGTACCGCCAGCCTTCATGATCTGCACGGCCTCCGGAAGAACCAGAAGGCCATCGACACGCTCCTTGGCAACATACCCGATCATGCCGTTTCCCGCAAAGAGCTCACGAAGCTCCTGCATGGAACGACTGCCGCGATCGCCGATGTTGTAGTAGCTGTAGTCACCAAAGGCCATCACAGGCTTTCCTGCCGCAAGCTCCGGTGCAAAGGCGCTGGTGTGAACCGCATAGCCAAGAAGTCTGTCCGGCTCCCCTGCCTGATAGGACGGCTGCCAGATGTAGGCGCCGTTGTTGTCCTTAAGCTTCCGGAGAGTTGCAAGGGTCTGGTCGTTCATGATGAACGATGCCTTCTTCCGGTACGGACGCTTCAGGGCGTAGACCAGATCCAGCACATCATCGGTGCCAAGCTTGGTGCCGGTGAGGGTCTTTGCGACCGTGCCGCCATTGGTCTCATCAAAGAGACCGGTGGGCTTCCCCTTCCCATCGCCGTTCAGGAAAGCATCCTCCTCGGCATTGGCAATGGCGATTCCAAACTGAGTGGTGATGTAGCTTGCAAGGTCAAACATGGAGTCATACAGAAGCTCCTCGGTAACCTTCACCGCCACATGGAGCTTATGGGCGTCCATAATCTTCTGTCCAAACTTCGCGTCTGTGAACTGAAGCGCGCCACCCTCTTCGATCCATGCCGCGGTCGGCTTGGCTCCCGCGATGTTGATCTTGTGCTCGCCGGAAGTCGTGATGTGGGTTGCAAGGCCCCGCATGATGTTCTCTTCATTCAGGACATCGATGAGGCGGTTGTCCCACTCCTCCGGAACGAGGTATCCGCCATCGGCATCCACACCCTCCTGCAGGATGTCGGAAACCTGATGGAAGTTCGTGCGCATGGCGGTCAGCATATCTTTTGCATACTGATCGGAAGCGCGTCCCTGCTTCTTCGGCTTCTCACTGCCTGCGGAAGGCATGTTGGAAAGAGGAGAAGAAGTCGGCTGACTCAGCTGTGCCTCAATAGCAGCCTGACGATTCAGACGGTCGATCTCCTTGGTGAGATCTGTGATCTCCTTTTCCATGCGGTCATAGGTTTCTCCATCGGCGGCAGAAAGGACGCCGTTCTCTCCTCTGTGTGCTTCGAGGAAGGCCTTTGCTGCCTCCCACGCTCTTGCTCTCTTTGCAATCAAATCCTGTACGTTCATTGTGTTCTCCTCCTCACATCACTTTGTGCAGCAGATTCAGGCGATCCATCAGAGCATCCACGCTCCGGCCCTTGTCTGCAGTATCCTTAGCGATCGGTGCTTCCGATGCCTTGTTTCTAACTTTGTAGTGTTCCTTCACCTTGTTGGTAAATGCAGCCGCCATTTGACGACTGGAATAAAGAAAGCCCGCAGCAAGCAGATCCTCGTTCTTCTCAGGATCATTTGGTGCTTGCCCGGGCTTGTCTTCAGATTCCTCCGGATTTTCCTTGGCCGAATTGTCCTCTTCCTGCTCACTGTGATAGAGATCCGGTCGCTCCATCACACGGTCTGCAAAGCCAAGCTCCACGGCCTTGCTCGCATCCATCCAGGTCTCATCGTCCATAAGCTTACTGAGCTTGTTCTTGGAGAGCCCGGTCTTCTTGACGTAGGCATTCAGGATCGAATCCTTGACGGAATCGAGCATCGAGATGGCCTGCGCAAGATCATCCTTATCCCCCATTGCCATCGTGGATGGGTTGTGGATCATCAGCATCGACACCGGAGAGACAAGAACCTCGTCTCCTGCCATCGCAATGACCGATGCTGCCGATGCTGCAAGGCCGTCGATCTTCACAGTGACCTTCCCGGAATAAGATAAGAGCATGTTGTAGATCTGTGCCGCCGCCCAGACATCGCCACCTGGAGAGTTGATCCAGACCGTGATCGGTCCTTTCCCGGAATCAAGGTCAGACTTAAAAAGAGCTGGCGTGACGTCATCGTCAAACCAACTCTCCGAAGCAATGGTTCCGTTTAAAAACAGCGTGCGTGCTGAAAGGTCAGGATCTTCTCCATCCGGTGCCTTGTTCCGCACCCACTTCCAAAACTTGTTCATGTGTTCCTCCTTCCCCTTCTGTGGGGCTTTTTGTTTTCGGTATCTTCCTTAGGTTCTTCATCGGGCTCATCCTGCTCCGGAGGATCACTACCTCCAGAACCGCTCTGGTAGGCTGCGCCAGCACTCCGAAGAGGCGTCATGGTTCCGTTTACAAGAAACAGGTTCCCGCCCTCTTCGTCGGGCACGAGGTCCATGTTCTCTAAGCGCCGGACATCGTTCACACACAAAAATCCGTTACTGATGCCAGTCGCGTATCCCTGCATGCGGCTCTCATAGTTGCCGCGAAGAAGACCGTCCACGTTGAAACGCGCATAATAGATCTTCTTCTCCTCCGGGGTAAGGAGCGACCGAGAGATCGCAGACTCGATTCTGGCAAGCCACGGCTGCAGACTGTAGGTCACAAATTCCAGCGACTGTTCTTCAATGTTAGAAAAAGTCGCGTGCTCAAGATCTCCAATCATATGCGGCGGCACCCGGAAGATCCTTGCGATCTCATCGATCTGGAACTTTCGAGTATCCAGAAACTGCGCCTCCTGCGGATTGATGGAGATCGGCGAATACTTCATGCCCTCTTCCAACACCGCAACCTTCCCGGCGTTCTGGCTCCCGCCAAAGGCAGCCTGCCAGCTATCTCTCACTTTCTCCGGATCCTTCAGGATACCGGGATGCTCGAGAACACCGGATGGCGCGGCTCCATTCTCAAAGAACTTAGAGCCATATTCCTCACAGGCCATCGAAAGACCGATGCTGTTCTTTGCCATCGCAATCGGGCTGTATCCCACAAGGCCGTCAAATCCAAGCCCCGGAATCTGCATCACCTCGTGAGGAGAGAGCTTGACGATCGTTTCTTTCATGGTTGGCGCATCGGATCCCTTGGACCAGAGATACTGATAATAGATGTGTCCGTTCTCATCCCGGTCCACCGTCATGCGGTTTGGCATCAGAGGATACAGCGCGGTGATCTCGCCCTTTCCATTCCGGATAATCTGCACATAGGCATTCCCCCACAGGAGAAGGTGTGTGAGAAGCGTCTCCCAAAAGGTGTAGGCCGTCATCTCCTCATTCGGCTCACTGTGAAGAAGAAAGTACAAGGGATGATCGACAGCCTTTACCTTGCTGCCGTCCTCCTCTTTGTAGAGGTGTAAGGGCAGGCTTGCCACGGCCTCCGCCAGAACCCGGACACAGGCATACACGGCAGTCACCTGCATGGAGCTTCGCTCTGTCACGGTTTTGCCGGATGAGGTGTGCCCGTAGTAGGCCCGGTAGGCACTGCCGGATGTTGCATCCTTCGGATCCGCTCTTGCCTTCCTTCTGTGAAATAAATCCTTAAATCCCATCGATCCTTCCTCCATCAAAATGTGATCAGCCCTCGGCTGTCGTAAACACTCTCTGCTTGTTCCTGCCGGATACAGCGATCCAGCGCCATAATCGATGCAACGATACCGTCGATCTTTTCGGGTGATTTCGCCTTCGTCGGTTTGATGTTATCGGCAGCGTCCCGATCTACTACCACGTTCAGGGCCATCCACCGAAGGACCGGATTACCACCGTGGATGATCTTTCCTTCCATCATCAGCTTGTAGAACTCCTTGGTCGGGGCGGACATATCTTTGAAGCCCTGTCCAAAGGGCACCATCGTCAAGCCGTCATCCTGAAGATTGATGATGAGCTGAGTCGCATTCCATCGGTCAACCGCGATTTCCTTGATGTTGTAGATCTTGTAGAGATCCAGGATGAACTTCTCGATGAAGTTGTAGTCGATCACATTTCCTTCCGTCGCCTTCATATATCCCTGCTTTACCCAGATATCGTAGGGAACAGAGGCCCTTCGTACCCGGATCGGGATGGTGTCCTCCGGAACCCAGAAGAATGGCAGGCAGATGTACTTCTCCGTTTCATCTCTCGGCGGGAACATCAGAACCAGAGCTGTGATGTCGCCGGTGCTCGAAAGATCGAGTCCACCGTAACATTCCCTTCCCCGGAGACTGTCCAGATCAATCGGCTCATTGCCCTGATCAAAAACCTGCTCCGGAATGAAGGCGGTCGTTGAAGATACCCACATGTTCAGTCGTAGCTGCTTAAACACCGCCTCCTCCGCCGGATTTTCCATTGCCTCGTGGTAATGCTCCCGGACACGTTCAATGTCAATCGTCTGCCCGAGACTTGGATTTGCTTTGTACCAGTTCTTCTCATCGTGCCAATCCTCATCTTCTTCCAATCCGTAGACGACTGGATAAAACGTATGATCCACACGCTGCCCAGAGAGGATGTCTTTTGCCTTCTGGTGCAGCTCGTAGCAGATCGAATTCTTATCGGTTCCGGCGGTAGTAATCAGGAAATATAGCGGCTGCTCTCTCGCATCACCGGAGCCTTGGGTTAGAACGTCATACAGCTTTCGTGTCGGTTGCGCATGAACCTCGTCTAGCACAAGACCAGAAACATTCAGTCCATGTTTTGTTCCCACCTCTGCAGAAAGCACCTGGTAGAATCCGGCGTTACTGTAATTTACAATTCGCTTGCTGGCCGCCATGATCTTGGAGCGCTTTAAAAGCGCTGGTGTCATGTTCACCATCTGGTGGGCGACATCAAAAACGATCGATGCCTGCTGACGATCCGCGGCAGCGCCATAGACTTCTGCGGATGGTTCGTTGTCCGCATACAGCAGGTACAGGGCAACTGCGGCGGCAAGCTCTGACTTTCCATTCTTCTTGCCAATCTCGATATAGGCTGTCCGGAACTGCCGGTTTCCGTCGGGCTTTACGATTCCAAAGAGATCCCGGATAATTTTCTCCTGCCAAGGCAGAAGCCAGAAACGTTTTCCGGCCCACTTGCCTTTGGTGTGACGAAGCATCTCGATGAACTTCACCGCCCGGTCCGCTTTCGCCGCATCATAGTGAGATGTTGGAAGCATAAACTTTGTCGGCTGATAATCGGTCAGCTTTGGCATTTCCTTGGGTCTCTCCTCCATCAAGGATCACCTCCCAAGAGTTCCTCCATCTCATCTTCCGGCGTTGCCTTCCCGGCATCCGCGATCAACCTTGACCTTGATGCCGGAGTCAGACCGAACTCGGTCGCGAACTTTCCCATCTGCTTCATGTAGGTCTGCGCGATGGAGACCTGCGGGACCTGTTGCCAGTAGCCAGAAGGTGTCCGGACAAGAGTGCCGTGCTCGGTGATAAACTCCTCGGCTTCCTTCCATCTCGCATAGGACTGGCAGTATGCAGCAAAGGCAGCCATATCAACCTCCGTAAGAACACCAATGGCTTCCATCTTCTTTGCCAGCCTGTGCCATTCCTTTCTGGCATCCTTATCGAGCCACTTCGGACAGGCAGGTGCTTTCCGCTCTGGCTTTGGCTCATTCTCATTCAGTTTTCTTTTCCCGGGATTTCCTTCCAGCTCCTTGATTGCCGTCGGAGTTGGCTTTCTTCCTCTGGTTGCCATAGGAAACACCTCCTTTCTGTCCATCAAAAAAGGACCGCCGAAGCGATCCTGTCCCATGTGGTGTATGTGTAATGCGGTATATGCGAACGAGAGAAAGAGCCGTGTGGCTCTCCTCCCGGATTTAACTTATTTGCTTTCTGTTCAGCGCCTTCTTGTCAGTTTAGATCGTACAGGATGATAAGAAGCGCAAGCTGCGCGTTTTCTGTCTCCGGCTCGATGTCCCAGCCTCTGTCGTATCTTGCAACCGGGAAGTCTCCGAGGCGAATCTCAAGCTTGCTGATCTTGCCGCCTTCGATGCCGTAGTCCTCGCTAGGCTCTCCGTATACCTTTGCGCAGTAGGTGAATATCTGGTTCTCGATCTTAATGCTTCCTTTTTTCCACATGGTCTTTTTCCTCCGTTTCTTTTGTGTGCCCTTTTCCTTTGGCATGTACATATATCACTCTGCGCCGGATATAAAGCAAGGAGAACCAACGCATATATGTGACAAAGATCAGCGGAAGAAATTGTGTGTATTTGTACGAGGAACAGGGCCTTTCATAAGGGCTCCGTTCCCGATTCTTTTTACTTGAATGGCACCTCCGCTCCGGCGATGCCTCTCGGATCCATCTGCATCGATATGGCATCCGGGTAATGGCTTAAGTGCGCTAGTTCTTCCCAGAGCCGGTTCTCTTCCTCGTACAAAGAATCGTAAGCACCGGGAGGCGCCATTCCGCATCCAAGCTCATCATCGACGGCAATAAATGTTTCGATTTCGTCAATCTTCTTCAGGATTTCCTTTTTCTGTCTTGTCATGGCCTTCGTCTCCTTTTCGTGTTCCAGAAGTGGAAGGCCCCTCTTCAGGGCCCTCCCAATTCCCTTAATTCAGGATCATCTTGAAGGCGTGGCCCTTTTCGTAGCCTTTGCCGAAAAAGTCCTTCCGGAGGTTGACCTCAACCATCTCGCCGATCGTGCAGCCTGCCTCTTTAAAAAGCCATAAGGTTTCGATTGCATCCGTTGCCCTGCAGGAGTAGGTGAAGGCCTTGATGCCGTTCTCCTTCATGCAGGCGGTGAGGGCTTCCACATCCCTGTCCCAGATGATGTCGTCGAAGTCGAGGATCTTGTTCTCGTTGTCCCTTGATTTCTCGTAGGCTCTCCAGATCTTCCATGCAATGTCGCCTAGCTCGTCGATCCTGTCCTCGGCTGCCTTCGCCGTATCCCTTGCGGCGTCCCTCTCCTCTGCTGTGGTGGCTGCCTTGTAGGCTTTCTTTGCTTCTGCGATGGTGTTGTAGGTTTCTTCAAAAATGTTCGTCATGGCTTTGTCCTCCTTGCTTTGTGCTTGTTTGCCTTTTCCTTTGGCATGTACATATATCACTCTGCAGGCGATATATAGCAAGGAAATGAGCCTCATAACCTGCACAAAAATGTACCGAAAATCCTGTGCTTATCTGACATCTCCATGGAGAATAAAGCGGACGTATTCGTCCCGGTGCTCCTCAATAAAGAGCACCAGATCGTAGTAATTCCGGTCGAAGGCGAGGCGCTGCACGTAGGGCAGGTCGAACATGTTCGTAAGGCCGCTGTCTCGAATCGCAATAATCTGTTTCTTGATCTTCTCATCCATATCAGTCCACCACCTTCCGCACGATGTCCTCGCCATAGATCACGCTTAGTCCTGAACCGTTATCCCAGTGGACGAGCAAGGATCCCGTGTCATCGACACCATAGACAGTTCCTTTTGTGCCGATTGGCGGTGCCTGGATGTCGTCCATCTCCAAAAGTTCCACCCGAGATCCTGCAGGATAACATTCACGCAGTCTTTTTAGTACCTCATCATTTGGAAATCTCATGTTCTGCTTCCTTTCCTTCTGGATTGCTCGTTTCGGATTCGACGGAAGATCCGGCCTGTGCTTCCTTTTCTACTTCACGTTTAGCTTTCTGCCTCTGGTAAAACTTTCTGGCCGCCTCCTCATTCGGAAAGGCAGCGTATCCGGAAAGGTTCTTCATCAATATTTTTCGTGTCGTCTTGAACTCTGCTCCATTCATCCCAAGGCGTGTCAGCCAAATGCGGAAAGCATATTTTTCACTCTCTTCATCGACATACTTCGGATAAATTCTCTTCTGTTCCAAGGCCTGTTTATTCATGAAGGAAGAAAGTTCTATGTATGCATGGATCGTTTCAGAATCCGCAAGCTCTGGGAACCCGGTAAAGGAAATCTTCTCATCTTCTACCTTAATACCAATCATCTCATCCCGATGATCCGAGAGAATCTCGAGCGCCTTCTCCAGCGTTAGGTCGTCCGCTCCTTTCAGTGCATTCACAAGATCGATGTCTACATAGAAGTGCCCGCCAGTCGCTTTGTTGATCAGGCTTGCTCTCTGATAGATGAGATTAATCAAATTTCGAAGGGTACATCCGTTGTGTCCTTTCAGCGGCAAGGCGATCTCCACTTTCAGTTGCTCCGGTTCGTCTTCCGTATTCGGCAACTGGATCAGGCCTTCTGCATCAAGCGTCTGAAGAGTCGCTTCATCGGCTTTGTCATCCTCTACCGTGAGGGTTCCATCCCGCTCGACCGTCCAGTCACCGATTTCGTATGCCATCCGCGGTGCTGCCGTATAATGCGGTTTCTCCCCGGTCAGCTCCCCTAAACGCGTCACCAGCTCTTTTCGTTCCGATGTACTTTTTTCAAATCTCAGCATTTTCTTGCCTCCTTTTCGATGCTCCGGTTCATTCCGGTAACACATACATCACTCTGACGGGCTGGAATAGCAACTCAATTTGACAGATAAATCTGAACAAAAATCAGGTCTCAACATTGAAGGAAACAGACGAGTCCAGCAGGCAATCTTTGGTCTTCATCAGGATTCGTCCTGTCCGACATCCGCAGCAGCCTCTTCAAATGTGAGCTTCTGACCATCACGCACCACATATACATCTTGCGTTTTTCCATCTTCGTGTTCGATATATCTTTTCACGATAACGTCGACATACTTCGGGTCCAGCTCGATGCCTCTGCAAATCCGATCTGTTTCGCAGCAGGCGATCAGAGTGGATCCGGATCCGAGGAAGGGATCCAGAACGATTCCGTTTGTCATCGAAGAGTTCCGGATCGGATACGCCATCAGCTGCACCGGCTTCATCGTCGGATGATCCTTGGAAGCTTTCGGACGGTCGTACTCCCAGATGGTGGTCTGCTTCCGGTCCGAGTACCACTCATGCCTTCCACCCTTCTTCCAGCCAAATAGGCACGGTTCATGCTGCCACTGGTAGGGAGAGCGTCCCAGAACCAGTGCATTCTTTTTCCAGATGCAGCAGCCGGAAAGGTAGAAGCCTGCATCCACAAATGCCCTGCGGAAGTTCAGCCCCTCCGTATCTGCATGGAATACGTAGATGGAGCCGTCATCGGCGAGGTTATCATGCATGCAAGTATAAGCAGAAAGCAGAAACTTGTAGAAATCCTCGTCGGCCATGTTGTCATTCAGGATCTTGCCTGCTGTTTCTTCAACGTCTACGTTATACGGAGGATCGGTCAGCACCAGATTTGCCTTCTGACCATCCATCAAAGCAACATAGTTCTCTTCATTGGTGGAATCCCCACAGAAGACTTTGTGCTTTCCAAGAAACCACATATCACCGGGCTTACTCATGGTCGGCTTCTTAAGTTCCTCATCCACATCAAAGCTATCTTCTTCCACCTCTTTATCACAGACCTTATTGAAAAGCTGCTCCATCTCCGGAGGCTCAAATCCGGTGAGCGCCGTGTTGAAGTCCGCTGCTTCAAGATCTTTCAGGAGTTCTGCGAGCATGTTGTCATCCCATGCGCCCGTGATCTTGTTGAGCGCAATATTCAGTGCCTTCTCTCTGGTCTTATCGATGTCAACGACTGCGCAGGGGACCTCTGTGTAACCGAGATCCTTTGCTACCGTCAAACGCTGATGTCCTCCGATGATTGTCATATCGGCATTCACAACCAAAGGATCCGCAAAGCCAAATTCCTGAATGGAGTTCTTGATCTTCTCATATTCCTTATCGCCCGGCTTCAGTTTCTTTCTCGGGTTGTAAGCCGCCGGTTTCAGTTCCGTCACCGGTATTGTTTTTAGCGTTGCTGTCTTCACGTTCTCTTCTCCTTTCCCGTTCCATCCTCTTGTTGAATGCCCAGCGGCAGCGGTTGCTGCAGAAGCACCTGGGCCTGCCTCGCCGATTTCCTTCGATCGGCTTCCCACACTCCGGACAGAACCGCTTCGCGCAGGACACGACGAACAAGGAAAGATCCTGCTTGCTTTCGATGTCTTCCATACTGTTCTCCTGTCCGCAAAAATGCCCGAGGCCTTAAAAACAAAGGACTTCCGGGCATGAAAAAAGCAGTGGTGGATCTAGCTCCAACACTGCCTGTAAAAGTTATCAGTTTTTCAAACAAATCCGCATTCTATGCGGCTTTTTCACACGATATGTACGTTTCTGGGGATGTCGCCCAAAGCCTCCGACCCCGGGGTATCAATTTCGCGGAAATCAACGCAAGAGGGGGCGCCGGTCTTCTGTGCCTCTCGTTTTCAGGATTATGACCTCCCCCGCCTCCACGCTTTCAGTACCGATACGTCGGATTGCTGTCCTCTCTTCCGGTCTTTTTATCGTGGCACTTCTTACACAGTGCCTGCCAGTTCGATCTGTCCCAGAAGAGCTTCGGGTCTCCTCGGTGTGGAACGATATGGTCCACAACCGTCGCAGGCGTTGCGATGCCATGTCGAAAACACTCCTCACAAAGAGGGTGGAGCGCTAAGAACTTCTTGCTCTCCCGTCTCCAGCGGCTGTTGTATCCTCGCGCTGCAGCAGTCCGATTCTCTTCCGGGTGCATCCTCTTGTGTTCCTCGCAGTACTTTTGTCCGGCGGGCACGAGATTCGGACAGCCGGGATGCCTGCAGGGAACCTTCGGTTTGTATGGCATGTCCGTCACCTCCGCTCCTGATTTCTCCCACGTAAAAAGCCCCGGAGGTTTTATCCTTCGAGGCTTCATTTTATCTTTCTTCGCTGACTATACCATATCACATATGGCACCCGGACATTTGCGGACATTTTCGGCGCATTTAAATCATCGTAGGATTTTTTGGCACCTTCACATGGGACAATGCTCTGCTGTGCCATCTGCGGATCGTGCGTTCATCGGCAGAAAGCTCATCACCAATCCGCATCCAGGTATAGTTCTTCAAATACCGATAGGTAAGAATCAGCCGCTCATCCATGTTGTCGACCTGATCGATCACAGACTGGATCTCGTCTTTCAGCTGCAGGAGAAGACAAAGCTCTTCATTCACTTTCTTCTCCTTTTCCCAGATTCGATCCAGCGTTTTTACGAATGGTGCATCGTTTGGACGGTTGGGATTGTAATGCTCCTCAAATCCGGGACTGCCAACAGAAGAAGCCAGCATCCTTAAATTCTCCAGTTCTTCCTGATGCAACCGGATCCGCTGCTCCAACCGGTATGCCTGATTGAGATATGCCTTTGGTGTCATGCTGCCACCTTCTCTCTCAGCTTACGGATCAGATAATCTGGATCAACGTCAGTCAGAATTTCATACCAGCCAGAATGGAAGAACTTCTCCAGCTGCATGGCTTCATCCATAGCCGTCCTGTTTCTTGAATTCTTCTTCAGTCTCTTAAGTGCCGACAAATAGTCCTGTGCCGCCTGTGCCACGATGGCATTGGCAAGATTCTGATACGGATCGGAACCAAAATTTTTGTTCATATGCAGTCTCCTTGAAATGCTTCATTTCTGTTCCTCGGATTGGCATATGTTTGTCATTGATTTTCTGTTGTTGACTCTGATTGGCTTATTTCAGACGAGCCTGTACCGCCCGGATCAGGTTCTCCTGTGTGGAGTTCTTATCTTCCAGCGCTTTTAGCACGTCTTCATCAATCGTGTCCTTCGTCACGATGTTATGAATGGTTACAACCTCGGTCTGGCCTTGACGGTTGAGTCTCGCGTCTGTTTGCTGCCGCATCTCCAAAGACCAGCAAAGGGAGAACCAGATCAGGATATGACCGCCATGCTGGAGGTTGAGTCCGTGTCCGGCAGATGCTGGAGAAATCAGAGCGACCGGAATCTTTCCGGCATTCCAATCGGAGACATCCTCCGAGGTTTTCAGATCTCGTACCGTGATCTCCTTCTCCTTCAGGTATTCGATGATCCGACTACGATCATGCTGATACCAATAGGCAATCAAAACGTTCTGCCCGACTGCTTCTTCGATCAGATCCGACAGCATCTCGAGCTTTCGGTCATGGATCCGGATCACCTCATGATTCTCGTTGTAGACAGCTCCGTTTGCCATCTCCAGAAGTCTTCCGGAAAGAACCGCCGCATTGGCAGCGTCCACTTCATTCCCATCAATTGTAAGAACCAGCTCTTTCTTCAATTCATCGTAGAGTTTCTTTTCTTCCGGGCTCATCTCAACCGTATGGTTGACTGTCAGGCATTTTGGCAGATCCGGCAGAAAGTCTTTTGCTTTCATGGAAACAGAGATATCTCCGATCTTCTTGTAAATGGCTTCCTCTGCGCCGGGCAGCGGCACATAGTTATAAACCACTCCGGTGTAAGGATTCATACCGCCGGGCCGGAAGAACGATTCCCGGTATCTTCCGATGAACCTTCCGAGGCGCTTGCCCTGATCAATAATGGCAACCTCTCCCCAAAGGTCCAGAAGGCCATTACTTGCAGGCGTTCCGGTTAAGCCCCAGATCCGCTTGATGTGGGGACGTGCTTTCCGGAGTGCCTTATAGCGCTGGCTCTTATAATTCTTGAAAGAGCTAAGTTCATCCACCACGACACAGTCAAAGGGCCATGGGATCTTGTGCTGTTCCAACCAGTCAGATAGCCATTTCACATTTTCCCGGTTGACCACATAAACGTCAGCATCTGCTCGAAGTGCCCTTACTCGCTCTTTGCAGCTGCCAATAATGACCGACATCTGTATATCCTTTGTGTGAGTCCAGAGGTCTTTTTCTTCCGGCCAGACATCCCGGGCAACGCGAAGAGGTGCAATCACCAGCGTTTTATGAACATCGAAGGAATCAAACATCAAATCCCAAATGGCAGTAAGACTGATGATCGTTTTTCCGAGGCCCATCTGAAGGATCAGCATCGCCTCCGGATGGTTCTCAACAAACTCCACACAGTAATCTTGATAGTCATGTAAGTCGGATCTTTTTAATTCCATCGTTGCCTCTTCCATCATCTGTCTCCTTCCTGTATCGCAGTCATGATGTCCGGTATCTCCTTTGGATCATCTAGAACGAAAACCTGAAAGCCAAGATTCCGAAGGCGTATGTGTCTTCGGATCTGCAGCTTTCTCGGTTTCTTTCCGGGTGCCTTCACCTCAACAAAAGCGATGCGTCCTCCGGGCATCAGAACGATCCGATCTGGCATCCCATTGAGTCCCGGTGAGATAAACTTCGGACACCATCCGCCTGCTTCTCTTACGGCTGTGACAAGACTTTGCTCGATTTGCTTTTCAGCCATTTGGCATACTCCTTCCACGCCTCTTCAAAGGCATCAATGCATCCGCTGCAGGCACCGCAGTCGTAAAGATAATTCAGAATCGAATCATGCCAACCGCTAAGTTTGACTGTGCTGTTTCTTGGAAACCGATCCCTGTCTTCCCTCATGTCCTTGGCGAGATCACCCATTGGTGAATCCTCTTTGATGTGCTTCCGAACCATGTATGTGTAAAATGTCATACTGTTTCTCCTTCCATTTCTTCTCCTGCTTATCCATCACGAATGATGTCTGGCAAAAAAAATCAGAGGGTGTAGATTGTGAAGATACCCTATATACCCTTTTCTAATATCAATTATTTTTTTTGCTATTACGTCATAGTGGGTTAGGTATCTGCACCATCTACACCCTTTGCCAGAAGCCCAGTGTTTATCAGCATTTCCAGACCCTCTGGTCAATTTGCCAATCTACACCGCACTGCACCGACCTACACCTTTTTCAGTCCATGAAGTCCGTTTTCAGACGAATTCCACGAATCAGCACGCCCTTCTTGGTACGCTTACTCGTGATGCCACGGTTCTTCAGCTCTGCATAAAACTCAGCTTTGTTCCGGATGAACTCTCCGACGCGGTCACAGTACGTCCGATACGTGTCATACAATTCTCCGGATTTTTCTGTGAAGGCATCACCAAGTTCACAGCATTCATCCATGAAATGAGACATCCAGTCGTTCTCTGCCTTGTAGTCATCAATAGCCTTCTGAACAACACCTGGTCGCTTCAGGTGGAAACCGGCAGCGATCACCTTCTCGGCACCTTCAATTACCCAGGAAAGAATCGCGGGCCCGGCGTTTTTAACAAGCACATCGGCATAATTCTTTACATCACTCTTGCCCGTAAACTTGGCATGGAAAGGCAGCACAATGAGTCTCCGCCAGGTTCCATCATCGGTTGCCCCGACTCTTGGCAGGTGATTGGTATAAAGAACCACTGTATGAGAGGGAATAAACTCTCCCGGGTCCTTGAACTTCTTCTCGCCCTGAATCGGATCGGTCGATGTGATCTGCTTCAGAATAGAAGTAGAAAGTCTCTGTCCTTCTTCCAGCTCTGCCGCAATTGCCAGCCGCTTGCCTTTCAGTTCTGTAATCTCCCACTTCGTGTTCCGACGTACGCCAACGGT
This sequence comes from Bilifractor sp. LCP19S3_H10, assembly GCF_052119185.1. NCBI lineage: Bacteria > Bacillati > Bacillota > Clostridia > Lachnospirales > Lachnospiraceae > Bilifractor > Bilifractor sp. LCP19S3_H10. The sequence continues at coordinate 48,187 of NZ_JBQKFT010000003.1, forward strand.
CAGAGTGTCCGCAGAGATGGACCCGGCATAACTTCCAAGGACATGCGCGATGCTGTTGAAGAACGTACTTTTTCCATTCTTTCCACCACCAACGGCAATGTAGAGTGCTTCGATATATACGTGTCCAATTGCAGCAAGCCCCATGACCATCTGCACATAGTCGATCAGTTCCTGATCACCGAGAAAGGTCTTCTGCAGGGTATCCTCCCAGAGATCTTTTCCTTTCTCTCCCGGATCGCAAAGCGTCACCTTTGTCAGGTAATCGCCAGCTTTGTGTTCACGACGTCCGGCAAGGCCATGACGCAGATCATAGGTGGCTCCCGGTGTGTTCAGAAGATAGGGATCATGATCCAAGTCCTCATATTTCACATGCACCATGGGCTGAGCCGCCTGCATGGCAGAGTTGACGTACCGCATGTTTCTCCGCTGCATCACAAAAGTGTGGTAGTTCTGTGCACGTATATGGGCATTCAAAAGTTCCAGCAGATTTCCACTCAGGTCCTTAGCCGCCTTCTTGGTATTACCGATCAAATCTCCCGAAACACCAGCATTCAAAAGAGCCTGCTTTGTCTGGAACATTAAAAGCTCTGCATCGGCAAGCTGAAGGTCCAGGAATTCTTCCGTGGCTCCAACCGCCGCAGAAACCGATGTTTCCCAGACCGTTCCGTCGTAGCAGAGAAATCCTGTCTGCTCGCAGAACCGGAGAACATCACCGTACTCATTGGAGAGCACCTTCGCCTGCCCGATGTCTGAGTAGTCCTCCGGCTTAAGACTTCCTGCAGGTCCTTTGGGTAACGCAGAGTTGTACTTCTCCGGAGGGATATATCCCGGCTGACTTGCCACCTTCTTCTCCCACTTCTTTGCAGAATTCCAGATCTTGCCAAGCTCCTCATCCGAAAGCGGAGGATTGCACTTGGCTGCCTCTTCCAAAAAGATCGCGTGCGCTGCGTCACTGTGCCCGTACCGCTTTACCACCTTCCCGGCAAACCGGCTCATGGTCGCATTTCGCTTGCCAGCAGGAATCTCGTCAGCGGCTCTTGCCATAGAGTCCTCTGCTTCCATAAATTCCTCGATTGTCTTACCACCTTCATGCCAGATGACCTTGGGAGAATTGGATCCAAAAACAAATCTCCCAGCATCGAGCGCATTGTCGTCAAAGAACGGGTAGCGTTCCTGCACCGCATGTTTTAGAGCGGTATAGACCTGTGGGTCTTTGTACTCCCGGGTCCGCATATAAATGTGAAACCTGGGCCGCGCACTCTTTCCATCCTTCGGCAGGTTATTGTGACGGCTCTCGGTGATACCAAAATCCACATCTGAGAGTTCCTCTGCCAAAGCCCCCGGTGTGATCCAATCCTTCGAATCATCAGAGTGGTCATTATCACAGTCCATCACGATGCAGTCCGCTAAGAGGAAGTTGTCATTGCTGCGATAGCTGTTCTTGTACTTGGCGCAGACATGGTCCTTGGAGACCGCCGCCCGGAGGGATTCCTCCGAGCTTACAGCCACTTCATTGGGATACCTGCAATTTTTCGCATTGCCCGTGCAGGCTGCGGTGTAAAGATGCATCTTAGTCATTGATCTCAAGGGCCTCCTCTTCCAGAACCTTGGTGGCAAACTTCAGGGCCTTAATGAGGCAGCGCAGATCATCATCACCAATGGCTGTGATCGAGACGCCGCAGCCATCTCCATCCTCGTCTTTGTGGAGACGGAAGAGTCCGTAGCCTACCGGATTGCAGAGTTCAATGATGGTTCTCGTATCGTCGTCCTCGCCAACTATCGTTCCACTGGTTCCGGCAGACACCGTATAGAGCGAGTCACCGTCCATCACCTCTCTGCTGTAGAGCGGAATCAGATGCGTGCGATCCGTCTTCTTGCTGGTTGCTGTCAGAATATCTTCCTTTACTTCGTACATATCAATTTCTCCTCTGCGATATAACGCGTCTTCATGCCCTTTGACCGGGCGTAGCTGATTTCTTTTTCCATCCCTTCTGTGATTCTGTCTCCAAAGACCCAGAGCTCTGCGCACTTGGAGAGGATCGCAATGTCCATGAACAGCGCAAGATCTCTCTCGTCCTCCGTCATATACTGCGGAAGCAAAAGATGCGGAGCAATGGGAATCATCCCTTGGTCCACAGCGTAGCGGCTGTATCTCCTTGCCCTCTCTGTGTTGCCCTCGATGTCCCCGGAATATGGTGAGCAGACATAGACCATCGGTCTGTATCTGCTTTTTGATGCCCTGCGGATTGCTTCCCCGGCTGTCGGGTCTTTATAGCCTTCCGCATTTCTCATCTCATTCATACGTCACCACCTCACCTTCATTCAAAATCAGGCTTTCTGCCCTCTACCCCTCTACGGACACGACGAGGCTTTTTTTGTGTGACTCAACAGAAAAAATTAAAAAAATCCGGATTGCTTCCTTATTCATGTGTGGAAAGCAACCCGGAACTTTTTTTCTTTTCTGAACACAAAATCGCCTTCCTTGTGTCCGTTACAGATTGCAAGGGCAAGCGTGGTTAGAACTTCAAAAAAAATTTTCTGAACGGAACACAAAAAGCCCTGGCTCGTGTCCGTATCGGACTGAAGGAAATAGCCAAAAGCTGACAAGGAGGGTGGGCATGCACAGAGCAAGAGCGAGGCCCGGGCTCACCGGGTAAGAATTGAACCAAATGACAAGAAAGGAACAAAGCATATGGCAAAGAAGAAAGACATGGCTCTTCTGATTGAAGGGCTCCGCAGAATCGGCAGCGACTTCACTGCTCTCGCGGATGAACTGGAAGATAAACCTTCTGTTAATGATGAAGTGAAACCTGCTATTTCAGCAGAAACGACCAAAGAATCCATTTCTGAGGAAGCTCCGAAGCAGGAACCGGTTCAGGATGTTCCTACTACGAAAGAAGCTCCTGCAGAACCGGCTGCACCAGTATATGAGATGTCGGACGTCCGTAAGATCCTCGCTGACAAGTCCCGCAAGGGATACACCGACAAGGTAAAAGCAATCCTCGAGGCACATGGAGTTAAAAAGCTCAGTGCCCTTCCGGAGAGCGAGTATGCCGCTGTCGTAAAGGAAGCGGAGGCACTGGATGGCTAAGCACGCATACCTCTCTGCTTCCTCAAGTGCACGCTGGATTGCCTGCACTCCTTCCGCTGAGCTTTGTGCAAGGATGCCGAATGAGTCCAGTCCCTATGCAGAGCAGGGAACCGATGCACACAGTCTCTGTGAGCACCTCTTATTAAAAGCACTCGGCAGAAAGACGCGGGATCCCACAGAAGATCTCACCTTCTACGATGCCGAGATGCAGTCCGCAGCAGAAGGCTACCGGGACTTCATCATGGAACAGGTCGAAGAAGCCAAAAAGCTCTGCCCGGATCCCTTTGTGGCGGTCGAGCAGCGGCTCAACTTCTCCCGCTGGGTGCCGGAGGGCTTCGGTACCGGTGACTGTGTCATCGTCGCAGATGGACTGATTCATATCTGTGATTTCAAGTATGGCGTCGGCGTGGTTGTGAGCGCAGAGAAAAACACACAGCTCATGTGCTATGCGCTTGGTGCCTACGATGCCTTCGGTGATCTGTATGACATCCAGACCGTGAAACTCTCCATCTATCAGCCAAGACGCGAGCACGTTGAAACCTATGAGATGTCTCTCTCGGATCTCTTGACCTGGGCCGACACCGTGCTGGTTCCGGCAGCCAAACTTGCCTACACCGGCGAAGGAGACTTCCACGCAGGGCCGCATTGTCAGTTCTGCAAGGTAAAGGCAACCTGCCGGGAGCGTGCTTCCTACAACATGGAGCTTGCAAAGTTCGAGTTCAGCGATCCGGATCTTCTCTCAGATGAAGAGATCGCCGAGATCCTGGCAAAAGCTGACCATCTCGTCTCATGGGCAGGCGACGTGAAGGACTACGCACTGGAGCAGGCGCTGGCAGGAAAACACTACGACGGATACAAGGTCGTGGAGGGTCGAAGCACGAGAAAGTACAGCGATGAAGGCAAGGTTGCCGAAGTCGTGGAGGCTGCTGGCTTCGATCCTTATGAAAAGAAGCTCAAAGGCATCACAGCGATGACCTCTGAGCTTGGGAAGAAAAAGTTCAACGAACTTCTGAGCAGTCTGATCTACAAGCCGCCCGGAAAACCGGTATTGGTCTGTGACAGTGATAAGCGTCCCGAATACCATACTGCGATTAATGATTTCAAAGACAACGAATAAATGGAGGAAAAAATATTATGTCTATGAAGAATCCCATGAAAGTCATTACTGGCAAGAACACTCGTTTCAGCTATCTCAATGTAAACGAGCCGAAGTCAATCAACGGAGGTGCTGCGAAATACTCGGTATCTCTCATCATCCCGAAGTCCGATACCATCACCATCCAGAAGATTAAAGCAGCAATCAAGGCAGCCTATGAGGATGGTCAGGCAAAGCTCCGTGGCAACGGCAAGTCCGTACCAGCTCTTGATACCCTGAAGATTCCGCTGCGTGACGGTGACAAGGAACGTCCGGATGATGAAGCCTATGCGAATGCCTACTTTGTGAACGCCAACAGCTCCAATAAACCTGGCGTTGTGGATTCGAACAACAATATCATCCTTGATACTTCAGAACTCTACTCTGGGATCTATGGAAGAGCATCCATCAATTTCTACGCCTTCAACTCGAATGGCAACAAGGGAATTGCCTGCGGTCTGAACGCTTTGCAGAAGCTTCGCGACGGTGATCCGCTTGGTGGACATGTCAATGCAGAGACCGAATTCGCCGGACTGGACGATGATGGAGATGATGACTTCCTGTCCTAATGACAAATCAAACAAAGAGTAAATGATTGACAACAAGTTTGAGCCTCGGTACCCCACCGGGGCTCCTTTCAGAATAAGGAGATCAAACATGGACAATATTAGGAAGCTCTCAATTGATCTTGAAACATATAGTCCCGAGGATCTGAAGAAATGTGGTGTATATCGTTACTCGGAAAGCCCGGAATTTGCGATCCTGCTGTTTGGCGTTTCTGTAAATGACGGTCCGGTAACGGTCTACGACATCGCCTCTGACGAGGAACCGCCGGATGAGATCCTCGAAGCATTGACGGATAACAGCGTGGAAAAGTGGGCGTACAATGCTTCCTTTGAGCGCGTCTGTTTATCGGTCTGGTTGCGCAGGCATCACCCGGGATTCTTCAAAGGCTACGGAGCGCCAGACGATTCCGTCAAGGGATACCTGGATCCAACCGGCTGGAAGTGCTCCCGGATCTGGGGGGCCTACAATGGCCTGCCCCTCTCTCTTGAGATGATCGGCACAGTCCTTGGATTTGAACAGCAGAAGATGAAGGAAGGCAAAGATCTCATTCGCTACTTCTGCTCTCCTTGTAAGCCGACAAAAGTAAATGGAGGCAGGACCAGAAACCTGCCTTCTGATGCACCTGACAAATGGGCTCTTTTCAAGAAATACAACCAGCGTGATGTTGAAGTGGAAATGCAGATCCAGCACCGCCTCCGGAACTATCCGGTTCCAGACTCTGTATGGGATGAATACCACATTGATCAGACGATCAATGACCGAGGCATCCTTTGTGATATTGCGGTCGTCGAGAACGCCATCAAGATCGATGCGCTGACAAAAACCGATCTGATGAAAAAGCTCCAGCGGCTGACCGGTCTTGAGAACCCGAACTCTGTCGCCCAGATGAAAGATTGGCTTGCAAAGAATGGTGTCCATATAGACTCTCTTGGTAAAAAGGAAGTGTCCGCATTGCTACAAAAGGATATCCCAGATTATGTGAAGCGGGTTCTTCGGTTCCGCCAGATGCTGGCAAAGAGCTCCGTGAAAAAGTATCAGGCGATGCAAAATGCCATGTGCCTTGATCACCGCTGCCGCGGAATGTTCCAGTTCTATGGTGCAAATCGCTCTGGCCGGTTTGCCGGGCGGATCGTGCAATTGCAAAACCTCCCCCAGAACCATCTGCCGGATCTGGAACAGGCCAGAAACCTTGTTAGGCAGAATAACTATGCTGCACTTGAAACGCTCTATGACAATGTGCCGCAGGTTCTCTCCGAGCTGATCCGCACTGCTTTCATTCCAAAGCCGGGGATGAAGTTTGTCGTTTCCGACTACTCTTCCATCGAGGCCCGGGTCCTTGCCTACCTTGCCGGGGAGAAGCATACGATCGAGTCCTTTGCCAGGGGCGAAGACCTGTACTGTGCAACGGCATCCGCCATGTTTCATAAGCCGGTCGTAAAACACGGCATCAATGGCGAGCTCCGACAAAAGGGTAAGATCGCGACGCTGGCCTGTGGATATGGCGGCAGCGTCGGTGCTCTCAAAGCGATGGGCGCTCTTGACATGGGCCTGAAAGAAGAAGAGTTGCAACCGATCGTCACAGCATGGCGGGAAGCAAATCCACACATCGTGAAATACTGGTGGAATGTCGATGCAGCAGTCATGAAGGCAGTGAGACTTCATCTTCCATCTCAGGTCGGATCTGTCTATATCTACTACCAATCCGGGATGCTGTTTATCAAGCTGCCGTCTGGAAGGCGGCTCTCTTACGTGCAGCCCCGGATCGGCCAGAATCAGTTCGGGAATGACTGTGTCACCTACATGGGAATCAATCAGCAGCATTGGTCCAGGATTGAAAGCTACGGTCCGAAGTTCGTCGAGAACATCGTTCAGGGTGTAGCCCGGGACATTCTGTGCTTTGCCATGAAGAACCTCCGGGATCGCTTCATCGTCGGTCATGTCCATGATGAGCTCATCATCGAAGTTCCAAAGGAAACAAACATGCAGGAGATCTGCGATATCATGGGGCAGACGCCGGATTGGATGCCGGGCCTGCTACTGCGGGCAGACGGGTATGAATGCATGTTTTATCAGAAAGACTGAAAAAAGCTCCATCAGAGATGCTAAATCTCTGTTGGAGCTTTTTGTATTACCCTATTTTCCCCCTCGGTGACAGATGATCAACCTTTTCTCGATAATCTGTGGAAAATCCACTTTTGCATGAAGGACAATTTAAAATTCCTTTTCCATTGTGCCACATCTGGATCAACTGATGCTTTGTCGCCCAGCATGTTGCACAGTATGCAATATGCTGTGGATCATCTTTGAGCGTAATATATGGATCAGGGTGGCGTTCGATTTTTTCCTCAATTTCCTGCTGATGTTTGAGAATATTCAGCTCATTTTGCAGTTCATAGTTTTTCTGTTGCAACAACATTGCCTGCTCCTGAATTTCCAGTATCTGCCTCTGTAGTTCAATATTATCCGAAGCCTGCGCAATTTTAAAAACGTTCTTGGCAATTTCTAATATATCCATTCACTAATTACTCCGATGTACTATGAATTTGCCTGTTTATCATAAGCCTGCTGAATAATATTCATGGCATAGTCGATCTCATCGACATGATCTATACGAAGCGCTACATTACCATTTCCATGATGGCCGGTCTGAGTCACGTTTTCACATTGTTCTTTTGGATCATTCACTTCATCAAAGTTGAGGTTAATATACAACTGCAAATAGCTCTTTCCGACAACTACGTCGACGAAATTAGTATCGAGCTTATATGCAATGTACATCTTTTTAAATTCTCGAGAAACATCAGCGGAAATATTTAGAATCTGCCTGTTAAGCTGCTCATACAACATCTGGTTAAAAGCATTCAGATCATAATTGGAAATCGTATATATCGCCGCTTTTTTCTGAGGAGCTTTATAAGGCGCAAGGGCATCACCAGATATCTGGGGATACTTCCAGATTTCAACCGCCAAATTTGCCAGCTTTTCTGCCCGCTCCCGGATCTTGTCTTCATTCCATGTTGTTTGCTGCACAACATAAGAATTAAGTCGCAGAGCACTTTGCTTAAATCCGCCTTCAAGATTCATCTTATACATGAAGGAGTTGTCACTCATTTCCGGATTGTAGGCTGTAAGTGTAAGGTTTCCGATTGTATGCAGATATTTCTCATGTACTTCTTTCCAGTTTGTGCCTAGATCAGCTCGCCACTCTGGTGAAAGATTCTCGTTCTGCGGCATTATGTGCTCAATCGAATAATTCTTCATCGAAATCGGAGCCTTATTGTTGTAATCCTCAAGGCTCCGGAATATATAATTGCGAACATGCATGTGGTAAATATCACGCGTTTTGAATTCCCGCCTGAATTCTTCATCCGTCGGCATTCTCTTGTAAGAATCCGAGAGAACAAAGAACGCTCGGATGGAATTCATAAGATCATCCGATTTCAGTGAATTTGGCAGCGTGGTAGCAAACGTTTTATTTAATGAATTTGTTGGTATGTTGCAAATATTTCTTCTTAGAACATAGGTAATACATATTCTCAGAATTTCAACATAGTCATCACGAGTAATAATTCCGCTATCCCAGTAATTATGAGCACGAAGCAAAAATGGATATGCAACATCCATTCTCATTTCTTTTGCATCACAATAAAGCGCCTGAATTTCGCTGTCATCTGACTTCCCGTAAACTAAGTCAGTATAGTAACGAGCATATTTATATAGATCCCTACAAAGCTCCTGTGTAGAATTGAAGCCATCTGCATTATCACGACGATAGATCTTGAACTCGTCATACACATTCCGCATGCGCGGAATACGCAGTTCTTTCATGGTAAGGTAATCTCTGAAGAAACCATCCATGGTCGCTTGGCTATCAGATGTAAAAAGCAGCTCCATAGGTCTCCAGATGTTTGAATACACAGCATTCTGCGTCTTAGCATCCAGTCCCATTAAGACATTATTTCGTATCAGATCTGATTGCGAAAGTTCCTTCCCAGTTGAATTTAAACTTTCAAAAATAGCCTGCGGATCATCGGCATCTCGATCGAGTGTAATGTTGACGATCTGAAGCCTGCCAATGGAATCATAGACCTGATCTGGTTTGATCAACAATGATTCTATCTGATGAACGAAATAATCGTAGTTCTCCTTAATACGGATCGAATGCTTTTCTGGCATCGGCTTATTTTCAATAAGTGAGATAAGCGTTTCTTTATCGGCTTGAGTAAGAAGTAACTTATACTGATCCTCACCAGACTCATCTTCGTTCTTCAGAAATACATGAACAATCTTACTTGCTTTTAAATTCGTCTCGTCCGGATGTTTTTCCACATAATTCCGGAGAGCAATCATCATCAGAGTCAGAGTAGTTAATCTCTGCTGACCATCGATGATCATAAAACGCTGGACACCGGTAGGCATTGCTGTCTCGGCAATATTGACAATGGATCCTACAAAGTGTGCTTTCTTCCCTTCTTTTTCCAAAGAAACGATATCGTTCCAAAGTGTAGAGCACTGATCAATATCCCAGCTATACAGCCGTTGATAAACCGGAATAATGAACTGCTTTGACCCATTCATAATTGTGTATATGTTTCCCTTACCGGCGTCCATAAAAATTAATATCCTTCACTTTCCTCATAATTGTCTGTCCACATCTCACACTGCTTCAGAACTGTCTGGAGCGCTTCATCATATCCATCTGGCGGATATTTATACTTTTTAAGCAGACGTTTAATCATTCTCCGCATTCCGGCTCTTGCTGATTCTTTCTTTTCCCAATCAATGGTTCTCGACTTTCTCAACTGTTCAGTCAACTCTTTTGTAATGCCAACCAACTGATCGTTCGTATAGAAATCCTTTACTGCCTCAGGTTTAGTGAGCGCATCATAGAATGCCATCTCCTCATCGCTAAGTCCGAGATCATTCTTTTCGCTATTTGCATTGGCCATATCTTTGGCCATCTTTAACAGCTCATCAATCACTTCCTCATTTGTGAGCATGCCGTTCAGATAAGAATTCATAGTTCTGCTCAAGAGATCAGAATACTGTTGAGATTTCACGAGATTGGTACGCTGATAAATGTGAACCTGTTCTGCGATCAATTTCTTCAGCAATTCAACCGCTGTATTTTTCTCTGGCATTTTCGATATTTCAGACATGAATGCTGTATCAAAAATATTGAATTCTTTATCAACATCAGAGAACAGATTGATGACTCCATCACTGTGTACAGTCTGCTGTAAAAGCTCGCTGATCTGTTTATTAATATCTGAAACTCTGAGTTTACCTTTACCACCGATCTTATTGATCACTGAACGAATCGTATCAAAAAATGCTTCTTCTTTACGCTCGTCTACTGTTGCAAGGCTCTTAGAAAGGGAGAACGCCTGTCGCATCAAATAAGATTCAGTCAGAAAATTTTTCTTCTTCTCTTCTCGTGAAGGATCCAGGAGGAAGTTAACGCCATCTCTGATAAGCTTTGCTCTTGTCAGGTCGCTTTCCGTTGTTAGGAACTCATTGAAATCGAATCCATACAGCTGCTCCTTGCAAACAATCAGTTTCTCCTGAAACTTCTTATATGCGGTCGTGGCTACATCCATGTCGCCATAATTCTTCTGGTCCCGCTTTGTATAATCATGCATCGCTTTTTTCAGTGCAGATGCAATTCCAATATAATCAACGATCAGACCGCCTGCCTTGTCCTTATAAACTCGATTGACCCGGGCAATTGCCTGCATCAAATTATGTCCCTTCATCGGTTTGAACACGTACATCGTTGACATAGAAGGCACATCAAAACCGGTCAACCACATATCCACGACAATGGCTATTTTCAGTTCACTATTATTATCTTTAAACTCTCTGGCCAGATCCTCTTTATGCTGTTTGTTGCCGATTAGATCCTTCCACTCTGGAGGATCCTGATTACTTCCAGTCATGATGACAGCAATTTTCTTATCCCATGATGGTCTTTCTTTCAGAATCTCATAATAAATATCGATAGCAATCTTCCGAGAAAGACCAACAATCATCGCCTTGCCTGTCTGGATATATTGACGATTATTTTCATAATGGTCGATGATATCAGATACAAGTGAATGAATGACCTCAGGTCTATCTAGTAGTACCTCAAGTTTACTAAGTTCATGCTTACTCTTTTCAATTGCCCCCGGTTCAGCTTCTTCCGCAAGTTCTCCATACTTTTTATCGATCAAATCCAACACATTCTGATCAAGATTCAATTTGATGACGCGACTCTCATAATAGATCGGAACCGTAGCGCCATCCTCGACTGCCTGTGTCATATCATAAATATCAATATAGTTTCCGAACACCTCTACTGTATTCCGGTCGTCCAAAGCAATAGGTGTCCCAGTAAAACCAATGTACGTCGCATTCGGAAGAGCATCTCTTACACGACGAGCATTTCCAATTGTAAGCTTTCCTTCTTTCGTTAACTTATCACCAAGTCCATACTGACTGCGATGTGCTTCATCAGCCATTACGACAATGTTATGACGCTTGGAAAGCGGTTCATCAGATTCCTCAAACTTTTGCATCGTTGAGAAAATAATTCCATTGGCCTCCCGACCATCCAGCCAATTCATTAAACCGATCAACCTCGTTCCACGATTGAGTTCATCCTGAGACAGCTTTCTCTTATCGGCATGTACCGGTGTCTGGCGTAAGAAATCTTTGCACTTAGCAAATTGAGAATAGAGCTGGTCATCCAGATCGTTTCGGTCTGTAATTACAACCAGCGTCGGACTATTCATCACTTGTTGCAGTAAATGTGCATAGAAAACCATAGACAAAGATTTTCCGCTTCCCTGGGTATGCCAGAAGACACCACCACGTCCATCTCCGCCCTTTTCACTTGCTTTAAGCGTGGACTCGACTGCCTTTCTTACAGCAAAGTACTGGTGGTAAGCAGCAAGAATCTTTGCGTCTTTTCCATTGTCTTTTGAAAAGCAAATAAAGTTCTGCAGGATATCTAGGAAGCGTCGTTTCTCAAACATGCCATTGAAGAGCGTTGTGAAATCAGCGTATCTGGTGTTCTCATAATTTCCATCTACTGTCTTCCACTCCATGAACCGTTCAAAATCAGCAGTGATGGTTCCTGCCCTTGTCTCGGTTTGATCGCTTATAACACAGAAAGCGTTATAAATGAAAAGGCTCTCAATAGATTTCTGATAATTTTGAAGCTGATTGTACGCGTTTTGAATCGTAACCTCGTCTGCTTTCGGAGATTTCAATTCCATTACGACAACTGGGATACCATTAAGAAAAATTATAATATCCGGCCGCTTCAACTCAAATTCTTCAATAGACCACTGATTTGCAACAATAAAACTGTTCACAGAAGGACGAGCATAGTCAACAAGATATACAATAGTAGATTTTGTTTCTCCATCCTGCTGATAGGATACTTCTATACCATTTTGCAGATAGTCCATGAACGTTTCATTCTTGGAAACAAGTGAACCAGCTTCATAGTTTCTGAGCTTGTAGAGAGCTTCCTCGAGTGCTACATCGGGCAATGAACTGTTAATCGTCTGCAATGCAGATCTCAATTGATCAAGCATGAGAGGCTCATGAAAATCACGCTCCACATCAGGGCCATAAACATGGGTATAACCCATCCCCTCAAAAAGCTCGATTATTGAGTTTTCATAATTGGCTTCTTTAAATGATTCATCCATGTGATTTCACACACCTCTCTGTTACGTTCACTATAATTATAAACAAGAATTTACTTGAGCAAGCGCAAGCTCTTTACAAAGATAGATATATTGATCTTTCGCCTTTTTATGGAAAGATTCCTGACGGTTGGCATATTGGCACCGTTTCGGAAATAATTGAGCTTCATGATTCAAAACGCATCCCGCTATCAAGCCGTGAGCGTGAAAAACTCGACAAGATCTATCCTTATTATGGGGCCACCTCAGTGATGGACTATGTTGATCGTTACCTTTTTGACGGCATCTACCTTCTTCTTGGCGAAGACGGAACAGTCATAGACGATAAAGGGTTCCCTATCCTCCAATATGTTGAAGGCAAATTCTGGGTTAATAATCACGCACATATCATCACCGGTAAGTGTGGCTTTACGGTAGAGCTTCTGTATCTTCTCTTCAGTTTGACCAATGTAAAATTCATTGTCACAGGAGCAGTACAGCCTAAGATCAGTCAAGCTAACCTAAACAAGGTTCCGGTACTGATACCGGATATAATTGAGCTCAAATCTTTCGATTCAGTGATCCAGCCATTTTTTGCTCAAATTAGAAATCTGAGGGCCGAAAACAATAGGTTAGCAACCCTTCGAGACACTCTACTGCCAAGGCTTATGTCCGGCGAGATCGACGTCTCCGACATCGATCTCTAAGCCGCGTATAAATTCTTGTTTATCTCGTCATTTTTCTTTATTTTCTCATCAAATACATTCAATAAGGTACCGATCTTTTTCTGAGTACGCAAATCCGGCACTTTAACTTCCAGATTTTTCAAGTGAGGAACTTTTATACTCGGTTGAACAGCCCCAATGTCCAAATTCAACAATCTTTGTCGTACATTATTCCAGCATAAAAGATAATACAAATACTGGGAATCACATATCTCAGGGTCAACACGCAATGCTATGAGATTTTGCGCAATGCAACAATCGTTGCGATCCATATACCCAATTGCATTTAATGTTCCTACAGTAGGTATAAGAATATCTCCGATTTGTGGATGCCCAGCTCGAAACCAATTCAAATAGGTTTCTTTTGAAACATGTTTTTTTATAAGTGAGTAATCAGGATATTTCGATACCCCTGCAATACTGTTAATTTCAATAAGATCATAGCCCTCTTCGGTTGTTGGCGGTGTTTTTCCCCTATTATCAATTATCTTTAAAAGTAATTCTTTAATCTTCATGACTATCGTTATCCTATATATTTCTTATGCGCCTGCTTCACGTTACTCTGCTTTACCATCGCATACTGAAGCGTCGTGTCTATTCGTTTATGTCCGAGAAGATGCTGAAGCTGCTCAATCGGCATTCCCTTATCAATTGCCTTTGTGGCAAGTGTCCGACGAAATTTATGCGGATGCGCCTTATCTATATTTAAACGATTTCCGATTTCTCGCACCCGGGACTCCACACCTCCGATAGTCAGCCGAGAGTGTGGCGCCCTCAGTGTGACGAACAACGCCTCGCAATCATCATTCCGACTGTTCAGGTACTCCTGCAAGTGTATTTTCGTCCGAGCGTCGAAATACACGATCCGCTCCTTATTGCCTTTGCCGAGGACCTTGCATTCCCGTTCATTGAAATCAATGTCTGACTGGTTCAGCAGTACCAGCTCACCGACACGCATTCCCGTTGAAGCCAGCATATCAATAAGCGCGAGATCCCTCTTCTCTTCGCAACTGTCGCGCATCTTCTCCAAGTCCTCATCGGAATATGTGCCTTTGATGCTGTTTGTCGTCTTCACCTTGTGAATTCGACGGATCGGACTCTTGATGAGATACTCCTCGTCTTCAAGCCACGAGAAGAAACTTGACAGGATCCGACGCACATTGTCGATCGTAACCCGGCTGAGATCATTTTGTTTCTGATACTCCGTCAAATATGATCGCAAGTCTTCCGTCATAATGTGCATCACCTCTTTTCCAATCTGTGTCAGCATGCGGTTGATCGTGTTCTGGTAGTAGGTAAGTGTTTTCTCAGAACATCCCTCGATCCGTTTTGCCTCCAGAAACTTCTGCAACAGTTCCTGACTGCTAATTTCGTCCTTATCCGGTTTATCCTCTATATACTTGCCAATCACAGCTTCAAGCACCTGTTCCAGCGTCTTTGCCTGCGCGTTGTCCAGAAGCGGCAGCATCCGCTGCAGTACTTCCTTTTTAATAGCTTCTTTCATGTTGTCGTTTCTCCTTCCATTGATTTTCCAGAGAACGACAGCAACGGCAGTTCCGTTGGTTTGTTTCTCCCGCCGTTGGTGGGAGATATAAACAAGAATTTTTTATATGTGGCTTAGAGATCGATGTCGGAGACGTCGATCTCGCCGGACATAAGCTTAGGAAGTAAAGCATCTCGAATGCCAGAAAGTCTTCTGTTTTCAGCTTCCATAACAGCCTGCTGTTTGAAAAGTGGCTTACAGAATTCACTAAACTTATGCAGAGTTTCATTATCAGGGATAACGGCATGGACAGATTTCATACCTGAGCCAGAAATCTCCTTGAATGTTGATCCTGAAGCCATACCCTCAATGGTCGGCAACGCTTGTTTAAGGAAGTAATATACAAAAGCGGTGCCAATATTGGTGTTGGGAATGACTGATTTGAAGCCCTGATTGGTCGTTACGGTGTTTGATGCGATGGCTATATATCCAATTGGCGCCCTGGAACTGAACAGGATAGTTCCTTCTGGCATTTTGGTTGCACTGCTGTTTGAAAAGCCAAGGTCAGAAATATCATTCTCTCCATGTGAGATAAACTTTGACTTATCAACAGATAAATCCTTTGGCGTAATCCACGGAATTCCATGTTCACAATAGTATTCCGGATGTTTCTTTGAGGGAGTTCCCCCGCCGACTACAGTTCCGAGATCAGAAAGCGTCCCCTGCGGCCAAGTAGGATCGGCATTTACAACAAACTGATCAATGAAATAGGCTTGTGCTTGGGCCTCTAAATTCTTGTTTATTTTTCTATTCAACTCCATTTTTTGATCTAAGTGACAAAGTATGTCGACTATCTTTTTCTGAACTGAATAGCTAGGAATGTCAATTTCTATTCTTCTGAATTCAGACTGTTTAATTCCAGTAACTGTAGTTCCCGTTTCCTTCTCTCTCAACTTAGCTTGTCCTATTGGAGATCGTAGATAGTAATATAAGAATCCAGTGTCAAGAACACCTTGCTTTCCCCTCAAAGTTAACAATCTTTGAGCTAAAGCTACATCTTCTCTATCAAGTCTTGCGACATTTCCTAAGGGGGCCTCTGTTGTTAATAATACATCTCCTGTCTTTGGTATCCCTCTTACCATAAAGCGGTTATATTCCTCTAAAGAGATGAAATAACAATTTGAATAATCAATGTATCCATCCTTCACAGATTTAGCGCTTAATGTCTGGATACCTGAAGTAGCTTTATGGGGCGTTTTTCCGCGATAATCAATAATATCTTCAAGAGCATCTTCCATATAGTAATGCTTATATTTCATATCCTATTGCCCCCAGCTTCTTCCTGATCTCATCTTCAAGTTCATGAGATTTCTTGAACATTTCGGAAAGCTCCGATGTCAGGCGATCCATCTTCTCCTCGAATGGTTCCTCATCTTCTTTCTGTTCCTCAATACCAACATAGCGTCCCGGTGTCAGGATATAATCCTGTTTGGCAATATCTTCAGTGGTTACAACGGCGCAATAACCTTTTTCATCCTCTAATTTTCCTGCAACATAATCTTTATAAGTATTTGCAAGTTTCTGAATATCACCTATGCCATCATGCTCTGGACTGTCCGAATTATCATCATCGGTAAGTTCTCTTAATTTACGAGATACCATGGTTCCCATGTTCCTTGCATCGATGAACAGTGTTTTTCCTTTCTGTTTCTTTGCGCCTGGTGCACATAAGAACCAAAGAGAAACAGGTATCTGCGTTGTATAAAACAATTGGCTTGGCATTGCAATAATACAATCCACTAGATCTGCCTCGATGATCTTCTTCCTGATTTCTCCTTCTCCCGAGGTGGTGGTTGAAAGAGCTCCATTTGCCAGTACAAGACCAATTCGGCCTCCTGGTGCCAAGTGCCAGATCATATGCTCCATCCAAGCATAGTTTGCATTACCCGCAGGAGGCATACCATACTTCCATCGCTGGTCATCCGTCAGCTTATCAGCTCCCCATGGCGAAAGATTAAATGGAGGATTTGCCATGATAAAATCTGCTTTTAATGTTGGATGCTGGTCGCTGAGAAATGTATCTTCTGGAATTTCACCGAGATTCGCATCAATTCCTCTGATAGCAAGATTCATCTTTGCCATCTTCCATGTAGTTGGATTACTCTCCTGTCCAAACACCGAGATGTTATTGATATTGCCCTGATGGTTTTCCACAAACTTTGCAGACTGCACAAACATTCCGCCCGCACCGCAGCAAGGATCATATACACGTCCATTGAAGGGCTGAAGGATTTCAACAATCGTTCTAACAACGCATGATGGTGTATAAAATTGTCCAGCATTCTTACCTTCCTGCTCTGCAAAATTACGTAGACAATACTCATACGTTCTTCCTAATAAGTCTTTTTCATTGCTTTGATCGCTCATCTTAATATTGGTGAAGAGATCAACTACATCGCCAAGACGACGTTTATCCAATTCTGGTCTAGCAAAGTTCTTAGGCAGTATACCCTTCAAAGATTTATTCTCTTTTTCAATTGCCACCATCGCATCATCAATAACTTTTCCAATCTCTGGCGTATGCGCTGCAGTAGCAATATCCTCCCATCTTGCGCCTTTTGGAACAAAGAAAATATTGTCCGCCGTATATTCATCCCTGTCTTCTTCAAAACCTTCGCCTTCATTTACTAAGGCTTTATACTTCTCTTCAAAACTATCCGAAATATATTTTAGAAAAATAAGGCCAAGGATAACATTTTCATATTCTGAAGGATTAATGTTTCCTCGAAGAATGCACGCTGCATCCCATAATTGCTTTTCAAATCCTACATCCGCTGTATTAGTATTGCTCATTGTTCTCCACCTTCATTTTTAATCTTTTTACTATATTCAGCTAAGCTGCTACTCCAATCACCATCGGCATTTCCAGTCCGTTCTTCAATCATGTATTTTTTCAAAGCTTCATCGCAGTGAAGAAGTCCTATGCCCTGATACTCTGGTAAATGCTTTTCTTTCCAATCCTCATAAATGCTTTGGTCAACATCGATTAATTTCATCCGTCGACGAAGAAGAAATGAAATAGTAGGATCGTTTATTCTTAATAAATCGTAATTTGCGCCTTCAGTGGTTATTGAATCACTTGCTTCATCGGCATCTTCATCCCCAAAATCTTCAACTACAGTATCTGTAGGCTGTGCAGGTGTGATCGTCTTAGTTTCTTGTAATTTGGCCAATATCAGGAATACTTGGCTATAATCCATGCTCTCTGTATTAATAGAATCAATATTTCTATCATTTTTAAGACCAAGGATCCAATCAATAGACACATGGTAAATTCGACTAATTTTTATAAGAGTATCTAATTTAGGATCCTGTTCTCCATTAACCAACCGGCTAATATTTCCCTGTGTCATATTCAATTTTTCAGCAACATCAGTCTGCGTTTCATCCTTAAATAGGTCCTTTAAACGCGAGCTGACAATCTCTGATAAAGTCATCACTTGCCACCTCGCTTTATAAATCTGTAGGAATAAAACCCAGCATTCTTCCGTTTTATTAATCCATAAATACCGCTTCCTGTGGATAATTTTGTGGTCTTCTCCTTGAGCCCAGAAACCCCCGTGAGTTGATTCCAATCATAGATTAGAGCACAGCAAGTATTCACTTTTTCAGCGTGCTTGCCGAAGGCTCCCATCGCTGTCATCTCAATTATCCTCATTTTTAATTTCAATGCCTACTTATTATGCACATACCGAATGAACTATGCGTGTTACGAATAAATACATTATATCACTAATGAGCATTTTCACTTTACACATGTTGTATTTTCCCAAAATATAGCAGTTTTTATTGCCAAATAGTCGCATTAAAAACGCTCGTTTTTTTATGCGTAAGCAATCCGTTAAACTTCAAATTGTAAGGAAGCAACGCAATATAAACCAGGCTTCCTTGACTGATAAAGATACCGCCAAGCAACAGCCCCTGATCAAGGCTGACCCGAACGTTTGGTGATGCACCTGCAAACGAGGACATTGTTCATAGGGTAAGCAAGCCTCCATGACAAAAGGAGACAAAAGCATGTCAAACGAAGACTGGATTATCAATCTGGAAAACACAGCAGACGAGGTTGCCGGTATCTGCGGAAGAGAAGTTGTTCTCTTCATTCTCAGGGAACATGGTGCAAGAAGCATCTACGACCTGAATCCGGGTGACTACGAAGAGGTGTTCTCAGAGCTTTATGCGTATATCGAGAACGACAACTGATTACGAAAGTCCTTCGGTCCTATCGTCCAGCTAACGATCAGGCCAAGGCAAGGGAATTCCCTGCTCCACTCGGTGCGCCCTACCGCGGATAGACGAGTGCATCTCCGGATGGAGCAGGCAGCAAGACAAATTTGGTTCAGCTTCATGCACGGCTGGCCGCCAATTAGAAACGGGGTAACCCGCTTAGGTGGCCTAAATGAAGAAAAAATTGAATCTGTCATCACCGGCTCCCCGTTTCGGAAAGAAACGAGGACGCCAAGATGGCTATCGAAGTCAAACGAGTAGATTTTTATGACAACGACAGAATTTATGCAACAGTAGAAGTTAAGACCTATGAGGATGGACGCATTGAAATCGTACCTCCTGACGGATACCGGATGTATCCGATGGATATTGAGACTGCTGACACCTCAGCACACAGTTTTGTACCAGAACTTATCCGCATGTGGTGGAAAGGCAGTCGTCGGTACAAATGCTACATGGTACCCGTCCTTGAGGAACTGTTCAATGCGATGATGCGGCCTGACTGGTCTGAGGATAAGCGTAACCTTCGTTCCCATAAGTGCCGTGTTGAAGGTGCTCATGGAACACCGATCATCTGCCGCAGGGCATCCTGCACCGGCTGTCCAAATGCCGGGAAGGATATGGAGACAAATCAGACATCCTATATCGAAGACCTGAAGAAGAACAGTAACTGGGAACCTGCCACAGAGGACATCACGAGCACTGAAGCTATGGAACATATTTTACACAACGAGTTTATCGACTTTCTTGCGAAGCATCAGAAAAAACTGGCTCAAATCAAGCTTCTCGAGGATGAAGGTTATAGTGTGAATGAAATTCATGAAATACTGGATCTTCCCAGCAACACAATCTATTCCGATCGGAAGCGGATAAAGAAGCTTGAAAGTGAATTCTTCAAAGAGGATTAACACGATGGGAGGCGGTGCAGATGATGATTCTGCATCGCCTTTTTTCTATTTCTGCTCAAATAGCCTTTCCACAGTCACAACCCCTGAAAATAGCAAAGCCACAGTCTCGCCAGTTAAAAATTCATCAAAATAGCCTTCCCACAGTCACGCCAGACCAACTTTCACATTTTTTCTATAAGAAAAAGCGGCACCAGCCTCTCTTCTCAGAAAGACGGATGCCGCAGAAATGGCTTAAACACGGGCTTTTTCGGCCCTCTCTTATTTTGTTCTTGTTAGCAGAGCCACGGTCTCAACATGAACAGTCTCGCTGAACTGATCATACGGCTGCACGTATTCTATCCGAAATCCGTTCTCCGACAGAAATTTCAAATCCCTTGCAAGTGTTGCCGGATCACAGCTTACATATACAACCCGATCCGGTTTCATGCGCACAAGCGTCTCCAGGAGTTTTTCATCGCAGCCCTTCCTCGGCGGATCTACTACTGCGACATCCGCACGGATTCCCTGGTTTTCGAGCCTGGGCACAACCTCTTCCGCCTTACCGACATAGAATTCGGCGTTCTCTATCCCGTTGAGCAGAGCATTTCTTTTTGCGTCCTCAATCGCTCTCGGCACGATTTCCACTCCGATAACCTGTCTGGCATTCCGGGCTAGAAAGAGAGATATGGTTCCGATTCCGCAGTACAGATCCATGACTGTTTCATTTCCATGAAGGTCTGCCAGCTCCAGCACCTTCTCATAGATGCGCTGTGTCTGAACCGGATTCACCTGGTAGAAAGACGCGGGAGAGATCTGATACCGTACGCTTATTCCGAATTTCCCCGATTTCAGAATATCTGTGATATATTCCTGGCCCCAGACCGGCTTCACCGGACCGTTCATGATGACATTTGTCCTTTTCGTGTTGCTGCTGAAGGTCAGTCCGGTCATTCCGGGGATTCTTTCCAGACGTTCTACAAGATCTTGACTGGCTGTTATCTTTTCACCATTGATCATCAGGCACACAATGATTTCGCCGGTCGCGAATCCCTTCCGGATCAGGATATGCCGAATCAGTCCCTTTCCGGTTTCTTCGTCATATGCCGGAATGCGGTTATCCTTCATCCAGCTGAGGATCGCGTTCAGAATCTCCCGGTTCTCTGAACAGCCCAGCAGACAGTCCGGATTTGGAATGATGGTATGGGTTCTTCCGGCAAAAAAACCCGCTATCGGTTTGCCGTCGCGGTCTGTGCCGACCGGAAACTGTGCCTTGTTCCGATAGCGGAACGGAGATTCCATTGCTATGATTTTCTGGATTTCGAGGTTTTCAAAGCCACCGATTCTTTTCAGATCATTCCGTACCTTATTCTCTTTCATTGCCAGCTGTGCCGGATATGACATCATCTGCAGCTGACATCCCCCGCATCGAAGCGCTGCAGGGCACGGAGGCTCAACTCTGTCGGGAGAGGCCTTCAGCACATGTTCAAGCCTGCCGTAACCGTAAGACTTTTTTGCCTTGATGATTCTGACTTCCGCCCTGTCTCCCGGTACAGTGTCCTTGACAAACAGGGTATACCCGTCCTCTGTCCGCCCGATTCCTGCACCGTCCTGCCCGATGTCGATGATATCCGCCGTTACGGTTTCATTTTTCCTGTATCCCATACTTCCTTCCGATTTCTGATGTAATCCCACATGTATCTCCCGACCCGTTCTTCTTTCAGCTCACCAGGGTCTTCGACCCTGTCCGGATGTCAGCCTGCCCGGGTCAATGACTCTTCCCGGATGTCAACCTGCCCGGGTCAATGATTCTTCCCAGATGTCAACCTGCCCGGGTCACTGACTCTTCCCGGATGTCAGCCCGTCTGCAGCTCCTGTTCTGCCTCTTATTTCAGCTCGTCCAGATCTCCTGTCCTGCGGATATTGGATTCGAATACACGGTTGTACCCGAACCACTCATCCATCGGCTTCTGGGCATTGGACTTGAAGAGCTCGGTCATGGTCTCCAGTCTTGCATCCGCGTTATCTGCCAGGTTCAGCGCAAGCGCCTCAGCAAGTGCAGGTTTTTTCGGAGAGCCATACTCATACTCTCCGTGATGAGCCAGGATGCAGTGCTTCAGATCCGACTCCAGCTTCGCGGGGAATCCCGGAATTGTTCTGGCCGTGTCGTGAATCATCTCCGCTCCGATCATGATATGTCCGAGAAGCTGACCGTCATCGGTGTAGTCATTCTGCGGGAACGAGGAAATCTCCACCGTTTTTCCGATATCGTGACAGATTGCGGCCGTGAGCAGCAGATCGGAGTTCAGGATCGGATAATATTTGGTGAAGAAGTAGCACATGTTTGTGACGTACAGCGTGTGCTGCAAAAGTCCGCCGACAAAGGCGTGATGAATTGTCTTCGCCGCAGACGCGCTCTTGAAGCGTCTGATGAATTCCGGATCGTCGACAAAGTAATGATTCAGAAGCTGATGCAGATAGGGATTCTTTACCTTGTTGATGAAGTTCAGGAGCGCGCCGAACATCTCATCGATATTCTTGTCGCTCGTTGGAAGATAATCGGACGGCTTGTACTCCCCTTCCTTCGCGACGCGCACTCTTTTCAGGGAAACCTGAAGGGATCCGTTGTATCTCGATACATCGCCGATGATGTCCACATAATCAAGCGCGTTAAAATCATCGATGCCCGGTGAATCCGGGTCCCAGATCTTACAGTCAACCGTTCCGGTCTTGTCCATCAGTATCACGTTGTCATAGTTTTTGCCGTTTTTCGTTGTCGCGGAGGTCCTGGATTTTACCAGATAGATTCCGCTGATTTTCATTCCTTCATTCAGTTCCTGAATATATAGCATAAAAGCCTGTCCTTCCCGTTATTTCTCTCCCAGTGTGACGCTGAACGTAACTTGCGCGTATCCTTCAGCCCCTTGTCTCATGGCAGTGACTGTAATGACGTTATCTGCCTTCAGCTTTAGCAGAACGTTCTCCAGATCCTGAACTGTCCGGATCTTTTTCCCGGATATATCTGTGATGACATCATATTCCTTGAAGCCCGCAAGCATCGCCGGTGAATCCTGTGTTACCTCAGTAACCAGAAGACCGACCGGGATCCCCGTGGTCTGCGACAGACTTTCGGTTACCTCTCTTCCTTTGATGCCCAGATACGCGGTCGTCTCATTGTTCGACAGTCTCTGAATCAGAGCCTTGATCCCGGAGATGGCATAGGCGGTGATCGTAGTGCCTTCGTCACCGATGTTCTGTGGGATCAATCCGATGATTTCACCTTTCATATTCACAAGGATTCCGCTCGTGGAGCTGCTTCCTTCCATATCTGTCGTCAGGATGCTGTATTCGGAATCCACGGCAGATATCTTGTTTGAGACTGAGGTTACTATCCCGTTTGCAACGATATCACTATAGCCCATCAGGTTTCCAAGCGCAAGTACCGGATCGCCCTGGTGAACGGAATAGGAATTTCCGAGAGGAGCAGCCGCGAGCTCGCTTTTCGCGGTCTCGCTTATGTCAGACGGAGCGACTGTCAGTACGGCCAGACCCGTATCGGAATCCGACTTTCTGAGTGCAGCCTGAACCATTGAGTTGTCGCTGAATTTGACCATGATATTCTCAGAGCCTTCTACCGCACTGCTCTCTGTCAGGATGTAATCGTTGTCCTCTGTCTCGGCGATCAGTATGCCGGCTACCTGCTGCTGTGTCTGATAGTCTTCATTGAAATAATCGAGCTGACTGTTGACACTGATGACTTCTACAAGAGATCTTTTTGCCTCATCTGCAGTCTTCAGCATGTCCTGATAGAGCTGCTGATATTCTTCCAGCGTGATCCCATTTGATCCGGCCGCACTCTCTGTCCCGTTTGCGTACGAATCCTCCACAGCCGCCTGTCCGGAACCGGATTCTGAAGCAGACTCATTTTCGGATACAGAAACTGTCGCGGCCGAGGTGGAGACAGAATCTGTCGGGGAGAGATACTGCGACGTTCCTTCTGGTCCAGATGTGGTGGTTTCGGAAGAGGATGAGAGCGCAGTATTCTCCGATGACGATGAAACAGACGCCAGAGCTTCCGGGGCGGAATCCTCCGGTATGGTTATTTTCTCCTTGTCTGCCCCGAAGGCTCGTCTTGCCGCGGGGTATATGCCAGCGTGTACAAAAGCAGAAATTGCGCCGATTGCCACTCCGATTCCGATCACGGAGAGAACACGCATGACCTGTGCTTTATGGCTTCTGGGTTTTTCGCGGATCACCTGATTGATGAACTGGTAGGTATTCTTCGTTTCTGCATCGGTTTTCTCTGCGGAAGTCTCAGCAGAAGACGGGCCGCGCATTTCAGCGGAATCGGATTTTTCCCTTTCTTCGGCCGATTCCGGATTTGTCTTGAATGTATTGTCCTTCATAAGATTTCTCCATAGGGCGCGGGCATTCTTCCGCCGTGCGCTCATAAGAAAAACGGTTATCCGCTGCCCGGGTGTCAGCTTCCTCTGCGGTCAGCGGCCATTGGAATCTCGATATAACGATGTAACTATAGCAAAGACATATGAACATTTTATGAATGTCCTGCGGTTTCTGACGGTATTTTTGACTCAGACGGTTTCGAAAATCTGATTTTTAGAGTATGATAAGTAATGGTATGGCTTTGCCTGTCTCAGATAATGGCATACATCAGACAAAATATATAAGGATTTATTAAGATACAAGGATACAAGATCGATGAACGAACGAGCACTACGAGTACTGGAATACGATAAAATACGAACGAAGCTGGCTTCTCACGCCACAAGCGGACCCGGACGCAGGAAATGCATGGAGCTGGAGCCGTCCCCGGACATCAATGAAATCAAACGGATGCAGCAGGAAACCACGGATGCAGTGAGCCGTCTGTTCCGCAAGGGGAGCATTTCCTTCGGAAATACCAAAAATATCGGTCCTTCTCTGAAGCGTCTCGAGGTCGGGAGTGCGCTCTCGATGACGGAGCTTTTAAATATAGCGGGTCTTCTGGAAAATGCCGCCAGGGTAAAGGCCTACGGGCGGCATGAGAATAATGAGACAGAAGGAGATTCTCTGGATGCGATTTTCGATCTTCTTGAACCCCTGACTCCGCTCTCCACTGAGATCCGCAGATGCATTCTCTCCGAGGATGAGGTTGCGGATGACGCAAGCCCCGCCTTGAAAAACATCCGCCGCCAGATTCAGGTCTGCGGTGACAGAATCCACTCCACCCTGAATCAGATGATGAACGGACCTCTCAGGACCTCACTCCAGGACGCCGTGATCACGATGCGTGACGGGAGATACTGTCTCCCGGTTAAAGCCGAGAACCGCGGAAATGTCCCGGGAATGGTCCATGATCAGTCTTCCACCGGCGCGACGCTCTTCATAGAGCCGATGGCTGTCGTCAAGCTCAACAATGATATTCGTGAACTTGAGATCAAAGAGAAGAAGGAAATCGAGGTTATTCTGGCAAATCTGAGCAATGAGGCCGCCGGGCATATCGAGGATCTCGAGTATGACATGCAGAACATGACCGAGCTTGACTTTATTTTCGCAAGAGGCGCACTTTCTCTGGAAATGAACGCCTCTCAGCCTCTTCTGAACACGGAGGGAAGGATTTCCCTGCGCAAGGCGAGACATCCTTTGATCGAGAAGCACCGCGTCGTTCCGATCGATATTCGTCTCGGCACTGACTTTGATCTTCTGATCGTGACTGGTCCAAACACAGGAGGAAAGACTGTATCGCTGAAAACAGTGGGGCTGCTTACCCTGATGGGACAGTCCGGTCTGCACATACCAGCCCTGGACCGCTCCGAGCTTGCTGTTTTTTCCGAGGTCTATGCGGATATCGGTGATGAGCAGAGCATTGAGCAGTCTCTGTCAACCTTCAGTTCTCACATGACAAATATCGTGAGCTTTCTGGACAAGGCGGACCGGAATTCACTCGTGCTGTTCGACGAGCTCGGTGCAGGTACAGATCCGACCGAGGGAGCGGCGCTTGCGATCGCGATCCTCTCCTATCTTCACGGCAAGGGGATCCGAACCATGGCGACGACGCATTACAGCGAGCTGAAGATCTTTGCGCTCAGCACACCGGGTGTTGAGAATGCTTCCTGCGAATTCAATGTGGAAACACTCCGGCCGACCTATCGCCTCCTGATCGGTGTTCCGGGTAAATCAAACGCCTTTGCGATTTCCCGGAAGCTCGGTCTTCCTGACTACATCATTGACAGTGCAAAGCAGCAGATCAGTGAACAGGATGAATCCTTTGAGGATGTTCTCACTTCTTTGGAACAGAATCGTATCCAGATGGAGAATGACCGGCGTGCCATTCAGTACGAAAAGGAACAGCTGGCCAAAAGGGAAAAAGAGCTCGAGAACAGAGTCCGGAACCTTGAGCAGCAGAAGGAAAAAATCATCCGGAAGGCGAACGAGGACGCGCACAGTATTCTTCAGGAAGCGAAGGACTACGCCGACCAGACAATGAAGGATTTCCGCAGATTCGGCAAGAACGCTATCAATTCCGGAGAGATGGAACGGAAACGAAATGCTCTCCGAAAACAGATGAACAAGACGGAAAGCAAGCTTGCGTTGAAACCCGCGGAACGTCCGAAGAAAGAGCTGAAGCCATCGGATCTGCAGCTGGGAGATTCTGTTCACGTTCTCAGTCTGAACCTGAACGGAACGGTCAGTTCTCATCCGGACAGCAAGGGATACCTCTTCGTCCGCTGCGGCATCATCCGCACAAAGGTTCATATCAGCGATCTTGAGCTCGTGGATGAGCCGGTCATCACTTCGAAGCAGCTTTCACGCACCAGCACCGGAAAAGTAAGAATGTCGAAGGCCATGACAGTTTCGCCGGAAATCAATGTTCTTGGAAAAACTGTTGATGAAGCGGTCGCGGAGCTCGATAAGTATCTGGATGACGCTTACATCGCGCATCTGAACAGCGTAAGGATTATCCACGGGAAGGGTACCGGAAAGCTCAGAAAGGGCATTCACGATTACCTCCGCAGACAAAAGCATGTGGAAAGCTATCACCTTGCCGAGTACGGAGAAGGTGATGCCGGTGTTACCATTGTAAATTTCAAGAAATAAAGAATCCGGAAGGAGGCCGGTCATGGCGGCAAAGCAGAAAATTCTCATCGTTGATGATGATAATAATATAGCGGAACTGATTTCCCTGTATCTGACAAAGGAATGTTTTGAGTGCAAAATTGTAAATGATGGAGAAGCAGCCCTGAAGGCTTTTCCGAGATTCCGTCCCGACCTGATTCTTCTGGATCTGATGCTCCCCGGGATGGACGGATATGAGGTCTGCCGGGAGATCCGCCACAAATCGAAGGTACCGATCATCATGCTCTCCGCCAAGGGTGAGGTTTTCGATAAGGTTCTCGGTCTTGAGCTCGGGGCGGATGATTATATCATCAAGCCGTTTGATTCCAAGGAGCTTGTCGCGCGGGTAAAGGCCGTTCTCCGTCGTTTTCAGAATACTGCCGTCCTCCCGAAGGAAGAACCGGAAACCGTCGCGCAGCCGGCAAAGGCGGTGGAATATCCGGATCTCATTATCAACCTGACCAACTACTCCGTGACGTATCGCGGAGAAAACATTGAGATGCCGCCGAAGGAACTGGAGCTTCTGTATTTTCTTGCCTCCTCACCGAATCAGGTATTCACCAGAGAACAGCTTCTCGACAATATCTGGGGCTATGAATACATCGGTGATACGAGAACGGTCGACGTCCATATCAAGAGGCTTCGGGAGAAAATCAACGGGAACCCGAACTGGACGATCTCTACCGTCTGGGGAATCGGATACAAGTTTGAAGTGCTGAAAAAGTAACGATTGAAAAAAATCGAAAAGGAATCATGCGCAGTCACAAAATCATCCACAAATTCATCTTCCTCTATCTTGTCATCGGCCTTGCGATCTTTATCTTCCTCTCCACGGCGGGCTCGGAGATGATTCAGAAAAAGGTGCTGAATGAAGAAAGCCTGAATCTGTATGAAGAAGCGTCCAATATTGCTGAGGACCGTTCGATTCTCACTTACTCCCGTTCTGCAACAGATGAAATCTCCGAACCCTCGTCCAATACCGAGACGCAGACTCTCTATGACAGCCTTTCCAGACTCTCGCTCTATCAGGGCTGTCAGATCTGGCTGATCAGCCCGAAGGGCAAGGTCTACATGAATACAAGTGAACCTCTGAATACCTATGTTCCCGTGACACTGGACGGATTTGATCCGGTTGCGCTCGGCTCAAACTACTACAGCATCGGAACCTTCTTCCACTATTTTGACACCGACCATCTCAGTGTGATGATTCCGATCACCTCTGATCTGAATATCCGCGGATATGTCGCTGTTCATATGGATATGAAGAAAATTGTTGCCTTGAAGGAAGGTATTCTCGCAAGAGTGCATGTTATGACAGGAGTCATCTACTGTGCCTTTCTGTCTGTACTTGTGCTCCTCTATTTTTCCGTACTTCTTCCGCTCAAGAAGATCACCATCGGCACGGAAAAATTTGCGGAAGGTGATATGAAGTACAATATCCGGGTGAAAGCGCAGGATGAAATGGGCCATCTCGCAGCATCTCTGAATGTGATGTCCGATGAAATCAGCAAAAGCGATGAATATGAGAAGCAGTTCATTGCGAATGTATCCCACGATTTTCGTTCTCCTCTTACTTCGATCAAGGGATTCGTCGAGGCGATCCTGGATGGCACCATTCCCGCAGAGATGCAGGAGCGCTATCTGCGCATCGTTCTGAATGAGACCGAACGCCTGACAAAGCTTACAAACGGCATCCTGACACTGAACAGCATGGACCAGAAAAAAAATCTGCTTCACATCAGCGTTTTTGATCTCAATGAAGTGATACGAAATACAGCTGCTTCTTTTGAGGGAATCTGCACGCCAAGGCAGATTTCCTTCCAGATCACACTGACCGGAGAAAGGCTTCCCGTTCTGGCGGATCAGGAGAAAATCCAGCAGGTTCTCTACAACCTGATTGACAATGCGATAAAATTCAGCCGGGACGGCTCTGTCATCGAACTGGAAAGTGATATCCGGCACGACAAGGTGTTCTGCACGGTCCGTGACCACGGCGCCGGCATACCAAGAGCATCCCTGAACAAGATATGGGATCGTTTTTACAAGAGTGACGCGTCAAGAGGACGCGAGAGAAAGGGAAACGGACTCGGTCTGTCGATCGTAAAGGAAATTATCAATCAACACAAACAGACGATTACCGTGATCAGCACAGAGGGAGTCGGGACAGAATTTATTTTCTCACTGAAGCCGGCTCCTGAAGATCTGACGGAGCCATCGACCATCACGCAGGCGTCACAGCAGCACGATGAATTCTGATCCGGTTTCCGAAAAATTGCCCGGGATTCCGCGACAGTCTTCGGTTCACTCAGCAAACCGCCATTATACGGTTTGTGGTGCCCTGCCTGCGTTTGTGGTGCCCCGTTTGCGGGCATAAGTGTCTGTAAATATAGTCAGCAAAGCATCTGAAATTAAAGCCCGCTGCCTCTCCGCTTCACCACGCTCGCATCTGCTGCATGCAACCGGCCTCTTCGGTCCGCAGATAGTCGGGCGGATCTGCCACATCAGACTCTCCAGGTATAGTTCCGCAGCTGTCCCTCTTCCAGCATTCCCTCAAAGTTGTGCTGACGGAGAGCCTCGTAGAGAACGATTGACACAGAGTTCGCGAGATTCAGAGAACGGATCGTGTCCAGCATCGGAATACGGATTGTCGTTGCCTGATTATCGTACAGGATCTCCTCCGGGATGCCGGCGCTTTCCTTCCCGAACATTATGTAGCACTCGTCTTCAAAGGATACATCTGTATAGCAGCGCGGTCCCTTCGTGGAAGCGTAGTAGATTTTTGCACCGGGATGCTGTCCGATGAAGTCCTCATAATCAAGGTATCTGGTGACATCCAGACTGCTCCAGTAATCCATTCCCGCCCTTTTCACAGATTTCTCCGACAAGTGGAACCCCAGCGGCTCTATCAGGTGAAGGCTTGCCCCCGTGGCGGCACAGGTGCGGCCGATGTTTCCGGTGTTCGATGGAATCTCCGGTTCATGAAGTACAATATTGAAATGTGCCATAGGTTTCTCCGTTTTTTCTGATTATCTCTGATTATCTTTGATCAGCAGTCTTTCCCTCGCCACAATTTGTATATCTCATCCTGCTGTAGCTTTCTTTGATCAGCAGTCTTTCCCCCGCCACAATTTGTATATCTCATCCTGCTGCGGCTTGTCCAGATAACGGATTTCTCCCTGGTTGTGCAGGATTCTGTCTCTTCCCGATGTGGTTCTTCCGATGACTTTTGCTGGAATTCCGGCATTTACAAGTTCTTCCGTCAATGCGTCTCCCCTCCCGGTAAGAACCAGAAGAGAACCTTCCGAATAAATCTGGTATGGATTCAGATTAAAAAACTCACAGATTTCCACACTTTCCTGCCGGATCGGTATCTCCCGCAGATTGATCTCCAGTCCTGCGCCCTCTGCTTCCGCAAGCTCCCAGAGTGCGCCGAACACTCCTCCCTCCGATATATCATGCATCCGTACCGTCTCGCAGTCTGCCCCTGCAATTTCAGCCTCCGGGACGACAGAGAGATCCTCTCTGAATTTTTTCGCGGTCTCGATGATATCTCCGGTAAATCTTCCGGAAAGTATCTTCTCTTGTTCTGAGGCAAGCAGCATGGATGCCGCGATTCCTGCTGATTTTGTCATAACGATGTCGAAGCTGCGCTTCTCATTACAGGATTTCTCCGAACATCTCTCCTTCGCAGCAGACCAATCCGCTTTTGTATGTGCAGCAACGCTGTCTCTCCTGGCGGACGATGCGCACTGAGCCACAGAGCAGCTCTCCCTGTCCGAAGGCACACCGATTCCCGTCACGGCAATGATCTCGCTTCTCACGGACCGACTGACCGTTGTATGACCGCCGGCGATACTTACGCCAAGATTTTCAGCCGTCTGTTCCGCCGCCCGCAGGATTTTCTTCAGGACAGCTTCCCCGGTATCTTCTGTGAGAATGAGGTCCAGAATCACCGCACGGCCCGCCGCTCCCGCAGCGGCGAGATTGTTTATCGCCGCATGGATCGCAAGGATTGTCCGGATCACCGGATCCGCATCAAGATCAAGAGAAACCGATGACGAGATCACTGTACTCTCACCCGTTCTCAGGATGGCGGCGTCTCCTCCCTCATACGGTCCGGCTGTCAGATCAGATCCGCTGTGGCGGATCTCCTTGAGAACAGACCGGTTGAGTACCGCTTCTGAAATTTTTCCAACTCTCATATTATCGCCTCAAAATTTCTGTACCCGATGCTTTCGATTCCTGTAACGAGTCTGACCGGCCATTTCTGACACTTCCACAGTCCGGCCTCTGGCACTGCACCGGATACTGTAGGAATGAAGGTACATTGTTCAATTCTCGATCACATCACTCTCAACAATCGAACCATTGCCGACCGCTGACTGTATCGTTGCCAGATCACCTGTCGCGATGGCTGCCTGAATAGCCTGCAGCGTCTCACTGTCAGCGTTTTCTGTACCGATTGTATAGGTGAGCGGCATCATCGAATAGCTGCTGCGATTTACCAGTTCTTCCGAATCAAGCTGCCCGTTGATGTAGATTTCCTTGTAGAGCTCGGCCTCGACGCCCTGTATACCTCCGGATACCGTAATGCTTCCGTACGGTTCGGAGCTGTCGGTCTCGTATTCCGACTCCACATCCGTCGTGCTGATCGTCCTGCTCTCGAAAGATATCGTCCGGTCAGCATCTCTTGTCTCCTGACCGTAAATATTGAAGGTCAGATAGCCGTTTTTTGTCACCGCCTGTATATAGATCGGCGCGGATGTATTATTCTCAAAGCGGAAGTCCATCAGTCCCTCGGAAATCGACGCATCCAATCCTGGTTCGACATATGATACCAGATAGGAGTGGTTGTGCCGTTCCGTCACTTTGAGCTCAGCTGCCAGAACCGCGTCGTAGAGCGTCGTCGTTGTCTGACACACTCCTCCTCCATAAGACTCTACAACTTTGCCGTTTTCATAGGTGTCACCCGGCAGGAATCCATATTCCTTTGTGGTAGGACCGATGACCTTCTCCGCGGAAAACTCTTCGCCCGGATACAATACCGTTCCGTTGATATGCTCCGCAGCAAGCCTCACATTGGTATCATGGTTCGTATCCCCGGTCTGATAACCGGTCGTAGCGCTTCCCAGAAGATCTGTAATCTTCGAAAGCTCTGTGGACTTGTCCGCATATTCGGTTGTGCTGTACTCCAGTGTAATGCCTCCCTCACCGCCGTGCCAGTCGCTGGCAAAATAGTCCATGATTTTCTGAACCGATGCCTTATTGTTCAGTGCTACTCCGGCCTTCCCGGGTGTGAGCGTAAAGGTGTTGTCATCGTTTAAGACAACGCCGTTTGACTGCGGGCTGCAGTTCAGTGCATTGGCATTTTTCGCGAGCACCGTGCTGACATCAGACCGGGACACCGCAAAATCCAGGTCGAGAACAATCGGTCCGTCCTTTTCAAGCTGCCTCTCCGCCAGAAAACGTTTGAAGATGTTGCCCTTTTTACCGATCGACAATGCCTCATCGACGACATCTTTATTCGTATATGTAAGCCCGAGCGCTCCGGCCGTTGTCCGCACCTGATTGTCTCCTGCGTGCAGAACAATGACATCATCCGAGAGCTCTTTGAGCCTTGTCTCGACAGCCTTTTCCATCTGACTTCGCGTCATATTTGTCACATTGATGTTGTCGATATAGATTCCGTATTTCTTCTGATTGCCATTTCCGGAATTGTCATTTCCGGAAGAAACGGACCGGATTGCTGTTCCCGGGGAGGAAGCTGTCACCGCCTCTGTTCCCTGCAGATTTTCAGCCGAAGACGAAGAAACGGCCACCGCATTTAAGGTGTCCGCT
The DNA here is from genome assembly GCF_052119185.1 of Bilifractor sp. LCP19S3_H10. Lineage (NCBI taxonomy): Bacteria > Bacillati > Bacillota > Clostridia > Lachnospirales > Lachnospiraceae > Bilifractor > Bilifractor sp. LCP19S3_H10. The sequence goes on from NZ_JBQKFT010000003.1 coordinate 80,992, forward strand.
CCCGTCTCCCCTGTATTGTCTGTATTCTCCGCAGCCATCGCCGGGAGAACAAGTGTGACAATCATCAGAAGTGCCAGAATGATGGCGATCACGCCGGCAATCAGCCGGCGTTTCCGCTCCATCCTTTCCCTTCTGTCTGTTTTCTTATGTTCGGTTTTTCTACTCATTCGCACACGCAGTCTTCTGAAAATGAAATGTAATTGTCTGCATCAGATGAAAAGGCAGCCGCATCAGAATTTATCCAGCTTCAGGTTAAAGATCTGCAAAACATCTTTCTTTTCGGGCATTGCGGGAATCGCGCCGCGCTTTTCCACGCAGAGACCGGCTACAATGTTCGCAAATCTTATGAACTCTGCCGCCTGCTCCTGATCGAGATCCTCCGGTCTGATCTTGAACTCGGCAAATCTTGAGAGAAGGCCTCCCCAGAAGGAATCTCCCGCGCCTGTCGTATCGACAACCTTTCTGGTCTGAGAAGGTGCCTTTACCACAAAATTCTTCGTGCGGAGCATCGCTCCGTCCTTACCGAGAGTTACCACGACGCACTTCACTCCTTCATCCAGAAGTGCTCCGGCAGCATCATACGGATCCTCGATATCCGTCAGAAGCTTTGTCTCCTCATCAGACAGCTTCATAATATCCACATACTTGACAACGGAGCGCATCTGCGTCTTGGCCTCTTCCTCACTTTTCCACAGCGGCGCGCGGTAATTCGGATCGTAGGAAATGATCGCTCCTGCCTTCTTTGCCTGTTCTACGGCAAAAATTGTAGCGCTCCTTGCCGGTTCATCGGTGAGTGACAGGGACCCGAAATGGAAGATCCGTGTCTGGTTGATAATGTCCATATTGACCTCGTCCGAGCGGATCATGGTGTCAGCTCCGGGCTTTCTGGCAAACGAAAATTCACGGTCGCCGTCATGAAGCGTCACGAAGGCAAGCGTTGTGAAATAATCAGGATCAATTCTCAGTCCCTCCGTATTGACATGATTCTCGTCCAGCGTCTTTTTGAGGAGACGTCCGTGCATATCATCTCCGACTTTTCCGATAAAGGCGGTTTTCATGCCAAGCCTGGAAGCCGCAACCAGAACGTTAGCCGGAGCTCCTCCCGGATTCTGCTCAAACAGTGTCCTGCCTGCCTCACTGGTGCCGCAAGGCGTAAAATCAATCAGTAATTCACCCATCGCTGTAACGTCATACATAATATTCTCCTCTCAATCTCTGGATTGTAAAGTAAACGTCCATGCCCCGCAAGCGGTGCGACACAATCTGTATAAGTCCCCGCACCACGATGAACTTTATTGAATAGAATCGATGTAAAACTGGCAGATGCGCAACGCTCATGATCAGCGGGTACTCTGTCGCTATTCTTTTTAATAATAGCATAAAAAAGAAGGCGCGCATAGACGATTTCGTTATCCGCATTCCTGCGTTGCTTCTCACCGCTCCATGCTCATACCTGCTGTCGTCGCTGATGTTCTTCGCCCACTGGTGAGTAAGCTCCCCGTGGGCAAGGAAATTGCGACTGGACTTGAAATCGCATACAGTCTCTTACACACGCTTCGCGACAGGCGGCCTGTCTGCGTTTCCGAAATTTATTGGGCCACATACTGTATAAGTCCCCGCGTCACTTCGCTGCTTCGCAGCTTCCGTGCCGCTAACAGGTGACCGACTTCGTCGGTCTGTCGCGGCGTTCGCCCCACCGCTTCACACTTTGTGTGAGCGGATGAGGCTCACTGCCCGCGCATATTCGCACTTCCGTGCCGCTTACGCGTCACTTCGTGCTCATACCTGTTGTCGTCGCTAATGTTCTTGCCCACTGGTGAGCAAGCTCCCCGTGGGCTAAGAACATTGCGACTGGACTTATACAGTAAAAGAGCTCCGAAGACCTGTATGAAAGGCATCCGGAGCTTTTGAGCAGCGCGAGACGGGATTCGAACCCGCGACCCCAACCTTGGCAAGGTTGTACTCCACCCCTGAGCCACTCGCGCACTTACTTATTTACATATCAGCTCGTTTCTTCAAAACTGACGATATTGAGGATACAATAACTGTATCCATTTGTCAATAGATAATTTATTTTTTCTTCAGGATCTCATGATGGCACTCAGAACATATTGATTGTTCGGGAAGCTCTTCTGTGTGATGTTCTCCAGTCGGATCAGATCTACATCCAGCCAGAGTTCTTCTGCGGTAATCATGATGTTGGCAAACATGATTCCGAAGTTTACCTCCTCCCACCGGTACTTCTCCAGATTGTCCGCCTTGTGTTTCTTCGTAAAAACGTGGATCCTGTCGTCGAAAACCACAAATCTCCAGGGCTGAATATTCATCGAGGAGGGAGCATATCTCGCCGCTTCAAGCAGCTGCTTCATCCACGAGCGGGGAACTTCCTTGAACACGCACAGCTCGTCCAGAGGCAGCCTTTTTGCCTCTCCCCTGCTTCTTACCGGAGATTCCTTGCTTTTTCCGAAGGCAAGAATTCCGATCAGTTTCATGCTGCCTTTTTGCTGCAGACTGCCCGGAACCGCTGTACTTCCGACGAAGCATGCACCCAGTCCTTTACAGCACAGATACAGATTCATCTGTTCCATGAGGTATCCCATATTCATCTGGCAGCGCGCCGTATCCCTCGAATAAAAGAGCATATAGTAAGGCGCCTTTACCCGGTGAAGCTGACGGATATGAAAGGATTTTCTGATGTTTTCACAGATCAGGATATCTGTCTCAAAATCTCCAAGCAGATTGGGCAATTCCGCATAGTGAGAACGGATTTCATTGAGCAAACTCTCCTGCAGCGGCTCAAATATATATTTATGAACGGATTTTCTTACAAATATTGCTTCGTACAGATTCATGCCCATCACCCTGAACAAATAACCAAAAATATTATATGTAACATAATTGTAACATATTAATTTATAAATTCAAGGGCAGACATGATTATTTTAAATGTCGGGCAGACATCATTATTTTAAATGTCGGTCACCTGTGGCATCTGCGAGAGTTGCCAATACCTTAGAACTGCGGGAATGCGAAGCACAGAGCTGCCCTCAGCCCTTACAGGATACGGCGTCGTTTTCAGCATGGTGTTTTACTGCTGCAGTGCCACCACTGTCTCTATTGATCCGCTCCACGCAAACATATCCACCGGATATGCCTTACCTGCACGGTAACCGCGTTTTCTGAAATACCGCAGATCTCTGGCAAGCGTCTCCGGGTTGCACGAGATATACACGATCCGTTCCGGCTTCATGGAGGACACGGAATCTATGAAGGTCTCGGTACTGCCCGATCTGGGAGGATCCATGAACAGCACATCCACCTTCTCCCCTGCCGCTGCCATCCTCTCCAGAAATCTTCCGGCATCATCCTGATAGAAACGAATATTCCGCACTCCGTTTATCCGGGCGTTATACCTGGCGTCTCGCACAGCATCCTCATTCAGCTCCACGCACGTAACTTCGCTCGCGCTGCCCGACGCCGCGATTCCGATCGTCCCGATCCCGGAGTAGGCGTCAAAAACCTTCTCCCTTCCAGTCAAAGCAGCCAGCTCAATTGCCTTCCTGTAGAGCACCTCTGTCTGAATCGAATTGATCTGATAGAAGGAAGACGGAGAGATCCGGAATTTCTTCCCGCAGAGGATGTCCTCGATATATCCCTTTCCATAGAGGACAATATTCCTCTCCCCGAGAACCATGCTCGTATTTTTTTCATTGAGATTCAGCACGATTGATGTAATCTCCGGGTGCTCCTTCCGGAGAGCCTTTACAAAATTATTCTTCGAGGGAAAAATCGGAGATGTCACTACCAGAGTCACGAGGATCTGACCGGTCTTATGTCCGACCCGCACCATTACATGGCGGAGCAGTCCATATCCGGAATTCTCATTGTAGATGGTGATCCGGAAAGAAGGAACCAGTCTCCGGATCGTCCCGATGATGCGGTCGGCTCTCTGGTCTTCGATCAGGCATCTCTCGACCGGAACGACACGATGTGTTCCCGCCTCATAAACTCCGGATACGATGCTCCCGTCCTTCTTTCTCTGAAATGCGGCATTAACCTTATTTCTGTAAAAATAAGGATAGGACATGCCGGCAATCTTCTCTGTCCGCGCGAGTCCCTCCAGTTCTTTTCTCACCCGGTTCTCCTTTACCTTCAGCTGCTCTTCATACGTAATATTCCGGAATTCGCAGCCTCCGCATTTCCTGAAAACCGGACATTTCAGAAAATCCGCTTCATCTGTTTGCGGTTCTGCATCTTTTTGATTCATCTTTGCAGCCGCCTTCTGATCTCTCAGATATGACTTCTGATGTTCTGGATTCCGGTCTTTCTTGTTTGTTTTCTGATTCTTCATGGCAACTTCTTTCTTAGTACTACTGACGCTTCTCAAACGGCAGCCTGTTCGCGTCTCAGAAGACGATCCCGAGCCGGTCGATCACAAGCCCCCAGAATACGCCGATGAGATAGAGCGCAATTGTAATTTTGATATTATCCTTCAAATACCTGCGATCCGAGCGGAACAGAATCAGCAGCCCGACGCCGGCACCGATCAACAGGCCGGTCATCATCTGACCCGAGGTCAGGATTCCCTTCAGATAGAGCTCGGTAATTGTGACGGAAGCCCCGCAGTTCGGAATCAGGCCGATCAGCCCGGAAAGCGCTACACCCAGCAATGGCTCCCCGGACAGAAAGGCACCGACCCTTTCCTCTCCAATCCCCTCAATCGCAAGTCCTGCAAGAAAGGTGATGATCAGGATGAAGATCGTAATTTCTATCGTATGGCGAAAGGCGGAGAGAAAAATATTTCCCTCCTCGCAGTGACAGTTGTCCTGCTCACAGAGGTCGTGAATGTGACGATCCTTCCGTGGGTGTTTTTTCCGGTAGACCCGAAGAAATGCATCGACAATCAGGCCGGAAATCGCGCCCAGAATAATCTTTGTCCCGATCACAGATACAATTGTCTTGATATTTACCTGCTCCGAGATGAAGATGGGAAGCATTTCATCAGAGGTTGAGAGAAAAACGGCGAGCAGCGTTCCAACCGTGATCACCCCGCCGGAGTACATGCTTGCCGCGGCCGCGGAAAATCCGCACTGCGGGATCACTCCGGTTGCCGCTCCGACGATCGGTCCGAGACGACGCGCGCGCTGAAGCATCGAAATCGTTTTCTCCTGTGCCTTCTCCTCCAACCATTCCATCAGGAGATATGTAATATACAGGAATGGAATCAGTTTCAGTGTATCCGTCAGTGTATCTTTCAGTACATCCAGCAGCATGATCTCCTCCGTTGTCTACTTGACACATATCTGTTTCCATCATAAACTAGCAATGCGGAAAAACCGCCGATGAAAACACATAAACCTATTTAACACAAAACATAAAAACATATATGATCAGGTGATTTATGACATTTTCCAGTATGTTTTTTATCCTCGGCTTTCTGCCGGCATTTTTTCTAATTTATAAGATATTCCCGAAGCAGTCAAGTAGAAACGTCATACTGCTTCTTTTTTCTATGCTCTTCTATCTGTTCGGCGGCCTTCGTTTCCTGATTCTTCTGACTGCGGAGGCTTTTCTCGGATGGTTTTTCGGTCTCAGGATCGAGAAATCCGCGGGAAAGAAGAGACTGCAAAAAAGTCTTCTGGCGATATCGGTTCTGATTTTTCTAGTGATCCTCGGAGGTTTCAAATACACGGGTTTTGTATTCTCAAATCTCAACCAGGCGCTCGGGACCAAACTGACCGTGCCCTCTGCCGTGCTTCCGCTTGGCATTTCCTTTTATACGTTCAAGCTGATTTCCTACACTGCGGATGTGTATCACGAAAAGGTATCCGCTCAGAAAAGCTTTCCGGTATTTCTCACTTACGTGATCTGTTTTCATACCATATTGCAGGGACCGATTGTCCGTTACACGGATATGCGCAGGGAGCTTGATCACCGCATCATGGACCGACGCACCTTTTCTGAGGGTATGTACCGGTTTTCTCTTGGCCTTGCCAAAAAAACCATCCTGGCAGATCATATGGGGACACTCGCCGATCAGCTTTTTCCGGCTTCCCGTGGAATCGCAGCAGTCTCCCCCGCTTCTGCCATCCTCGGCTCAATATGCTTCACGCTTCAGATGTATCTGGACTTCTCCGCCTACTCGGACATGGCGATCGGCCTCGGCAGGGCTGTCGGATTCCACTATAAGGAAAACTTTAACTATCCCTATATTGCTACGTCTGTAAAGGATTTCTGGCGTCGCTGGCATATATCCCTGTCTTCCTTTTTCCGGGACTACATCTATATCCCGCTGGGAGGAAACCGCAGGGGCTTTGCAAGACAGACGTTAAACCTTCTGGCCGTCTGGCTTCTCACCGGCCTGTGGCACGGCGCGGACTGGAACTTCATCCTGTGGGGACTGTATTATTTTGTGTTTATTTTTCTCGAAAACCTCGTCGGCCGTATCCGAAAGGGGAGAAAAGCAGGCAGCGGCAGCACCGGGCATGACGCGTCGTCGGTTCCCGCCAGAATCCTCGGACATCTGTATACGATTCTGGTGTTCAATTTCGGATGGGTGATTTTCCGGTTCACGGATTTCAGGCAGTTGAAAACAGCACTCTCTTATTTCCTGAACTGGTCCTCCGGCTGGCAGGATGTCTCCATCCTTCTAACGGTGAAGAACAACCTGTTCATCCTGATACTTTGTGTTCTGGTATCAACCCCGCTGTTTCCCGCTCTCTCCCACCGTGCAGAGATTAACATGCAGGAAAAACGTGTGTCCAAAAACGGTTTCTATGCTCTGCGGCTCGCCTTCGCCGGTATCTGTTTTGTGCTGGCGATCTGCGCACTTGCGGGAGCAACTTATCATCCGTTCCTGTATAACCAGTTCTGAGCGGCTCGCATTCACGGCTTATCATCTGAGAAGCCTGCATTCATGACTTATATCATCCGAGAAGCCTGCATTTATGACTTATATCATCTGAAAGGCCCGCATTCATGACCTATCATCTGAGAGGCTTGCATTCATGAAAAATCAAAAGAAAAAAGGAAAAGAAAAAGATATACATAACTATCTCAAAAAGAACGTCCGCTGTCTCAGGCGCTGGCAGAAGCTGTACTGCGCCGCGTTCTGCGTCGGCTTCGGCGTCTTCGGCATTCTCGGTCTCAATATGGATCTTCGCCCGAAAATCTCTCTTCTGGAAAAAAGAACCCTTGCAAAGCTTCCGCAGGTTTCTATCTCCGGCATCTGGAACGGAGATTTTTTCGATGAACTCGTGACCTGGTATTCCGACACCTATCCGACACGTGACGCCATGCTGACCGTGGACTCGGAGATTGAGAACTGGTACGGAATCCGCGGCACTGCTCTGTACGGAACCGCATCAGAGTCAGCCGCAGATGCGATCCCGGATACCTCCTCAGTCAGTCTCGCACCGGTCGTGGATCAAAGCTCGACTGCGGAGAGCATCACCGACGGACAAGCCGTTTCTTCCTCCGACTCCCTGTCGTCAACGGAAAACCGCTCCTCTTCCGCATCTTCCGCAGACGCCGGATCATCCAGTGCATCTGACGCCTCTTCCACGGCGGCACAATCCACGGAGAAGGACGGAACCATTCACGAGGTTCCGGACGCGGTCGGTCAGGTCTACATCACCGGAGACCGCGGATTTGATATTTACTATTTTAATCAGGAAAATGCAGATGCGTACGCCTCGATGATCAATACGGTAAAATCCCGCGTCGGTCAGCAGATGAACCTTTACGATATGATCATTCCGACCGGATTCGGCGTGGATCTCAGTGAAGACGTTCAGAAATCCCTCGGAGGATCCAGTCAGAAGGAGGCCATCCGTTATGCCTACGACAGGATGGATCCTTCCGTAAAAAAGGTCTCCGTATTTGATACCCTTGTCAGCCACAACTCCGAGTATCTGTATTTCCGGACTGACCACCACTGGACCTCCCTCGGCGCATACTATGCGTATCAGGAATTCTGCAAGGCGAAGGGCATCACTGCTCACACCACCAGTGATCTTCAGGAGAAGGATTTCCCCGGCTTCATCGGCACTTACTATTCTCTGAGCAACCAGTCCTCCGCTCTTGGAAATAACCCTGACACTGTACAGGCTTGGATTCCGAACGGAACAAACGAGATGACCTACACTGATCAAAACGGAAACTCATATTCGTATCCGATTGTGGCGGATGCGAGCACCTTTTCATCAGAAAATAAATATCTCGCCTTTATTGCGGGTGATCAGCCCTATGAAGAGATTCATAATCCGGCAATTACAGACGGTTCCTCCTGTCTCATTCTGAAGGAATCCTTTGGAAACTGCTTCGTGCCATGGCTGGTTGATCATTATCAGAATCTGTATGTGATCGATTACCGCTACTATAACGGCAATCTGACGCAGTTTGTATCGGATCATCAGATACAGGATGTCATCTTCCTCAACAATACTGAGGCGGTCACCGCAGACCGGGCAGCGATGATGCTCAATCTGTTCCCGTAAAGGCCTGACGCCCAGCCATGGCGGTAAGCAGCAGTCCTCGCCGGATGTTGTTTCATCTGTTCCCGTGAAGGCCTCCCGTCACATGCGCGCATACCTCAGATACCATGAAGACGTTCTCTGATCTTCTGCCCCTCCGGAGTTGCGGCAAGACCGCCTCTTCCGGTCTCCTTGAGCTCGGATGGAAGGCTTCTGCCGATACTCTTCATCGCGTCGATCACCTCGTCCGGCGGTATACGGCTTCGGATCCCCGCCATAGCGAGCTCGGCAGATGAAACAGCATTCAACGCTCCGATGACATTCCGCTTCACGCACGGCACCTCTACCAGCCCGGCGACCGGATCACAGACAAGCCCGAGAAGTGAGCTCAGAGCAATTGCGCTTCCATGAATAATTGCCTCTGACGAGCCTTCGAGCAGATAGACAGCCGCGCCGGAGGCCATCGCCGAAGCAGAGCCTATCTCCGCCTGACAGCCTCCTTCCGCACCGGCAAGGCAGGCTCTCAGCGCGATGACACCTCCGATTCCTGAGGCTACATACAGAGATTCTGCCATTTTCCGATCCGGAAAGTGGTATTTTTCCTGCATGGATATCAGGACTGCCGGAACAACACCGCATGATCCCGCCGTCGGTGCCGCTACAATCCGCTTCATACAGGCATTTGACTCTGCCACTCTCAGCGCCCGCTCCATGACCTTTCCGCAGAAATCTCCGACAATGCCTTTCACACCCTCATGATACCGGCGCAGCTTCTGTGCATCAGTTCCGACCAGGCCGCTCGCGGAATACAGATCCGGATCATAGTTGATATCCGAATCCCGCATAGCGGTGTAGATTTCCTCCATTTTGCTCATGGATTCCTCTTCTGAAATTCCTTCCTCTCTGCAATCGTCCAGAATGACTGCCTTCCAGAATGGAATCTGCTGTTCACTGCAAACCTTCACAATTTCTTCTAGTGAATGATACAAGCTTCTCCTCCCACGCTTATGCACGAATCTACTGCCCTTTGCCTGAATTTTTCTGTTCCCTGTCTGTAGATATGTCTATGAAATTTTCTGACTGTCCGGAGCGCCGCGCCTGAACATTTTCTGTTCCCTGTCTGTACATATGTCTGCGAAATTTTCTGACTGTCCGGAGCGCCGCGCCTGAACATTTTCTGTTCTCCATCCGGAGATGGAACACTGCTTTTAAGTTTCCTCCTGCAGGCTGTAATAAGTCACCTTCTCGATCCCCTCCAGATGTTCCAGCCATTTCAGCGACTCACGCGGAATTTCCTGGTCACATTCAATGACCATCACCGCATGGCCGCCTCTTCCCGAGCGATAGAGCTGCATCGTCGCGATATTCACAGATTTATGCTCCAGCATACTGGTCACCTCTGCCACATGACCGGGCTGATCCAGATTGTGAACGATCAGCGTCGGAAGATCTCCGCTGAAGTTTGCCTCCAGTCCGTCGATCCGGTTAATCATGATCCTTCCCCCGCCGATCGAAGAAGCCTGAACCTCCAGCTTTCGTCCGGACTCCGAAGTCAGATTCATACGGACCGAATTCGGATGTGCGTCTTCTCCCAGATCGATCGCGCCGAAACGGTATCTCAGTCCTTCCTCTTCTGCAATACGGAAGCTGTCCGGAATCCGGCTGTCATCCACCGCGAAGCCCATCAGGCCGGCGACCAGCGCCTTATCGGTTCCATGCCCCCTGCCTGTCGCCAGAAATGATCCGTGCAGCAGAATCTCCGCATCGGTGATTTTCTCTCCGGTCAGCTTCCGGCAGACATTTCCGATCTTCACGGCGCCTGCGGTATGAGAGCTGGAAGGTCCGACCATCACGGGCCCTATAATATCAAAGATGTTCATTCCCTTCCTCCTGTCTGCGTGATGCTGTGTACATCTGATCCTGTCTCATGTACTTTGTCATGAAAAACAGCGACTCGTTCTTCTATACACAGAAAAGCACGGGAAATGATGCAGCAATAGCAATCACTGCATTCCCGTGCTCCTCCGTCATCTGAAATCCGGGGTGCCGTACATATCGTACGGTGTTACCTGATATACATAATAATTGATCCAGTTCGCGTAAAGAGCCGCAGACGTCGCCCTCCAGGTCAGCAGCGGCTTCTTCTCCGGGTCATCGTCCGGATAATAGTTCTCCGGCATAGCGATATCCATCCCTTTTGCCAGATCCCGTTTATACTCCCGGTCAAGGGTCATGCGGTCATACTCCGGATGGCCCTGTACGAAGACCTTCCTTCCGTCGTCTGCCATTCCAAGGAAAAAACCGGCCTCATCCGAATCCGTGAGAACCGTAATCTCCGGGTGATGCAGAAGCTCATCCATCGGAATTTCGGTGTGACGGGAATGCGGACAGAGGAATACGTCGTCAAAGCCTCTGACCAGCGGAATCTTGCGCTTATGAATCTGATGCTCGAAGAGGCCGAACATCTTGTGGTCGAGAAGCCTTTTCTGAATCCCGTAGAAATGATACATCGCCGCCTGTGCGCCCCAGCACTGATACATGGTTGAAGTCACATGCTTTTCCGACCAGTCCATGATCTCACAGAGTTCATCCCAGTAATCCACCTCTTCAAACTCCATCAGTTCAACCGGCGCGCCGGTCACAATCATCCCGTCATAATATTCTCTGCAGATATCTTCAAACGTCACATAAAACTTCTGAATATGACTGATCGAAGTATTCTTCACGTGATGAGAGGCAGGAACCATGAAGGTAATATCAATCTGAAGCGGTGAATTTGACAGACAGCGGAGAAGCTGAAGCTCCGTATCTTCCTTCAGCGGCATCAGATTCAGAATCAGGATCTGCAGCGGACGGATGTCCTGGTGTATTGCGCGGTCCTCATCCATGACAAATATATTCTCTTTTTCAAGAACCTCCTTGACGGGAATATCATTCTGAATCTTAATAGGCATATGGAATCCTCTTTTCGTATATAAAAGTGCTGCATCCTGCGTCCGCAGGGCTATAGCGATTACATTTTCTGGCAGTCATATGCGTATATTATACGCTTTCCCCAACTGACGTTCAAGACAGCATCGCGAGCAGTCCCGCCTCATCGATGACAGGAACGCCGAGCGCCTGTGCCTTCTCCAATTTGCTTCCCGCGGCTTCGCCGGCTACCAGATAGCTCGTCTTCCTGGATACGGAACCTGTGCATTTTCCGCCGTTTTTCTCAATCAGGGCCTTTGCCTCTGCCCTTCCGAGGGTTGGAAGTGTTCCGGTCACTACAATGGTGAGTCCTGCAAGCTTATCCGTGGTATCTTCTTTCTCCATTTCCATTTTTACGCCATAGTCCGAGAGTCTGTTCAGGATCTTCTGATTCTCTTCGTTTGAGAAGAAGCTCACGATATCTCGCGCTGTCGTTTCGCCGATATCCGGAATCTGTACAAGATCATCTTCTCCTGCTGCCTCCAGTTCCCGGATGCTCCGGTAATGCTTCATCAGTTCGCGCGCTGTTGACCCGCCTACATTGCGGATTCCGAGTGCGGTCAGAAGCCTGACGGGACTGTTGGATTTGGATTTCTCGATGGCTGCCAGAACTTTATCCGTATTTTTTTCCTTGCCGATAATTCCTTTTTCGATCAGCTCGTCCCGATGCTCCTTCAGGCAATAGATGTCCGCGTAATTTCTGAGATAGCTCTCCTTCACCAGCTCATCGACCAGTGTCTCCCCGAGACCTGTAATATCCATGCAGTTTCTCGAGGTAAAATATGAAATCGTGCGCGTCAGCTGCGCGGGGCAGGAGGGATTCACGCATCGGATATCAGCCGTGTCCTCTTCACGGATCAGCGGCTGTCCGCAGATCGGACAGAAGCGGGAGGCCTGATAGACCTGTTCCGGTTCTGTGATGCATCCCGTCAGTTTCGGAATAATGTCTCCGCTCTTACGTATCCTGTAGACGCCTCCGATTCCGATTTTCATATCACGGATATAATCCTGATTGTGCAGCGTCACACGTGAGACGCTGGTACCGCACAGCCTTGCCGGCTTTCCTGTTTCCTTATCATATACATGGCCGATGAATCCGATCTTTCCGGTTCTTCCAACCGTTTCCTCGATGGATTCCATCACAACGGGCCGCTCTTCCGGCGGATATTTGTAGGCGATGTGTCCGGCAGAGTACTTGCTCCCAGCCGGAAAATCCGACCGGTATGCGATCTGATCAATTTTAACAACCGCGCCGTCAATATCATAGGGAAGCTCGTCCCGCATCTCACCGATGCGGGTGATCGCCTGAAGCACTTCTTCCGGGCTGCTGCATAGCGTGTGACTGACGGTTTCTATCTTTCTCTCCGAGAGCCAGTCCAGCGCTCTGTCGTGACGCTCCATCAGTTCTGCCGGGCCATCCTGCACATTAAAAATAAACATGCGAAGACCACGCTTCTTCGTAATGGAAGGATCGAGCTGCCGAAGGGTTCCCGCTGCCAGATTTCGTGGATTCGCCGCCGTCTTTCTGCCGTTCTTCTCCTGCTCATCATTATAGCGTTCAAAATCCTCATGGGTCATATAGACCTCTCCGCGCAGCTCAAGATAGTCATACGGCGCACGGATGGTTCTCTGTACGCTCGGGATCACCATGGCATTTGCCGTCACATCCTCTCCGGTGAATCCGTCGCCACGGGTCTCCGCCGTCTCCAGAAGCATGGTTCCCGAGCCGCTGCCCCGGTAACGAAGCGTCATTGACAGGCCGTCAATTTTCTGTTCAACGGAAAACTGAGCATCCGGATGCATAGAAAGGACCTTCTTCACCCACTCTGTGACATCCTCGTAGTGAAAGACATCTTCGATCGAGAGCATAGGAACATTGTGGACGATCTTTACACCGGCTTCCCTTTTTGCGACTCCGCCGATAATCTGAGACGGAGAATCGGGGGTAATCCATTCCGGATGTTCTTCTTCGGCCGCCTTTAATCTCTGCATCAGCTGATCATATTCATAATCCGTGATCTCCGGTTCATTGCGGTTGTAATACAGATCCATGTGATGCAGGATCGTCTTCTTCAGTTCATTATACGCATCAAAATTCATTTCTCACCTGTTCCTCCGGGATAATCCCTGTCCATACCTGTCGAATCTTCCTGCTTCTTCGGTAAAATTACAGCCCTTGTCTGCCGCTCCTGCCTGTCTCTCCGGCAGAGTTCCTTTCAGTCTCGCTTTCAGCCCGCAAATCTCCTCCGGCGTCATCTCCGCCAGATCGCCCGGCTTCATATCACCGATCTGCACATTGACGACCCGGATACGCTTCAGGCTTTGAACACCGTATCCGCAGTACCTGCACATGCGCCGGATCTGCCGGTTCAGCCCCTGTGTCAGAATGATCCGAAAACTGCGCCTCCCTGTCTGTTCTACCCGACACGGTCTTGTCGTTACGCCAAGTTCCGAGAGATAGATGCCCCCGCGCATTCTGTCCAGAAAATCTTCCGTAAGATCACGGCTGACTGTTACTTCGTATTCCTTTTCATGAAAATTCCGCGCCGTCATCATTTGCTGAATCAGGTCGCCGTCATCCGTCAGAATCAGAAGTCCCTCGGAATTCTTGTCCAGCCTTCCGGCATAGGTAACACGCCGCGGATACTTCAGATAATCCCCCAGGTTGTTCTTTTCTCTGGATTCGAAGGTACATACAATCCCGGTGGGTTTGTAGAGCTTCAGATAGATCTTGTCCATCGGCGGAACAGCTCTTTTTCCATCGACCAGAACTTTATCTCCCTCTTCCACCTGTGACCCCGGTGCAGCTTTTTTCCCATTGATAGAAACATGACCGGCTTCCACAAGCCGGTCTGCTTCACGGCGCGAACATATTCCGCACTCACTCAGATATTTATTGATTCTCATGAATTTCTCCAAATACAGCCGGTCCGGAGAAAACTAGCAAAAAATCCGGAACCGGCTGTATGAATACATATACTTATGCTCCACAGTCACAGCGCAGAGCAGCTCCCGCCTTATACAATCTGCCTGAAATATGCCGCAAAGCTATAACAGATACCGTATGCGACAGCTGCGAAAAATTGCGGCGCAACGGAGCAGTTGGTTTATACAGTATGTGGCACCCCGCTTGCGGGGCATGGCCGTTTACTGCGCATCTGCCGCAGTGTCAGCGGCTGTATCCGCTGTGCCACCCGCAGTCTCATCTGTCGTGCCGCTGTCTCCTGTGGAATCCGTGCCATTGTCATTATTCCCGGAGCTGTCATCCGCAGAGGCAGTACCCGCATCTGAACTGCTGTCAGACGCACTGGAGCCGAGCGTTGAGATATAGTTCTTGAGGTCTTCATTCGCGTTGACAACTGCATCATACTTGCTCTGCACATCGGCGATCAGCGCCTTTGCGGATTCTGTGGATGCAGCGTCACTCATTGCCTTCTGAATCTCCTCTGAGGAATCATCCGAGATCACAAGCTTGCCGCTGTCATCAGGTGCCACATAGAATTCGGAAAGGCCAGGAATCGTGTCCGCGTAGTCCTTGTACTTGTACGTGTATTCCACAAAAGCAATGTAAGTGCCCTCAGAAGGACCCGGATACGAATACGTCGTAATGTTCGAATACGACTCAATTGCTCCGCTGTTTCCGCTGGAGATCAGATCACCGAAATATGTCTGAACTGCGGCGTTTACATCTCCGGAATCCTTCTTAAGTGTGTCCGTACCGGAAGAAGAAGAACTTACAGAAGCTGATCCCGAGCTGACGGCCGGTGTTACGCTGTTGTTCTCAGAGGATGAATCCACGCCGGACGCGGTCGATGAGACAGACTGAACTGCCTGGCCTGTGGCATTCTGCGGCTGCTCGTTTCTCTTAAGAATCCCTCGTACGAGAAAAACAAGCACGAGGATGACTACGACGATCGCTGCAATCAGTTCGATATATCTCAGACGGTCGGAAATCCATTCCAGAACAGGATTATATTTACGTTTTGGTTTTCTGTTTCTGTTATTTTCTGACATAAAACAGTACTCCTTCTGTGAATTGCGGGAGTGCGCAGTACAGAGCGATCCAAAGCCTGTACAGCCTGTAAAACATTTACAGAACTATGGTGCCGTTTTATAACCCCGCTAGTTCCATAAGCTCTTTAAAACCGCGCAGCAGACTGCATATCAGTTATCTCAGTTACAGGTATAAGAAAAGCCGGGTAAATGTCAAGACATCTATCCGGCAGTTCCTTCGCGCGTCTGGAGGGATTCGAACCCCCGCCACACGGTACCGGAAACCGTTGCTCTATCCCCTGAGCTACAAACGCATTTCAAATTCCCGCAACAAAAGAATTTTAGCACATAGCACTGCAAATGTCAAACTACTGTATAAGTCCAGTCGCAATGTTCTTGTCCCACGGGGAGCTTGCTCACCAGTGGACAAGAACATTAGAGACGACAACAGGTATTTTTGACTCTTACGGAGAGCACATTTCCGTCACGCCCGATACATTCTCGCTTCAGGTTGCTTATACAGATACACATGATCAGACAATACATCCTGATCTTCGACATTCGTCTGATTGATGTCGCAGACCATCCGGTTAAGCTCTGATGTCCGATAAATCCCGTCATCCGGCAGGATCAGACATTCATGAATGCTGCTCGGAATGATGAAATAGTCGCTGTCCAGTCTTTGAGCGATATGCTCCTTCACATCCGGGAGTGCGATACACACCGCTCCGTACATCCTGGACTGATTGGTCAAAAGATACAGCGGTGTATCCGGAATCTCACTTTCGCTGCATCTCAGATCCTCTTCCAGGATTCTTACCAGTGGCTGAAAAAGTATCTCACTGTGTTCTGCCGTCGCAGCCATAGCATCCTTCATGATCTGATCCGCGCTGACTCCCCAGATCTGCAGATGGTCATTCCGGATCTGAATCATGCAATCCGGGTAGTCAGGCTCGCTCAGATCATATACACAGGTTATTGCGAGATCCATCCATCTAAGATGTGGCACCTCGCGCAGAAGCTCCCGGTTTTTCTTTTCACTGATCAGATGACACCGGAGATTCTTCCGCACCATCTCATAATTTTGAAAGAAACCCGAGGGCAGCTTTCGGTATACACCGCTCATTTTTTCACGTTCCTGAAGAATGAGATTCACGATATGATGGATGGAAACTCCGGTTTCCCACATGTCGTAATAATCTTCCAGGTACTGCATTGGCTGAGGGCAGTCCGTATTGTCCCGCAGAACAATCGCCCTGCGCCTGACGCCATTGTTTTTGCGAATTTCACAGACTCTGACATCCATACTGTCAGCAGCGTCCTCCTTCATCTCGTGCAACAGAAGCTGTTCAAACTCATTGTAGCTCATAAGAATTCCTCCTTAAAAAAAATTGTGTATGGAATATTTCATTATTATTTGAATTTATGAAATAGAACGGATAGATTTCTAATAAAATCCTGATACGATACATTCAACTGTCTGGTTGTAAAACGAATGTATACAGAGAAGAGATAAATGGCGATTTGCCGAAAATGATCTATGCGTCTGAGGCAGGCAGCTGTGAAAGGAATGATAAAGGAATAAAAAGGAAAAGAAATTCGGAAAAATAAAAGGAAATTCAAGATAAGGGAAATAAAAGATCAAATGTTGATGATGCTCGGAAGAAATATCTGAAATGTTCCGAATGGGAAGTGTGAAACCTGAAGTCAGATGACAAAAACAAAAAAACAATAAGATGAAAAAGGCAAAGAAACCGGGTAAGAGGCGGAAAAAAGAATGGAAATAAGAATACAGGGAATCTGAAAATCGAGAATCAGATCAAAAAGAAGAAATAAAATCAGGAACATAGATAAGTTCCGCGCAGACAGTGTCTCTGCCTGCACGGACACGACTCCGGCTGTCGTCGGGGCAGCTGCGGAATCTATTTATCTGATTCAGACACGTTTGAGGTATTCGCCGGTTCTGGTATCGATCTGGACTTTATCGCCCTGATTTACAAACAGCGGTACATTGATCTGTGCTCCGGTCTCAACAGTGGCGGGCTTTGTAGCGCCCTGAGCAGTGTTACCGGCAAATCCGGGCTCTGTCTCTGTGATCTCAAGCTCGACAAAGAGCGGTGCCTCCACTGCAAATACATTTCCATTGTAGGAATTCAGCTTTACAACCTCATTCTCTTTTACAAACTTCAGAGAATCACCAACCGTCTCGCTGTTTACTGCAATCTGATCAAAGGTCTCGGGATCCATGAAGTAATACAGATCTCCATCATTGTAAAGATACTGCATGTCATGACGGTCAATTCTCGCTGCCGGGAATTTCTCGGTCGGACGGAATGTCTTCTCCACAACGCCGCCATTGATCACATCTTTCAGTTTTGTTCTGACGAAGGCTGCTCCCTTGCCCGGTTTTACATGCTGAAACTCAATTACCTGGCAAACTTTTCCTTCGATTTCAAGGGTCATACCATTTCTAAACTCACCAGCTGCTACATCTGCCATGTGATGTTACCTCCTTATTTACCTGCGTGTCATTTTTTGCAATAGACCGTGATTTATTATATATAATTTTTACCTGATTTTCAACAATTTTTTTGGCCGCCGTCTGTTCCCCTGTCACGCACGTATGCCTTCAGGACAGGCTTTTCCAAAAACCGCTTCAGCACGATCTGGATCTCCTCCTTCGGATCGATCGGATTGACAAGAATGCAGTACATCCCCGCTCGTCTGGCTCCCCAGACATCTGTAAAGAGCTGGTCTCCGATGAAGATCGTCTTGTCGGTCGGAACCTGAATGATTTCGCAGGCCCTGCAGTATCCCTTCACGGAAGGCTTGTTCGCCATGCAGAGATAATCCGACTCCACGTCAGCCGCAAAGGGAGCAACTCTTGATTTGCGGTTGTTTGAGATCAGGCAGGTCCGGAATCCCATCTCATGAAGCCTGCGAAACAGATCGATTGCCCTTCTGTCAGCAGGCGCGCCGTGCGGGACAAGGGTATTGTCAATATCGAAGGTCACTCCCCGGTATCCTTTTTCATACCAGGAGGCAAAATTGATATGATACGCGGAATCCAGCCATTCATCCGGATAAAATTTCTTCAAAAATCCATGGTTTTTCATTCTGCGTGCGTACCCTTCTCTCTTTCCCTGCATTTTCTTATTTTCTCTCATCGAGAGGAATGTATTCGCCGTTCGGACAGATGTTCATATAAGCCGGACGGATGATCTTATCTACATTGATCAGCTCCTCCAGGCGGTGCGCACTCCATCCGACAATTCTCGCGCAGGCGAAAATCGGTGTATACAGCTCAAGCGGCAGGTCCAGCATGCTGTAGACGAAACCACTGTAGAAATCGACATTTGCGCTGACGCCCTTGTAGATATGGCGTTCCTCCGCGATGACCTCCGGAGCAAGTTTCTCAACCATGGAATACATCAAATAATCCTTGTGTCTGCCCTTCTGATCCGCAAGCTTCTCTACAAAAGATTTCAGAATCTGCGCACGGGGATCGGAGACCGAATACACCGCATGTCCCATTCCGTAAATCAGACCCTTTTTGTCAAACGCTTCCTTATGAAGGAGTTTCTTCAGGTATTCCCTGATCTGATCCTCATCGGTCACATCTCTGACATTCTTCTTCAGATCCGCAAACATCTTCACGACCTTGATATTGGCGCCTCCGTGCTTTGGTCCCTTCAATGACCCCAGAGCCGCCGCGATGGTCGAATACGTGTCTGTACCAGAAGAAGTCACTACATGAGTCGTAAAGGTGGAGTTATTTCCGCCGCCATGCTCCATATGAAGAACCAGGGCAAGATCCAGAACCTTTGCCTCCAGCTCAGAATATTTTGTGTCCGGACGAAGCATCAGAAGGATATTCTCCGCCGTCGACAGCTTCGGCGACGGATTGTGAATATAGAAGCTTTTCCCCTTGATATAGTGATTATATGCATGATAGCCATATACCGAAAGCATTGGGAAGACAGCAATCAGATTCAGGCACTGACGCAGAACGTTCGGGAGTGAAATATCGTCCGCGTTCTTGTCGTAATAATAAAGCGTCAGGACACTTCTCGAGAGTGTGTTCATCATGTCCTTTGCAGGCGCCTTCATGATGACATCCCGGACAAAATTCTTCGGAAGTGAGCGCTGATTGGCAAGGAGAACGCAGAAATCATCCAGCTCCTCTTTTTTCGGAAGTCTTCCGAAAAGCAGGAGATACGCCGCCTCCTCGAACCCGAAGCGGTTTTCACGGAGGAAGCCCTCCGTAAGATCATGGATGTTGATTCCCCGGTAATATAATTCTCCGGGACAGGGAACCCGGTTACCGTCAATATTTTTAAAGGATACAATATTTGAAATATTGGTCAGTCCCGCGCGTACGCCCTGACCGTTTACATCACGCAGTCCTTTCTTAACATCATACTCTGCGTAAAGTCCTTTTGCGATTCCTGTATTCTCCTTGCATTCCTCTGCAAGTTCCACAATCTCCGGCGTAACCTTCGTCTGAAAACTCATCCTTTTTACTCCTGTTCTCTGTTGTCATCGATTCATGGAAAACTTTCCCGCAAACCGTTTACCCGCTTTCTGCAATTCCGGTCCCCGCAGAACTACACTGCTGTCCGGGTTTGTTACTGATGATAATACTGAAGGAATTCCTCAAGCTTCGCACACGCAGACCGCAGCGTCCTTCTGTGCGGCAGATATACAATCCGGAAGTGATCCGGCGCGATCCAGTTGAATCCGGTTCCCTGAACGATCAGCACCTGCTTCTGATAGAGGAAATCATAGGCAAACTTCATGTCATCGGTGATGTTGAATTTCTCTGTGTCAATCTTCGGAAAGATGTAGAACGCAGCCTTTGGCTTTACAACGCTGATACCGGGAATTTCCTTCAGCAGATTGTACACACACTCTCTCTGTTCGTAAATTCGTCCTCCGGGAACCAGATATTCCTCGACGCTCTGATATCCTCCAAGGGCGGTCTGGACGATCGACTGCGCCGGGACATTAGAACAGAGCCGCATATTGGACAGCATATTAATGCCTTCCAGATAATCTTTTCCCATCTCAAGATTCCCCGAGAAAACCATCCAGCCGACGCGGAAACCCGCAATCATATGGGATTTCGAAAGGCCAGAGAAGGTCACACAAAAAAGATCCGGCGCCAGTGAAGCGATGGAAGTGTGGCCGATGCCGTCCATGACGAGTCGGTCATAGATTTCATCACAGAAAATGATGAGCTGATGCTCACGCGCGACTCTGACAATCTCCTCCAGGACCTCCTTCGGATAAACGGCTCCCGTTGGGTTATTCGGGTTAATGATGACAATCGCCTTGGTCTTGTCGGTAACTTTTTTCTCGATATCCTCAATGTCCGGATACCATTCTGACTGCTCGTCACAGATGTAATGGACGACTTTGCCTCCCGCAAGCGTCGCGCAGGCTGTCCACAGCGGATAATCCGGAGCCGGAATCAGAATCTCATCTCCATCCTCCAGAAGTGCCTGAAGAGCCAGATTGATCAGTTCGCTGACACCGTTGCCGGTGTAAATGTTCTTGATTTCAACGTTCGGAATTTTCTTCAGCTGACAGTACTGCATGATCGCTTTTCTCGCGGAAAAAAGGCCTCTTGAGTCAGAATATCCCTCACAGTCTGCGAGGTTGCTCATCATATCGTGGATCACCTCATCCGGAGCTGTAAAGCCGAAGGTCGCCGGGTTGCCGATATTCAGCTTCAGGATCTTCTTTCCGTCCTCCTCCATGCGAGCCGCCTCTGCAACAACCGGGCCGCGGACATCATATAACACATTATCCAGCTTTGATGATTTATTGAACTGTCTCATAACTGTACCTCCCCAGATGAATATGTACGGGCAGTCAGCCACATCCGCTCATACATAGTATGAAACGGTGGGGCAAACGCCGCGACAGACCGGCAAAGCCGGTCACATGCAGCAGCTGCACGGGTTGTGAAGCAACGGAGCAACTGTCTTTATATATCTCATGTCATTCTATATATTGTGGCGCTAATTCCCGTCATTTTCAATTTCAATCAGAATATATTGTAACATTTACACTCAATTCTTGCAACGCGCACCTTATACACGTTGTGGTGCTCCGCCTGCTGCCCGTTTCTTTTCCCGGATCCGTCTCAAAAGTGGATTAAGCCTCGGGTCCGCACTGTTCATCACAAGCGAGATCAGTTCCTTCATATATGTGCCGAGAAGATCCTCTCCTGTTTTTTCCGTGTTTGCCTCATTTCTGGCCCGGAACCGCCGGAATGTATTGGTGCTGAACGGCTGGCTGTCATAAACCGTCGTGTGAAGGGCGTACTGAAATCTCACATCAAAATTCAGCGTCTCGATCATCTCATCGTCTGTCATGTCCAGCAGTTCTTCCAGCAGCATGCCTCCCAGCACAATATTGACCGGTGTATTCGGTCTCGGACTCCTGTCACTGTAGAAATCCGCGAATTTTCGTTCATCAATTTTCGGAAAAATATCATCCCCGAACGGTTTTGCCCAGGAACGATCCAGCAGCTTCCTCTCCCGCTCACTCAGATGATTCAGGGAATCGACAAACGAGAGCTGCTGATATGTATTTTGTACAAATGCCATGTCTTCGGGCCTTTCGTTTTCGATCGCAGAGAAACAGGTCCAGAACTGTTCCTGCGTTTTACTTCAGCAGTTTCTTGAGCTCTTCCATAAAGGTGTTCACATCCTTGAATTCACGATATACGGACGCAAACCTTACATATGCCACAGGATCCAGATTCTTCAGTCTTTCCATGACCATGGTTCCGATCTCGTGGCTTGAGATTTCCTTGTCCTCGCGGCTGTAAATCTCATTTTCTACCTGATCTACAATGTCATTCATCTGCTTGACAGAGACCATCCGTTTTCTGCAGGCGAGCATGATACCGTTGTACAGCTTGTTCCGGTCGTAACGTTCCCGCGTCATGTCCTTCTTGATCACCATGACCGGTATGTTTTCGATTTTTTCATAGGTGGTAAACCGCTTGCCGCAATGATCGCAGACCCTTCTGCGCCGGATGGAATTATCCTCCTCCACCGGTCTGGAATCAATGACTCTTGTGTTATCCTGATTACAATATGGACATTTCATCTGTATTCCCTCAAAAATCCGGGATTGCGAAAGTGCACAGCACAGGCAATCCGAAGCATATCCAATTTGTGACGCAATTTAACCCTGGTTGTTTCACTGTTCCCGTTCGTCCGCTGCAGGAATGATGCCAATCCGGAAGAACGACAGACAATTACACATCGTTCCCATTCCTTCACATCTGACACGTCAGAGATAACCTTGTCCTGCCTTCCGGCTCATTCATCCCGTGATCAGGCCTGCTGCTCCGAGCACGTCCGGCCACTCCGCAAGAGTTATTCCGGGCTCAATTCATCCCGCAATAAGTCCTGCCGCTCCGAGAACACCTGCCGACGCCAGCCCCATGATGATTCCGGCAAGCAGAACACCGAGCATTACGGCCACAACGCTCTCCTTGAATCCCATGTCCAGAAGGCTCGCAGCCAGTGTGCCGGTCCACGCACCGGTTCCCGGAAGCGGAATGCCAACGAAGATAAAAAGCGCGGCGAACAGACCCTTTCCTGCTTTTTCCTTCAGCTTTTCACCGCCTTTTTTCCCTTTCTCCAGGCAAAAGGTAAAAAATTTACCGATGTATTTCTTATCCGCGCCCCATTCCAGAATCTTCCTTGCAAAGAAATAAATGAATGGAACCGGAACCATATTTCCGATAACCGCGATGATATACGCGTGAAGGAGCGGAACGCCCATCTTTGCGGCGACAGGGATTGCTCCTCTGAGTTCAACGATCGGAACCATTGAGATGATAAAAGTAACGAGATATTTTCGAAACATTGCTTTCTCCTGAACGCATAATCTTTCTGTATGATCTTCTTTGTCTCTTTTTCACGGATACGTATGAAATCTGCGGTTTTTCCCACGGACCCGCATAACTATCCATGTCTCATCAAATCCTTCCGGACATCAGATGGCACCAGCGATTCCAAGAAGAATCACTATGACACCCAGTACAATCCGGTACCAGCCAAATACCTTGAAGTCATGTCTGCGGATATAATTCATCAGGAATTTGATGACAAAAATCGATACCACAAAGGAAACGACAGAGCCTAGCAGAAGCACTGCAGCTTCCAATGCCGTAAAGGCGAGTCCGAACTTCGCGAGCTTCAGCACGGAAGCGCCAAGCATCGTCGGAATGGCCAGATAGAAGGTGTATTCCGCCGCTGTCGTTCTGGACAGTCCGATCAGAATGCCGCCGATGATCGTGGCACCGGAGCGGGAAGTCCCGGGTACCATAGCCAGGCACTGAAAGATCCCGATAAACAGGGCATCCTTGAAAGAAATCCGGCTGATTTTCGATACTCTTGGATCCTTGTTTTTGTTCCGGTTTTCGATGAGGATGAACAGAATACCATAGATAATCAGCATCGCGGACACCACCTGCGGGTTGTACAGATGCTCATCCATCCAGTCATTCAGAGGGAACCCGATGATAATCGCGGGTATTACCGAGACAATAATCTTCAGCCAGAGCACGATCCTGTCCATGTAGATATACCGGTCCGCAAATTTCTGGAAGCTTCCGGCAGCGCCTTCTGTCTGCGGATTGGAGAACTGCGTCTTCGACGGAGCATTCTTCGATGTGTGGAAGGGCCACAGCTTTCTGAAATAGATCACGACGACAGCCATGATCGCGCCAAGCTGAATGACGACATCGAACATGCTGACAAAGGACTTGCTCATTCCGAGATTCAGAATCTTCTGGAAGATAATCAGATGACCGGTACTGCTGATCGGGAGCCACTCGGTAATTCCCTCCACAATACCCAGTATAATCGTTTTTAACAGTGTAATAAACATTTTTTCTTTTTCCTTACTCTTATCGTTTAAACTCTTCGAAAACGCAGACGCTGCTGTGAACGAGATAAAACACGCTGCGCGAGTTTTATCTCGCTATCGCGACGCTCGCCGCACACGAATACTTCGCATTCGGCTGCGGCTCACTGTTCGCGTAAACAAAGGAATCCGGTCTTTACATCTTCAGTAAAAACCGGATTGTCCTCTGACTCTTATTTGTTTCTGTTTCCTCGTTTCAAAATCTTTGCGATATCGATCAGATCGAGCGTCTTGATATCCGTATTTTCCAGAGATGTCGCCAGCGCTCTTGCCGTATCTACTGCGGTGATGACATTTACGCCGGTTTCGATGGCATTTCTGCGGATGACAAATCCGTCTCTGGAGTGCTCCGCGCCCTGTTCCGGTATATCGATGACCAGATCAATCTTATGTCCGAGAATCAGATCCATGAGGTTCGGACTCGGCTGTTCGATTTTATTAACCGGAACTGCATGAACTCCATGTTCTGTCAGGTATTTCGCAGTTCCCCGGGTTGAGAAAATCTTATATCCGAGATTTTCAAATCTCTTGATGATCGGAGTGATCTCCTCCTTCTCGCTGTCACGGACAGTGACGATCATGTTCTTGTATTTCGGCAGACGGACGCCTGCTCCGATGAAGGCCTTGTAAAGCGCTTCGTTGAAGGACTTCGCGATGCCCAGACATTCTCCTGTGGATTTCATCTCCGGTCCGAGGCTGATATCCGCGTCCCGGATCTTTTCGAAGGAGAAGACAGGCATCTTGATTGCCATATAATCCGCCTCCGGCTGAAGACCAGGCTCATATCCGAGCTCCCGGATCTTGTGGCCGAGAATCACCTGCGCCGCGAGCGGTACGATCGGAATACCTGTGACCTTGCTGATATAAGGAACCGTGCGGGAGGATCTCGGATTTACCTCAATCACATATACCTCGTTCTTGTAAACAATAAACTGGATGTTGATCATTCCGAGAACGTGAAGGGCATTCGCGAGCTTCCGGGTGTCGGTTTCAATTTTCTTCTTGATTTCTGCCGAGAGATCCTTTGCCGGATACACAGAGATACTGTCTCCGGAGTGTATGCCTGCCCGCTCGATATGCTGCATGATGCCCGGAATCAGGATGTCTTCGCCGTCACAGACCGCGTCGACCTCAATTTCAGTTCCCGCCAGATATTTATCGACCAGAATCGGATGCTCCTGTGTATAACGGTTGATAACGCCAATGTACTCCCGGATGTCGTCATCGCTTATCGCGATCTGCATGCCCTGTCCTCCCAGTACATAGGACGGGCGCACCAGAACCGGATAGCCGAGCTCGTTGGCGACCTTGACTCCTTCTTCCGCAGTAAATACTGTGCCTCCCGAAGCTCTCGGAATGCCGGTCTGACGAAGGATCTGATCAAACCGCTCCCTGTCTTCCGCCGCATCTACATCAGAGGCGGAGGTGCCGAGAATCGGAACTCCCATCTTCATCAGTGCCTCCGTCAGCTTGATCGCCGTCTGACCGCCGAACTGCACGACGGCTCCGTCCGGATGCTCGACATTTACAACGTTTTCCACATCCTCAGGCGTAAGCGGCTCAAAATAGAGCTTGTCCGCGATGTCGAAGTCAGTGGAAACGGTCTCCGGGTTGTTGTTGATGATGATGGTTTCGTATCCTTCCTTTTCAAACGCCCAGGTGGCGTGGACAGAACAGAAATCGAACTCAATTCCCTGGCCGATTCGGATCGGTCCGGAACCGAGTACGAGAACCTTCTTTCTGTCTCCGGTGGAAACCGCCTCATTCTCACCGCCGTAGACGGAGTAGAAGTAAGGAGTCTCCGCGGAGAATTCCGCGGCGCAGGTATCAACCATTTTGTATGCGGCGGTAATTCCCGCCTTTTTGCGCATCTCCTTAACCTCTGCTTCGGAAACAGATCCGTTCAGCTTCGCGATCAGGTAATCCGGGAACTCCATCCGCTTTGCCTCACGCAGGGTCTCCACGTCCAGCCTGCCGCTCTTCAAAATATTTTCCATTTCTACGAGTCTGGCAATCTTGTCAATAAACCAGATATCGATCTTCGTAATGGAGTGAATGCGGTCATACGGCACGCCCCGCCTTACTGCCTCCGCGATTCTCCAGATCCGCATATCATCGATGATCGACAGATCGTGGATCAGCTGATCCTCCGAAAGGCCGGTGAAATCGTAACTCATGAGAGAATCCACATGCTGTTCAAGGGAACGGATTGCCTTCATCAGTGCTCCCTCGAAATTCGTGCAGATACTCATGACCTCGCCGGTTGCCTTCATCTGTGTCGTAAGTGTACGCTTTGCCGTGATGAACTTGTCAAACGGAAGCCGCGGGATCTTGACAACACAGTAGTCCAGCATCGGTTCGAAGCTTGCGAAAGTTTTCTTCGTGATTGCGTTCGGAATCTCATCCAGAGTATAGCCGAGGGCGATCTTCGCTGCTACCTTCGCGATCGGATACCCGGTCGCCTTGGAGGCCAGCGCGGAGGAACGGCTCACACGCGGATTTACCTCGATGACGCAATACTCAAAGCTGTCCGGGTTCAGGGCATACTGCACGTTGCAGCCTCCGGTGATTCCGAGCTCGGTAATGATGTTCAGTGCAGAGGTCCGGAGCATCTGATACTCCTTGTCGCCAAGCGTCTGCGACGGAGCAACGACAATGGAATCGCCGGTGTGAACGCCGACAGGATCAATGTTCTCCATGTTGCAGACCGTGATGACGTTTCCCGCGGAATCGCGCATCACCTCATATTCGATTTCCTTCCATCCGCCGATGTAGCGCTCAACAAGTACCTCGTGCACGCGGGACAGCCGGAGTCCGTTAGCCAGAATCTCACGCAGCTCATTCTCATCATGAGCAATTCCGCCGCCCGATCCTCCGAGCGTATACGCGGGACGCAGCACTACAGGATAACCGATTTTCTCCGCAAACCGGATGCCATGCTCCAGGCTGTGAACGACCTCTGAGGCCGCTACCGGCTCGCCGATTTTTTCCATGGTGTCCTTAAACATCTGACGGTCTTCCGCCTTCTTGATCGTCAGAGAGGTGGTACCGATCAGACGGACATGGTTTTCCTTCAGAAAGCCACGATCTTCCAGCTCCATGGCAAGGTTCAGTCCTGCCTGGCCTCCCATGGTCGGAAGAACACTGTCCGGTTTTTCCTTCAGGATCAGCTGTTCCACTACCTCAACGGTCAGCGGCTCAATGTACACCTTGTCCGCGATATCTCCGTCCGTCATGATGGTTGCCGGGTTGGAGTTCAGAAGCACAACCTCGACACCCTCCTCCTTCAGAGAACGGCAGCACTGTGTACCCGCATAGTCGAACTCCGCAGCCTGTCCGATAACGATAGGACCGGAACCAATTACCAGTACCTTCTTTATACTCATATCCCTGGACATTACTGGTCACCTCCCATCATTCTGATAAACTTGTCAAACAGATACGCGGAATCCTGCGGGCCTGGACACGCCTCAGGATGGAACTGCGTTGTGAAAATGTTCTTGCCCTTGTAGCGAAGGCCCTCATTCGTCCTGTCATTTACATTCACATAAGCCGGCTCCGCGATCTCCGGATCCACCGTGTCCGTATCGACGACATAGCCGTGGTTCTGCGAGGTAATATAGACCCGCCCGGTTTCCAGATCCTTCACGGGGTGATTTCCTCCCCTGTGTCCGTATTTCATCTTCTTTGTGTTGAAGCCGGCAGCAAGCGCCATCAGCTGATGGCCCATGCAGATCGCGTAGATCGGCACATCCGACTCGTAAAGCTTCCGGACCTCACGGATCTCATCCGGACAGTCCTTGGGATCTCCGGGACCGTTTGTCAGCATAATTCCGTCCGGATGACCGGCCAGAACCTCTTCCGCCTTAGTCCAGGCAGGATACACCGTGACATCACAGCCTCTCTGATTCAGAGAACGAATGATATTGTACTTCACACCGAAATCCATCAGCGCAACCTTATAGGTGTGTCCGGTGCGTTTTCCGCTTACCGGAGCTTCTGGATCCGCGTCCTTATAGGCAGGGCCGGTAATTCCTCCAACAACGGTATCCGTCGCCGGCCAGAACTCCTTTTCTGTACAGGTAACCTCTTCCACCTCATTTCCGGTTCTGTATGCCCGGATCTGCGGAAGAACCTCCTCCGGAACAACATCGGGATCTGTGGTGATCATTCCATTCATCGTACCGGACTCACGAAGGATCTTCGTCAGAGCACGGGTATCAATGCCTTCGATCCCGGGGACGTTGTAGCGCTTCAGAAATGCCTGAATGGTGTCTTCCTCCCGGAAATTGCTGGGAACCCTTGATAATTCATGAACGATAAATCCGTCCATATAGGGTCTCAGAGACTCCTGATCCCGGTAGCAGATCCCGTAATTTCCGATCAGCGGATATGTCATGCAGACAGCCTGTCCCGAGTAAGACGGGTCAGTCAGAACCTCTTCATAACCGGTCATAGATGTATTGAAGACGATCTCGCTTATGACAGTCTTTCTGGATCCTATACTTTTCCCTGTAAATACATGCCCATCTTCTAGAATCAAATAAGCTTTCATTTGCGTGCTCCTTGTTCAATCCGTAGCCTCTACAGTATGTAACGCTCCGCCTGCGGGGCATAAGCCTTTTCCTTACGCGGACAGCCTGCCGCCGATGGCCGCACTGCGGCCTTTTGCGGCGAGCGCAGCGATACGAGAGATCACCGGCATAACGCCTGTTGTCTCGCTGCATAGTTCTTCTGCCCGATTATAGCACAGGTTTCCATATCTTTCCTCTTAAAATTACGAAATTGAGAAATTCATGGACGTCTGACATTCATCTTGATCGGTCGTACCGGACGCATGGTCCCGGACACATGACATTCCTCCAATCTCAAAAAAACAAACCGCAGGGATTTCTGCAAAAGAAAAGCCACGGGAACACGAATATGTGCTCCTGTGGCTCTTCTGTTCATTCTTCTGTGATCAAAGTAACTGGCATCAATTTATGACCGGCCTCATCTTTCATTTCCTGTTTTCGGGCAAAAAGAAAGTGCAGGAAGCGGGACTTGAACCCGCACAGTATTGCTACCACAGGCACCTGAAGCCTGCGCGTCTGCCAATTCCGCCATTCCTGCATCTGCTGATATTCAATGTCGTGTGCGTTTTCTGTCGCTCACAACGATGTTTATCTTATCAGACCTTTTTGTGATTGTCAACTATATTTTAAAATTTTTTCCGTTTTTCTGTTTTTCCGCTTTTGCGCTTTTTCCCGGTCTTCTTCCTGACCGAGTACCCGAAACTTCCCAGCTCTCTCCCAAGCTCGTAGTATTTCCCGTGGGAGTATGCGGTGAGTCCGGTTTTCTCCAGATGGAAACTGCCTTTTTCATCCATATACCGGCTGTCTGCCTGGATACAGACAACTTCAGCGAGGAACATATCATGGGTTCCAAGCTCCAGAACCTGTTTTACCCGGCACTCGATATTGACCGGAGATTCCTCAATGACTGGTGCCTGTACCCGGATTCCTCTGCCCGCAGTAAGGTTGCAGGCTTCGAACTTATTCAGATCTCTCCCGGATCTGACGCCGCAGAAATCAGCCGCCCTTACCAGCCGGTCTGTGGTCAGATTTACGACAAACTCGCCGTGTTCCTTCAGAAGATGCCAGGAGTACCGGCTGCGCCGTACCGAGATCGACAGCATCGGCGGGTCGGAGCACACGGTTCCTGCCCAGGCTACGGTTATGATATTTGGAATTCCCGCCGCATTATAAGAGGCTGTGTCTGATTTCTCCCGGTATTGCCGGTCTGTCTCTCCCGGCACCTCACCAGCAACGCTGATCATGACTGCAGGCACCGGATATAGAAAATTGCCGGGCTTTTCAAATACAATTTTTTCACTCATGACAGATACCTCTTAACCTTTACAGATGCTTCTATCCTGTACAGATGCCTCTTATCCTCTACCGGATTCTCGAAGGGACGCACCCCAGCCAAACCCTCCTGGATGCGAACGCGGAAACGGGATAAAACACGCTGCGCGAGTTTTATCTCGCTATCGCGACGCTCGCGTAAATTATAACCGTTTCCGCCGCGCACCAAGCACAAACGTCGCGGAAACAGCTTCTCGGATCGTCTTGGAACCGTCTGCGTCCCGGCCTCTTACAGTGCCTGAATAAACCGGTCAAATGCCTCCTGTCCTTCCGCTGTGCGCTTGAATACGCCGGCATCTTCCAGAACAAGCATGAACACCTTTCCGATTTCTTCCTTCAGAATATCGTCAATATTCGTCTCATTGACCGTGCTGTGACGCTTCATGATCTGTTCCGCCCAGTCTGCATGCTTTGACAGCTCCTCATCTGCGCGGATATTTCTTCCTTCAAGTATTGCTTTCCTGAGATCTGCCATCTCCTTCTTCAATCTTGCGGGAAGCACAGCAAGACCCATAACCTCGATCAGGCCGATATTTTCCTTCTTGATATGATGAAGCTCCGCATGCGGGTGGAAGACGCCGAGCGGGTGCTCCTTTGTGGTGATGTTGTTCCGGAGAACCAGATCCAGTTCGTAATCCTCTCCCCGTTTCCTCGCAATCGGCGTGATCGTGTTGTGAGGCGTCCCGTCTGTCTCTGCATAGATAAAGACTTTTTCATCCGTATATCCTCTCCATGCGGTCAGGATTCTGTCCGCGAGCGCAATGATGCGTTCGGTGTCCGGACCGGAGAGCCGGATACAGGACATCGGCCATTTTACAATTCCCGACTTCACATCCTCAAATCCGGCCACGGAAAAGCTTCGTTCTACGGGTGCCTTCGCCATCGCGAATTCATAATGGCCGCCCTGAAAATGATCATGACTCAGAATGGATCCTCCTACGATCGGGAGATCTGCATTCGAGCCGACAAAGTAGTGCGGGAACATCTTCACAAAATCGAAGAGCTTGCAGAAGGTCGCATGCTCGATCTTCATCGGAATATGCCGGGAGTTAAACACAATACAGTGTTCATTATAATACACATACGGGGAATACTGGAAGCACCAGTCCGAATTCTGTATGGTTACCGGAATGACCCTGTGATTTTCTCTTGCGGGATGATCCGGTCTTCCGGCGTATCCCTCGTTCTCCCTGCAGAGCTGGCATTTCGGATAGCCTGACTGCTTAGCGTTTTTCGCCGCCGCAATCGCCTTCGGATCTTTTTCCGGTTTGGAGAGGTTGATCGTAATATCCAGATCTCCGTACTCCGTTGGAACCTTCCACTTCATATCCTTCGCGATACGATATCTGCGAATGTAATCCGTGTTTCTGGAAAAATCATAGTACCAGTCTGTTGCCTTGACCGGGGAATCCTCATACAGCTTCCGGAATCTGCGGATCACCTCAGAAGGTCTCGGCGTCAGGCATCCCATCAGACGGGTATCAAAAAGATCACGGTAGACGGTGCTGTCCCCTCCGGTAAGTCCCCTCGACACCGCGTCGTCGGTCAGCTCCTTCAGCGTCTCCTCGAGCTCTGTTCCCGCTGCGATCCGTTCTTCGTTCAGAGTCGACGCGTAGGCGATCACCTCTTCCCGGCTGCCCTCATAGCTGTCCCTTTCGAGGT
The DNA here is from genome assembly GCF_052119185.1 of Bilifractor sp. LCP19S3_H10. Lineage (NCBI taxonomy): Bacteria > Bacillati > Bacillota > Clostridia > Lachnospirales > Lachnospiraceae > Bilifractor > Bilifractor sp. LCP19S3_H10. The sequence continues at coordinate 112,952 of NZ_JBQKFT010000003.1, forward strand.
TCATCAGAATCTGATTCACCGTATAAATGATATCATCCTCTTCAATCAGGCCGGTGTATAATCCATATCCTGCCAACCGCGTTATTGCATTGTCAACATCACTCATATCTTCCTCCGTTCTGCAGGCATTTCCTGCTGTTCCGATCATCTTTTGCGTGTACAGGCATCTGCTGCCTGAAACTTTGATTTACGCGAACAGTGAGCCGCAGCCGAATGCGAAGTATTCGTGTGCGGCGAGCGTCGCGATAGCGAGATAAAACTCGCACAGCGTGTTTTATCTCGTTCTGCATATTCCTTCCGGTCTTTTCTATTACCTGGAAGTTTTTTCCTCTTCCATGAAATACATTCTGGAGTTAAAGTCGGCAAAATATCTTGTATTCTCGTTGTATCCGGTTCCACAGTAGGCGCCCTGAAGCTTCACACCGGCCTTCATCAGCACGGCGCCGTTCGTCTCGATCTCCTCCTGCTCGCCGGGCATAGTGACAAATCGGGCGATCATGTTCTGAAGAATAGATCCCTGACGAACATGCACCGGTGCCGCAGTATTGATCAGATCTCCGAAATCCCGGATATCATGACGTTTCGCGATATTGTAGAAATGATACCGGCTTCCTTCGTTCAGCCCTCTCGCCCGGTACATCTCAAACGGATGATTAGCCTCTGTCAGTTTCTGAAGCATCATGCCGACGCCCCGTTTCCGGTCTGCAGAGACGACCGTCCACTCAACGATATTGTCAAACCGTCCGCGGTAAAAATCGCCGAACTGAAAGACTTCGCGCCATTCCTTATAAAGCGCGATCTGTTTCCGGATTTCATCCAGTTCCTTCTTCCCCAGGTCATTCAGGTTGAGCTCATATCCGAGTGTACCGAAGGCGGCGACGTTGAACCTGGTGTCAAGCGGAGTCTCGCGCAGTGTCTGATGATTCGGACTTGCGGAAACATGTGCAGTCATCACGGAAGCCGGATAGCCATAGCTGTAGCCCTGCTGAATCCTCGTCCGCATGACTGGATCCGTGTCGTCGCTCGCCCAGATCTGCGGGAAGTAACAGAGTGCGCCGAGATCAAACCGGCATCCTCCCGCGGCGCAGCCCTCGAAGAGAATCTCCGGAAATTTCTCCGTGAGAGCCTTTGCCAGACGGTAAAATCCGCAGATATACCGGTGAGCGGTCTCTCCCTGACGCTCCGGCGGAAGAGCGGGTGAATAGACGTCAGACATGATGCGGTTCATGTCCCACTTCACATAGGATATCTTGCCGGAAGAGAATACCTCGCTCATCTTTGCAATCAGATAATCGACCACCTCAGGATTCGCCAGATCAAGAATCATCTGATTTCTCCCCTCCGAATGCGGCTTTCCCGGTATCTGCATCGCCCAGTCCGGATGTGCCTCGTAGAGCCGGCTTCTGCGGCTGATCATCTCCGGCTCCACCCAGATTCCGAACCGAAGCCCGAGCTCCTCCATTTTTTCCGATATCTGCTTCAGGCCTCCCGGAAGCTTGGATCTGTTCACGTCCCAGTCTCCAAGAGAGCAGTCATCTCCGTTCCTTTCTCCAAACCAGCCGTCATCCATGACAAAAAGCTCGATCCCGACGTCCTTGCCAGCCTTTGCCAGACGAAGCAGACGGTTCTCATTGATCTTGAAGTAGGAAGCCTCCCAGCTGTTCAGGAGAACCGGTCTCGCCTTATGCTTCCAAACTCCGCGGCTGATATGTTCGCGGACAAAATGATGCATGGAAAGACTCATGCCTGTATATCCCTCGTCCGAACAGGTCATCACCGCCTCAGGCGCCTCGAACTCATCTCCCGGTGAGAGGATGAACGAAAAATTCTGCGGATTGATTCCCGACACAAACCGGGTCTTTCCAAAGGAGTTTACTTCCGCAGCTTCATAATGATTGCCGCTGTATATCAGATTCAGCCCGTAGCACAGCCCTGAGGATTCTGTTGTGTCTTCTCTGTGGAGCATCACGAACGGATTGCTGCGGTTGGAAGAAGAACCGGCATTGGAAGAATTTACAATTTTTCCGGAGACAATCGGAACGTCCGACCGGTACATCTCCCTCGCCCAGGCGCCGTGGAAGGTGCTCATGATATATCCGCTGTCTTCAAAATCAAGCTGCATGCTCATCAGACGATTCAGGACCACTGCCTCATCGCTGTCGTTAACGAGCCGGCTCGACCTCGTAATGACATCGCAGTCTTCAAATACATAGTAGTGAAGCTCAAGACGCAGATCGTATGATGCATCCTTCAGCGTCAGAATCAGATGGGAATAGCGCTCCCCGCAGAAATTCTCCGTACACTTCTGCTCCTGCCCCTCCCGGCTTCCGAACAATGAGCCCGGAAGCGTGTGAAATTCCGGTTTTTCGTCGGTAATCCTCGCCTCCTCAAACAGAAAGTCCGAGGTCACGCTTCCGTCGGCATGCGTGATCTCCAGAAACGGTTCCCGGATATCTCCCTTCCCGAGAGATGACATCTCCAGACGCAGATCCTCCAGGGTGAGATCCATGTGCTCCTGATCGTAGGAGATCATATTGCCTGCCGGAAATGCCCTTTTCTCTTCCAGACATTTCGCATCCTGCAGCAGCTCCTCATCTGTCTTCTCTGAAAAATCCCCCAATAAGGGGCCGTAATACAGATGCTCCAGGTGTCCGCTGGGCAGGGCCTGAAAAACATAAGTTGTCTTTGGTGTTCCGAGCATGAATATGTTCTTTATCTTTCTGATCATCAGCATTTCCTCTCATAAATATACAGACAGGTGCATGGTCTTTTTTCTATATATTATATTATTATCTATGATCACTGCACATCCTTCAATGTAATTATGTTGCAAAACGATGTAAAAAAAGACCACCGCCGCACATTCTTATTCGTGCAGGCGGCAGCCCTTTTGTTCCGCTTTTCTGAACGAAACACAGCTATCTTAAATTTTCCTGCTTCTGTTTGCGGAGCGTGCTCATCACCTCCGCCATTTTTTTGTCACTCAGCCTGTAGAAGCCCCTGAATAACAGAAAGGCAACGACAAGAAGAAGCGCCGACGGAACCGTCATCCACAGCCGGAGCCCGCCGAGGGTCGCTGCGTTCTGCGCGGCTGCCTCCGTGTCAAGTCCGATCCACTCAATGGCCAGCCCTGAAATAAATGCCGCGATACCCGATGCCAGCTTCACCGTAAAGGTCTGCATAGAGAAAATTACGGATTCCTCCCGTTTTCCGTTTTTCGCCTCACCGTAGTCTACGGCGTCTGACAGGAAGATGGTCAGCATTACATTCAGCACACCGTAAGATGCATAGACCAGAATGCCCGGAACAAGCAGAACAATCCATGACCCTTTATAAATCCCGCTGAAAGCAAAGGCAAGAAGTATCAGGAAGCCGGCGATCTGAAGCACAATCGTAACGGAAAAGAGTTTCAGTTTTTCCATATTTCTGCGGAAAACCGGAACAAGCATCATGAAAATCACCTGTGCGAGAAAACATCCGGCCGTGAATATGCTGTATACATCGGTGTTTCCAAGGTCGAACTGGAAGAAATACAGGATCAGATTTCCAACGATATCAAGTGCCAGATAGACCAGAATCACCGCCGCTACGACACAGAGCGCCTGGTCGTTGCGGAAGAGGGATCCAAACATTTCGCCAATCGAAGCGGATTTCATCTCCTCCGGTTTTTTCTCCGGAACATTTTTCACAAATACGATCTCTGATACCAGAAATACCACTGCGATGATGAGCGCCCAATAGCGGAACCCGATCCGGTATCCCGCAAGCGCCGTTGTCCCGGACAGCACCGGCACGACGATCATCGTGAGAACGGTGGGAATCGCGTCACCGATTCCCGAACTTGATCTCGCAAGGGAAGAAAGCTGCTCCCTGTCCTTACCCGGCTCCGTGATCGCCGGGATCATGGACCAGAAGGGAATATCCATCAGTGTGTATGTGACGCCCCAGGCGAGGTAAATCAGTGTTAGCCAGATCTTCATCGAGCCCGGCTTCATGCTGTCCGGCACTGCGAAAAGAGCATAGACGGTCAGCGCGTTCAGTACTGTTCCGGACAGAATCCAGGGACGGAAACGACCCCATCTAGTTCTCGTCTTTGCAACCACGATTCCCATGATCGGATCGTTCAGCGCGTCAAAGATTCTCGCGCCCATCAGAACCGCTCCGATGAACGCACTGCTGATCCCGAGCACAACATTGTAATAGTAGAGCAGATAGCTGTTCACCAGCATATATACGATATCCTTGCCAAAAGCGCCGAAGCAGAACGCCGCTTTGTTACGTATCGTCAGTTTCATTTCAACCCCCATTTCTTTTTCAAATTCCACGCTTCAGATTCACAGCCGTTCTGACTGCCCGGTATGCGCCGTCATAGATTCCCGCCTTCTTATTCCCGATAATATTGGTACACATGTCCTTCAGAAGCACATCATCCTCCAGGAAAAGATCTGTCATCTGAAGAATATGCGGAAGATCCCGGCATTCAAGTGTTCCATCTCCGATCTCCGCAGAGTGGATGGCGCCCCATTTCTCATGTCCCCCGATTCGACGGATGAACAGCTTCGGCACCGGATAGAAGGAGAGCTCGCTCGGCTTTGTGACCAGAACGTCGCAGCTTCTCATCAGAAGATTGGTACAGTAGACCGCCTCGAAAATATTTTCATGCCAGAAAGCGTGTACACCCCCGACCGCATCATCTGAAAGAGCTGTCGACGCAAATTCCTCTGTTTCCTTCCAGTTGTTGAAATGTTCCTCCGAGACCTGCGCGAGCCCGCTCACTTCCGAACACAGCTCCTCCCATACGTTCCGGTAGTCTCCGACATTGATGAAAAGCGCCGCCTTCTTCTTTCGGATCACCGGAAGCAGGTGCCGGATGATTCCGGCAAAAATCTCCTTCTGGGCGCCCGCTCCTCCGATTGTCAAAAGGAACCTCATCGGCCTGCCATCGTCCTTTCTGCGGATTCTTGCGGCGCAGTCCTCTTCAATATTCCGGACAAGCTCATCATCCACATAATGTCCGGTGTAGATCAGTGATTCCGGCGGCATGGGATGAAGCACCCGATTCCCGTCCATACCATTCAGAATCCGGTATCCCTGATATGCCTGATGCGTCTGTACCGTGTGAATACTGCCCTCCGCCAGATGAAGCGCCATGGGCCAGTTGTCCGGTATGGCATTTACGACATATTTCATACCTGCGTGAACCGCTGCCTGTGCCGGCCACACATGCGTTCCAATCACCGGGATATCCTTCGGAACATTCCGGAACACTGCCGCCATAATCTCAGCGTTTTTCTGATCGGAGGCATTGTAGGAAAGCTTCCGGAAGCCCTCATAGTTCAGCGGCTCCCAGATGACCTTATTGAACAGCCTGCTCTTCTGGGACAGCCTGGAGCCCATGGAATACAGGTCGTTCTGCGCCCGTATTACCTTTGTGCAAGCTGTCTGCGGATACGAATTCAGATCCATCCAGTATGGCTTGTATCCCATCGCATGCGCGCAGGAAGCCATCGCCATAGAAATCCTGTAGTGTCCGAATCCCATCCGGATATTGCCGACGATGATTCCCTTTCCGGTGTCAAATTCCTCCTCTCCTGCAATATCGTCCTCCGGCAGACAGATGTCGCTCACGCCGAGCGATTCACCGATGTAACGATTTTTCCGGATAATGGTACGATAAGACGCATTTGCGTCATCTCCATACTTTCTGGCGTACCTTTTCCCGGAAGCTTCCGCTTTCCGATAGTCCCGCTCACGTATCCTGTTTCCAAATATTTCTCTTGATTTGTCTTCCATGACTGCCTCCTCCGATTACGGATCGCGGATCACAATTCCCTTTACCAGAATATCCACGACCTCCTGCAGCGCCGCGTGATAAGTTAACCCTTTCTCAATCAGAATATCTCTCTCGAAAAACTGCTCCAGTGTTGCCTCCATCATTGTCTGAAAAACCGGTATGGAAAATCTCCGGATTCTTCCCTGCCGCATACCCTCTTTCAAAAGCTCCACGGTTGATTCCCATCCGCTTTCCAGCCGCTCCTTCAGGTGATGATAAACAGACGGGTACTTGTCACGCAGATCATATAGCTGACGGAAATCCACATTCTGATAACGATCCGGCATTACGCCCAGAATCCTTCTCACCCTCTCGACAATGTCCATCTCCCGGTTCTCATACACCTTCTGCTCATCTTCCTTGATCGAATCAAAGATGTAATCCACCATCTCATAAAGCAGATGCTTTTTGTCCGGAAAATAGACGTAAAGGGTTTTCTTGCTGCGATGCAGCTCCTTCGCGAGATCATCCATCGTAAACTTCATTCCCTTCCGGTTAAAAAGCCGCAGCGTTGTCTCCAGAATGTCTTCCCGGATATCCTGATCGGTGCAATACTCTTCTGACAAAACATCATCCGAAGCTGCAGCATCTGTACTCATCGGTTTCGTCTGCTCTGTCTGTTCCGTCTGCTCTGTCTGCTCTGTCTGCTCTGTCCACTCTGTCTGTTCCGTCTGAAAATCGATCACGTCCGGGACCTCCATATCTTCGACAAGATGTCGGAAACTAAATTATCTGTTTCAGTTTCCATGGGCTTATTTTACCACTTTACCCGCAAAAAAATAAGAAACTATTTATATAAAAATAGTTTCCTATATTTGTGCGAGTTGCATACTCCCACAGATGCATTTATTTTGTTTAACGAGATAAAACACGCTGCGCGAGTTTTATCTCGCTATCGCGACGCTCGCCGCACACGAATACTTCGCATTCAGCTGCGGCTCACTGTTCGCGTAAATATCAGCAGACGCTCCTTCCTTACGACGGGGTGCCTGCTCATTCAGAGAATTAATTTCTGTAACGGATATCCCGGACGGTCTCGCCCACCAGAAGCCTTCCCTTTACTCCGATCTCTTCAATAATGCTTGATTTGCGGTTAACCACCATCTCAATCAGTTTCTGGGCCGCAAGCCTTCCGATGCCCTCGGCATCCTGCCGGTATGTGGTGAGGGCCGGCTCCATGATCTGCCCGACGTCGATTCCGTCGTAACCCACGGCGCTCACATCCTGCGGGATCCGGTATCCGAGCTCACGCAGCACTCTCCGTCCTCCAATATAAGAAAAATCATCCGAAAACATGATGGCTGTCGGCTTATTCCTGCTGTTCATGATCTCCTTCACAATTTCGTTGTTAAATTTCGGGTCGTTGTATCTCCCGTCATGAACCGAGACTTCATCCTCGTCGATCCCGGACTCCTTCAGCGCCCGGTAAAAACCCACCAGCCGCTTCTGTGTGACGAGCGTATCTTCGCCGTGTATGAAGGCAATCCTTCTGTGTCCATGGTCGATGAGATACTTCGTAAGCTCGTAACCGCCTTCTTCATTATCTGACATCACGCAGCTGTGATTCTTCACCTGATAATCAATAGTGATAAATGGGATCTCGCTTCTCACGAGCTGAATGATCCCCGGCGCATGGAAATTCACGTTCGCGATGAGAATTCCGTCACACTTCCGGTATCGCACATGCTGAAGAAAGGAGTCCCCGACCATCTTCTGGCTGATGAACGTGATATCATAGCCTAGACGCTCCAGTTCCTTCTTTGCGCTGTTCAGAATCACTGAAAAAAAAGGATGCACGAGTCCGGACGATGTGTCATCCTCAAAAACCACACCGATATTATGAGAAATATTTGTCCGAAGCAAAATGGCAGAAGGATCCGGATGATAATCCATCTCCTCCGCGATTCTGCGGATTCTCCGGGATGTCTCCATGGAAACATCCTTGTAACCGTTCAGCGCCTTACTGACGGTAGCGACGGATACTCCGCACTTCTTTGCGATATCCCGGATCGTCACCGGCCGCTTCGTCGCCGCTTCGTCCCTCTCTTCTGTAATATCGGCATTCCCCTGCTGTCCGTCTGATGAATACGTTCTGTCTGCCATCTTCTGTACCTGTTCTTTCTGATCCTGTCCCGATGAACCTGAAGTTTCAAGTGAATCCTGTGATTCACACCCTTAAACGTCTGTTGTGATTCACACTCTTACACGTCTGCTGTGATTCTTTCCCACTCCATACCAGCTTTGCAGCGTTCCTGATGCTGTGTAATCACTTACACAACTGGTTTACTTTTTTCATTCCATACCCTTATTATATAGAATATTTTGGAAAAAGCCACATGAATCAGAAATTTTTATCTGATTTTTCTTATGTTTGTCATAAAATCTGTTATAAACAGACGATACAATCAATTTCCGCAGTGACTCAGAACCTTTCCGATGCTGTCATGGAATACGAGATCCGCGTCCCCGTCGCGCACCGTCCTGTCTCGATTGATCAGAACGAGGTATCTGCCACTGAAGTAGTCCAGAAGCGAGGCTGCCGGATACACACTCAGGGATGTGCCCCCCACAATCATCATGTCCGCCTCCCGGCAGGCGCGCTCCGCATTCCTCCAGGCATCCTCAGGCAGCATTTCCCCGTACAGGGTTACATCCGGCCTCACAATTCCCGCACAGCCCGGCTCGGTGCATCTCGGGACCGGTTCCTTGCTTCGGAAGATGTAATCCGACGGGTATCGCTTATGACAGCGATCACAGTAATTTCGAAGTGTTGAGCCGTGAATCTCATACACCTTTTTGCTTCCCGCCTTCTGATGAAGCCCGTCAATGTTCTGCGTGATCACACAGTCAAGTTTCCCCTCCCGCTCCATCTCCGCCAGTTTTCTGTGCGCCGCATTCGGCTCGATCCCTTCGACATTCATCTTCTGCCTGTAAAATTCGTAAAAAACCTCCGGATGCTGATACAGACAATCGCAGCTAAGAAGGTATTCCGGTGTGTAGCTGTCAAATTTCACATCGTGCTGATTATACAGACCATCCTTGCTTCGGAAATCCGGAATTCCGCTCTCGGTCGACACGCCCGCACCGCCGAAAAATACAATATGCCGGCTTGCGCGGATCATCTCATTGAGCGCGTCATACTTCTGCTCCTCACTAAGTCCCGAAAGATAACGGACCCGGTCGGATCTTTTCTCATACTTATCGATATACATATCCACACCCCTTTCTATAGTATCAGGTATTTTCCCTGAGTCTCAGTACCTGATGTCCCTGAAACCCCATCCTGTCTCTGATAAAACTTTCTGTCTATGCAAAAGCATCCTGTCTCTGCAAAAGTATCCAGTCTCTGCAAAAGTATCCAGTCTCTGATAAAACTTCCTGTCTCTGAAACGTCTTGCACACCGAATCTGCCTTCGTCAAAAGAATCTTCTGTGATAATAGACGTTTTCATCACGGGACGACTCTCTGCGTACCAGCAGGAAGCACACCAGATAAATCACGACAACCACAATGCCAAAGACAAGCGTCGAAGCTCCCGTTCCGAGCATCGCGCAGGTATCATAGATGCCATGAAGAAAAACAGCCAGAATGTACCCGGTCACTATGCATAGAACCTGACGGATATGATGCCCCTCCGCCTGCTGAATCTTAGCTCTGCCGTAAAAGGTTCCAAACAGAACACCAAAGCTCATATGCCCCGGAATTGCCAGAACCGATCTCCCGACCAAAACACCCGGTCCATACCCCATTTCGTAGATAATATTCTCCATCGCAGCAAAACCCAGCGACGCAAAAACCGAATAGACAATTCCGTCAAATCTGTAGTTAAATGCCGGGTTTTTCCAGGTAACCGCCGCCATCAGGGCATATTTCGTGCCTTCCTCAACAACAGCGACAACCAGAAACGCCATGACCGCAGTGTACGCAAGTCCTGAAGGATTCAGAGAGGACCGGTCCAGGAAATAGCTGCCGATTCTTTCCAGAAGCATTGACAGAAATGCCGCGACAACACCCATAAAGATCAGACGGATCAGAAGTCCGACCGGTTCTTTCTCAACCTTATCCTGCCGGTACACATAAATCAGAAGAATCAGAGCAGGCAGGACCGCGAGAAAGAGATATAAAAAGAAAACGTACATTGCCGGAAGAAGCAGAAACATAAAAAGCCCCCTTTCAAATGGTATTTTCTATTATTATACCATCCGTCCGGGGGATTTCCATATTCAACTATTTGTGAGGCGCCCACCCTCTTTACGGCACACAATCGAATAATATTTCACCCATAATCTTGTGGCATCGCTATAGGATCAGCTTATCGTCTCTCAGTAATGATACCCGTCGAGTGTTGTCGTGGTCTGTCTGTCATGATGCTCTGCGTTCTCAATCAGCAGATTCAGCTCAACCTCCGTGCCGATAAAATCCTGCACATCACACTCATAGATGGAATTCTCTGTTCTCATCATGAAAAGGCCGTCATCGTAAGCCATGGAAATCACCGGTGAAGTATGAATAAACGTCCCGTCATCATACTTCCGGCTGCCGCTTACACTGCCAACCAGATCCTTTTGTATCATCTTCCAGCTTCTCAGTCTCATACATATTCCCCTTAAATCATACTCCCTGAATCTCACCAAAAACTTTATAACATTATTCTACACCAATTTCATGACAAAAGTGTGAACCTCTTCGAAAATGCAGACAGGCTGCCTGCCGCGAAGCGAGTGAGGAACTGGATGCGATTCCAAGGGCAACAGGTATGAGCACAGCGCTGAACTTTTCTTACAGATCTTTATGTGTGAGCATCGTTCCGTGTGCCATCTTCGCAACCGCCCCGGAAAGCGCAATCAGCGCGATCAGGTTCGGCAGCGCCATCAGCCCGTTAAACAAATCCGACAGATTCCACACCAGCTCTACCTTCAGGACTGACCCGATCAGGATGAAGATAACGACAATGACAGCGAAGGGCTTCACAGCCTTTGAGCCTATCATGTACCTGATGTTCTGCTGCGCGAAGAAGAACCAGCCGATGATCGTTGAGAACGCGAAGAAAAACAGACAGATTGCCACAAACTTCGAGCCGAACGCTCCGAATCCCGTACTGAACGCAGCCTGTGCAACCGGTGTACCGGTGGTATCACCCGCGTACGGAATGGAATTGCCAAGAACACCGGATGAAAGAATAACCAGCGCGGTCATGGTAAGTACGACAAAGGTATCGATGAACACACCTACCATAGCGACTTCGCCCTGATCCTGAGGTTTATCAACCTGTGCCTGCGCATGCGCGTGAGGAGTGGAGCCCATACCTGCCTCATTGGAGAACAGTCCGCGGGCTACACCAAGCCTCAGCGCCTGACGGACTGTGATTCCGGCACCGGCTCCGACAACAGCCTGCGGTGTAAAGGCTCCGACAAAGATCGATCCGAGCGCCGGCAGCAGATTTCTGTGGTTGATAATCAGAACAATCAAGCCGCCGACAAGGTAAAGCGCCGCCATGATCGGAACAATCTTTTCCGTAAAGGACGCAATACGGCTGATTCCGCCGATAAAAATAAATCCAGCTATCACGGCGATGATAATACCCATGATCAGCTTATTGGCACCGAAGGCAGTGTGAAATGCGTCGCTGATGGAGTTGGACTGCACCATATTGCCCATGATGCCGAGCGCAAGGATGATCATGATCGCGAAGAACGATGCGAGGAACTTTCCAAAACCGTTCTTGAATGCCTTGCGGATATAATAAACCGGACCTCCGATGATATTGCCCTGATCATCACGGGATCTCGTAACCTGAGCGAGGCAGGCCTCTCCGTAGATCGTTGCCATTCCGAAGAATGCCGCAAGCCACATCCAGAAAATTGCTCCGGGGCCGCCTCCGACAAGTGCCGTCGCACATCCGGCAATATTGCCCGTTCCGACCTGTGCCGCGATTGCTGTCGCAAGTGCCTGGAATGAACTCATGCCATCCTTCCCGGCCTTTTCGCCATGCAGAGAGAAGTTGCCAAAGACACGGTTCCATGCTCTTCCAAAATGACGGACCTGAACAAATCTTGTCCGGAACGAGAAATAGATTCCCGTACCCACAAGCACGAACAGAAGGAGAAACCACACCTTATCATCAATAAGTGCCACAATACTGTTGAGAGCGTCCATTTCAAATCTCCTTTAAGATTAATCTCTTTACCTGCGTATCTGTATCAGAAATAAGGAGACTCCCGGGCAGCACTCATGGCGAATAAAAAAGCCCCAACCACCAGCCGGTACGACCGGCAATGTGAATTGGAGCACTTTTTGCTGAAAAAACTGCCTGGCTGCGGCTTTCATCATCCGATGCGCGGCGACGCACAGATGACGGTATCTGAAAATACAGCCCGGCCGGTTCATCAACAACTCTGTCCTTTTGCCTGAGAGATTCCATACCTGCATTGCGCAGATACTTTGCACCTTCGGCACCCTTGAAGGGTTTCTCCAGAGTCCACTCCGTTTTTAGTCTTCGTCCACACGACACCTGAGAGTTTTACTCCTTCGGCAGGTCCTCCGGCACAGATTATACTGAAAGAATTCCTGTACAGGATTCCGCTTTTCCTAAAAACATCTACGTAAGTATTAAATTTGAGTAAACTATAACATGGATATCCGATACCGTCAACAAACCGGTTTATGATTTTTTAAGATTTATCGTAGCCGGTTTATCTGGGCAGTTTTCCCGGATCATTTCATCCCAGGCGGTTTTTCCCGGATCATTTCATCCCGGGCGGTTTTTCCCGGATCATTTTATCCTGAACGGTCAGACTACAAGATCCGCGTATTCCGGTCTCTGCATTCTTTTCTTTGCGTAGGAACAGAGCGGAAGAATTTTCACCCCGATCTTTCTCGCGTTCTGCGCCACCTCATCGACAAGCTTCCCCGCGATCCCATTCCCATTATACAAAGGGTCTACCTCTGTGTGTTCAATCACCCAGCGATTGTCCGATCGTGTGAACGTGCACTCACCCACCTCGTGATCTCCGTCATATGCCGCCGCACGGTTTCTGTAGTTTTCAAATCTGATGGTAAGTTCCATGCCTGTCTCCCTTCTTATAAAAATGCAAATTCTTTGTTTATTCTTTTCTTAAAGATAAACACCCTGCGCCATGATGCACTCTCTTTTCCAACGCTTTTATAAAAAAGAGTTCAAAAGAGCGCATTTTTTCAATATTATATGAAAATAGTATATTTATTTATCCCTATAACGGTGGTAAAATTAGGTGGTCATTGAATTGTTCGTCAGTTTTTTACATATGGGCAATATTTTATATTTAATACCAGGAAAAGCATTGTATATTTCAAATATATAATGTTTGCCCAAGACATATGCAGCATCCATCATTTACGGAGGAACTTTTTATGAGTAAGGAAACCGAAAATGCTTTTGACTTTGAAGACCTGGGTCGGAAAGTTAAAGAGCTTCGGATTAAAAACGGTCTGACACAAAACCAGGTTGCCTCTGAACTTCACGTAACCCCGGGATACATCAGCAACGTTGAAAACAACCGGACGGCGATGTCCCTTCGCGTATTATCCTACTACGCAAAACTGACCGGAATCACACTGGATTCTCTTGTCGGGAAGATCGAACCCGAATATCGCACCACAGCTCTCGATAACGAACTTCTATCCATTATTTCAAGATATTCCGACGAAAAGAAGCAGAAAATTCTGGACATTCTTAGAATCATTGACCGATAAGACTGACCGAACCGTTGACTCAGAAAAAGCAGTTGCCTGCCTGGCGGCTGCTTTTTCTGCGTCTAATGGCCATGGAAACCAGCCGGAACCGTTTCAGCCGGCTGCCTTTTTGGTTATTTTCTTTCTTGAGAACGCGCAGAAAAAAATAAAGAGCAGAAACAGGACGGCGATGCACATCCATCCGGTCAGCACAGCGGTTCCCATCGGCGAGAACATGTCGTAATATCCCTTCAGGTAGATGACGATGATGATCACAGGCACAATAAAGGTGATATATGTTCTGAGTTTTTTCGGGAATTTTCTCCCCTCTCCCGCGTCTGCCTCCTGAATGAAATGATCCCATCCCCATCCGCTTTTCCGGGTGCAGAAAAGCACAAAGGCCAGACTGCCCAGCGGCAGAAGATTATTGGAGACGATGAAATCCTCAAGGTCCAGAATATGTGTTCCCTCGCCGAGCGGCTGAAACGATGACCAGATATTGTAGCCGAATACACACGGCAGGCTGAGAAGCACGACAAGGACAGCGCTGATGATGACGCTCTTCTTTCTCGTCCAGCCGAACAGATCCATATCAAAGGCAATAATATTCTCAAATACCGCAATAACCGTGGTCAGCGCCGCAAACGACAGGAAGACGAAGAAAAGCGCACCCCAGATTCTTCCTCCCGGCATCTGGCTGAACAGATTCGGTATGGTGAGGAAGATGAGACTTGGTCCGGCATCCGGCTCGATCCCATAGGCAAAGCATGCTGGAATGATAATGAATCCCGCCATCAGCGCGACAAAGGTGTCCAGCGCCGTGATCGTGACTGCTTCTCCCGTCAGGCTTCTGTCCTTATTCAGGTAGGAACCGAAGATCAGCATGGCTCCGATTCCGATGGACAAGGTGAAGAACGCCTGACTCATTGCAGCGAAGATGACGTTTCCGACACCGCGCTCCGCCATGTTCCGGAAATCCGGCACGAGGTAGAAGGCGATTCCCTTCGCCGCACCCTTCAGGAATATCGAGTGGACAGCAAGCACTACCATCAGAACCATCAGGCAGGTCATCATAACCTTTGTCACCCGCTCCACCCCGTTTTGAATTCCAAAATAACAGATCACAAAACCGATAAGACACACCAGAATTGTCCAGAAAGCCATGCCAGGCGCGTTGGAAAGCATCGCGGCATAATCGGATTTTATTCTGGCGCTGTCCGCGCCGGCAAATGTACCCGTGACATGAAGATAGCAGTAATAAAGCATCCATCCGGCAACGGTTGTATAATACATCATCAGCATATAGCTTCCGATGATACTGATGTATTTCAGCCAGTGGAACCTCGATCCTTTCTGCTCCAGCGTCTCGAAACATCTCGCCGCACTCTTCCGGCTTGCACGTCCGACCGAAAATTCACAGATCATGACTGGAATTCCAAGGATTAGAAGAAATACCAGATAAATCAGGATAAAAGCTGCTCCGCCGTACTGTCCGCAGAGATAGGGGAATTTCCATACATTTCCGATTCCGATTGCACAGCCTGCAGAAACCAGGATGAAGCCGATTCTGGAGCCGAATTTTTCCCTGTCGGATTTTCTGCTTACATTTGACATACCGTCAATCCCTCTACTTTCTATCATTCTGTCCGCCTGTAATCTTCGGCTCGGTCTTTGGCAGCCGTCCGTAGATCCTTGCGAGGTTGTGAATGCTGACCGCCAGTGCGTCTGACAGATAATTCGGCGCGAGCCTCCACTGCCAGTTGGTTCCCTGCGAGCCGGGTGTATTGATCCTGGCCTCACTTCCCTTCACGAGATAATCCTGAAGCGGAACAATACAGGTGTCTGCCGGCGATCGATATGCCTCGCGGATAAAATCCCACACAAATGCTCCGTAATCGGTATTCTCCGAATGAATAAACTGTCTGGCAAAATCCCGGTCATGATCAGACGCATGTTCCACCCAGTCCAGAATCGTCGTGTTGTCGTGTGTGCCAGTGTAGACGACGCAGTGGAACGGATGATGGTAGGTCAGATACCAGCTCGACTCTGATCCGTCAAATGCGTACTGAAGGACCTTCATCCCCGGATATCCGCTGTCCTTCAGAAGCTGTTCATTCTCCGGGGTAATCGTACCAAGATCCTCGGCTATCAGCGGTACCTCTCCGAGAGCCTTCTTCATCTCCCGGAAAAAGCTCATGCCCGGTCCCTTCTTCATGATGCCATTTTCAGCAGTCTCATCTCCGTAAGGGATTTCATAGTAATTCGAAAAGCCATGAAAATGATCAATCCGCAGGATGTCAAACAGCTCCATATTCGCCCGGATCCTGCGGATCCACCAGGAATAGTGATCCTTCCGTCCTCTCTCCCAGTCGTATACAGGATTTCCCCACAGCTGGCCTGTCACGGAAAAAGCATCCGGCGGGCATCCCGCAATATATTCCGGCTTCAGATCGCGGTCAAACCGGAATACCTCCGGATGGGCCCACGCATCCGCGCTGTCCATCGACACATAGAACGGGACATCCCCGATAAATTCTATACCCTGTTTCCGGGCATAACGGTGAAGCCGCTCCCATTGTGTAAAGAACTCGAACTGAACAAAACGGAAGAAAGATATCTCATCCTGAAGCTCTTTTTTCGCCCGGCTGAGTGTGTCCGCCCTGCGCTCCCTGTAACCGTCGTCCCATTCCAGCCAGCTCTTTCCCTCGAACTTTTCCTTGAGCGCACAGTACAGACAGTAATCGTCCAGCCAGTACGATTCTCTCTCACAGAATTCGGTATACTTTTCATACAGGCTCTTCTCAGGGAGTACCGTATTCTCTGATTTCATATCCACCGCTGAGGCTGCTGCATCCGCAGCTCTTTCCGCCGCAGGTCCTGCTGGATCCGTGACGTTCTCCGCCGCTGCTCCCGCAGTGCCGTCCGTCATAACCGTATAAGCTGCAGCCGTTTTGTTCTGAGCGTCTTTGATTTCTTCCGTCCGCTTTTTTGAGTCCAGAATACGCTCACAGAAGGCCGGATACGCCATCCGAAGTGCCCTGCCCCGGTTTGTATAAAGTGCGCCGTAATCAACACGCTCCTGATCCTGACCAAAATCCAGGCAGCGAACCTCATCTTCTCTCAGAAGCCCGTCATCAATTAACGTTCTAAGATCGATATAATTCTGATTTCCCGCAAACGCTGAGACCGGCTGATAAGGTGAATCTCCGAAGCCGGTCGGGCCCAGCGGCAGCACCTGCCAGTAGCTCTGTCCGGACTTTTTCAGAAAATCCACAAATTCATATGCTTCCCTCGAGAAACAACCGATTCCGAATTCAGACGGTACCGAGAATACAGGAAACAAAATACCACATTGACGCTTCATACCCTACTCCTTCCCCGTTCACATATTGTTTTATTATAATATAAAGACAGGGCAGGTGTACACCTGTCGAACCATTTTTCTTAATTTTCCGTTAAAATCGTGAATTATTTCCGTAAAAACCAGATATCCCCTTATCTCTGATCCAGCTTTCCCATGAAGGGACTAACGAGATAAAACACGCTGCGCGAGTTTTATCTCGCTATCGCGACGCTCGCCGCACACGAATACTTCGCATTCGGCTGCGGCTCACTGTTCGCATAAAAAAAGACCCCCTGTCAAGCGCTGCCGCTTCTGCAGGAGGTCTCCGATATAATCTATCTGTTTCATTTCCCGGTGCCGCACCGGTTACCCGTCGCGGTTCCATGATCAGTTGATATACTTGTCTTTAAATTTCAGACGTGAAAGAGCACGCGCCATGGAAGCCTGCGTCATCTTGTATTCACGCAGACTCTGCTTCTGACGCAGACGCTCCTTCGCCCGTTCCAGCGCCTCCTCGGCACGCCGCTTGTCGACCTCATCCGGGGACTCACAAGTGTCAACCAGGATCGTTGCACGGTTATTTGCGAAAATCATGGAGCCGTTGCCGCAGACAGCCGTTACCTTATTGCCGTCCGCCGTCGTAAAATCGATCTCCCCGGGCACGATCGCAAGCATGATCTGCGAATGGTGCGCAAGGAAGCCTTCCCTTCCGTCAATGGTAGGAACCTTCAGACTTGTAACGTAACCTTTGTAAAAGGACTTATCCGATGCGATGACTCTGAGATAATATTTGGCTTCTGCCATGTTACACCTCAATCTTATTCCTGACGCATCAGCGGAGCGGGTGCGGAACTTCCGCCTCCCTCTGCCTGCTGATGCATGTGCCGGATTCTCTTACGCTTCCTTCTTTGCATGCTCCGCGACATCTTCGATGCCGCCGCAGTTGAAGAACGCATTCTCCGGATAATCATCCATATCTCCATTCAGGATTGCCTGGAAGCCCTTGATGGTGTCCTCGAGAGGAACATACTTTCCGGGAATTCCGGTGAACTGCTCCGCTACGTGGAACGGCTGTGACAGGAAGTTTCTGATCTTACGGGCACGATATACGACGGTCTTGTCCTCGTCAGAAAGTTCTTCCATACCAAGGATGGCGATGATATCCTGAAGTTCCTTATATTTCTGCAGATACTGGAGCACAGACTGTGCAGTCTCGTAATGCTCCTTCCCGACAATATCCTCCTCCAGAATTCGTGAGGAAGACTCCAGCGGATCAACGGCAGGATAAATACCCTGCTCTACGATCTTTCGTGAGAGAACGGTCGTAGCATCCAGATGAGCGAATGTCGTAGCCGGCGCGGGGTCAGTCAGGTCATCGGCCGGTACATATACTGCCTGCACCGATGTGATGGATCCGTTTGTCGTGGAAGCGATTCTCTCCTGAAGCTCACCCATTTCATTTGCCAGGGTCGGCTGATATCCTACAGCAGACGGCATACGTCCAAGCAGAGAAGATACCTCGGAACCGGCCTGTACGAAACGGAAGATGTTATCGATGAACAGAAGAACATCTTTTTTCTGAACATCACGGAAATACTCGGCCATGGTAAGCCCCGTCTCCGCAACACGCATACGTGCCCCCGGGGGCTCGTTCATCTGTCCGAATACCAGGGCGGTATTCTTGATAACTCCGGACTCTGTCATCTCGCTCCAGAGGTCATTTCCCTCACGGGATCTTTCTCCGACACCGGTAAAGATCGAATAACCGCCGTGCTCCGTCGCGATGTTGCGGATCAGTTCCTGAATCAGGACGGTCTTACCTACTCCGGCGCCTCCGAACAGTCCGACCTTACCACCCTTTGCGTAGGGCGCGATCAGGTCAATAACCTTGATTCCGGTCTCCAGGATCTCCTGTACTGGTTTCTGATCTGTAAATTTCGGTGGCTTTCTGTGAATCTCCCACTGTTCAGAATCTCTGAGCTGTTCGCCGCCGTCGATGGTATCGCCAAGCACATTGAACAGACGTCCCAGATTCTTCTCGCCGACCGGAACTTCGATTCCGGTTCCGAGTGAGATCACAGGCATATCTTTCTGTAAGCCTTCACTGGCAGAAAGCATGATACAGCGGACCATATCATCACCGATATGCTGCTGTACCTCCATGATTGCCTTCTCGCCATGGTTGTCAACCTGCAGCGCTGTCTTGATTTTTGGAAGAGGAAGATCCTCAAATGCGACATCGACAACAGGACCCATGACCTGGACAATTTTTCCGATTTGCATGTGTCATGTCCTTTCTATTGTGTCAACGCCTCTACCTCTTAAGGCAGGGCGTTACAAGCTCAATGAAGTGCGCCGGCCTGGAAAGTATCAAGATCCTCTCCCTGCTGGTTTTCAAACTTCGGCATGTCTTTCTTCTTATGTTTCTTCTGCTGCAGCGCACGTGCCTTCGCGCCTGCGCAAACCTCCGTAATCTCCTGCGTGATCTGAGCCTGACGCTCCCGGTTGTACTGAATGCTCAGCTCCTGGACCAGTTCACTGCCGTTTTTATTGGCAGCGTCCATCGCCTGCATACGGGAACTGTGCTCCGCACAGTATGATTCCACAAGTGCACTGTATATATAACCGTTGATGAAGTCGGGGATGATGTTATTCAGAAGAAGATCCGGCCCCGGTTCCATGTCGAAGGTCTCCTGATACACACCGCTCAGTTTTGTCATATTCTGTTTGAAAAACTCCTCATTCAGACGGATCAGCGGCAGAAGCTGCCGGATCTCCGTCTCGGTTTCCATGGAGTTCTTCATTCTGGTGTAAATGATATATACCTCATCAACTTCTTTGCGCTCGAACAGATCAAGCATCTGATATGCGATCGACCTTGCCCTGGAAAGTGTCGGTTTCTGGGCGGTATAATGAAAGGCGCCGTCTACATTTACATTGTGATTTGCAAAATACTGACGGCCGACCTCTCCGACGACATATAGCATGTCATTATTCGCGGGTCTCAGCTTCTCCTCTGTCAGCTTCAGTACATTATGGTTATATGCACCTGCAAGTCCCTTATCTGCGGTCACACAGATAATCGCCCTGCGGAGATCGCTTTTCGAAGTAACCTCACGCTCATCCAGATACGGATGGCTGTAGCCGTCCGGAAGGTGACGCAGCACCCGTCCGAACATGTCCTGCAGCGCATAAAAATACGGTTCGGTATTTGCCAGCGCTTTCCGCGCGTTATTCATTTTCGTAGAAGAAATCATATACATAGCGTTCGTAATCTTCAGTGTATTATTGACGCTATCAATTCTTTCCTTGATTTCACGTGTTGCTGACATATTTTTCCTTCTTCAATTTCCGGCTGAGCTTATGCGTTCTTTGTCTTATGCGCTTCTGCGTATTCCGCGCCAAACTCATCCGCTGCTGCCAGGATTCTCTCGGTAAGTTCATCCGGAAGCTGTCCCTTTTTGTTGATCTCCTCGACGATATCCGAATACTTATCGGCGAAGAACGCAAGCATCTCCTTCTGGTAAGCTTTCACATTCTTAACCGGAACATTGATCATCTTCTTATGCTCGGCAACGCAGAGAGTAATAACCTGATCTGCTGTTGAAAGCGGATGACCAAGAGGCTGCTTCAGCAGCTCCATCAGAACATTTCCCTGTTTCAGCTGATTCTGCGTTGCTTCATCCAGATCTGAACTGAACTGGGTGAACACCTGCATCTCACGGAACTGTGCCAGATCGATACGCAGGGAACCCGCAGCCTTCTTCATTGCCTTGGTCTGAGCTGCTCCTCCTACACGGGATACGGAAAGTCCGACGTTAACGGCCGGTCTCTGTCCCTCGAAGAACAGATCGGACTCCAGGAAAATCTGTCCGTCTGTGATGGAAATTACATTGGTAGGAATGTAAGCGGATACATCGCCGTCCTGTGTCTCAATGATCGGCAGCGCGGTGATGGAACCTCCACCCAGATTCTCTGAAAGCCTTGAGGATCTCTCGAGAAGTCTGGAATGCAGATAGAATACGTCACCCGGATATGCCTCACGTCCCGGAGATCTTCCAAGAAGCAGTGACAGCGTACGATATGCAACGGCATGCTTGCTCAGATCATCATAAATGATCAGAACATCCTTGCCTCTGTGCATGAAGTATTCAGCAATCGATGTCGCGGCATAAGGCGCAATGTACTGAAGCGGTGCCGGATCTGCCGCGGTGGATGCCACAACAATCGTATAAGACATCGCGTCATTTTTCTTCAGTGTGTTTACAATGCTGGCTACTGTTGATGCCTTCTGTCCGATTGCGACATAGACACAGTAGCAGTCCTTCCCCTTCTGGTTCAGCACGGCATCCATTGCGATGGATGTCTTACCGGTCTGACGGTCACCGATGATCAGCTCTCGCTGTCCGCGGCCAATGGGGAACATGGAATCAATTGCCAGGATACCGGTTTCCAGCGGGACCGTAACCGGCTGACGGTCAATGATTCCAGGTGCCGGCTGTTCAATTGCGCGGTATTCGTCGCCCTTTATCGGTGCTCCTCCGTCAATAGGATTGCCCAGCGCGTCAATGACACGGCCGAGATATCCGTCGCCGCATGCAATACCTGCGCGCTTGCCGGTACCGGTTACACGGGTTCCCTCTCCGATGCTTCCTTCGGCGTCAAACAGAATCGCGCCGATCCCGTCCTCACCGATATTCTGAACCATTCCTTTTACGCCGTTTTCAAAGACCAGAATCTCTCCATACTGCACATGATCCAGACCTGTGATGGTTACAATTCCGTCGCCGGCTGTCAGAACATGACCGACTTCAGACTGTTCCGCCTCAAGATGGAACTGTTCCACGGCTGCACGCATGATCTCCATGATGCCTTCCTGGCTTTTTTCTCTCGCAGCTCTGGCTCTGGCATCATTGATCTGATTTTCGAACTGTCTCTCTCTTCCACGGGTACTCCAGTCGTACTCATCGCTTCCGATGTCGAGAATGAAACCACCGTGTACATCCGGATCCTGAACGATCTCAAGATTTACCTGATCCGTGTCTTCAAGCTCATACTTGTTTTTCAGAAACTGAACGAATTTCTGTCTCTGCTCTTCGCTCGGCTCGGTTACACAGCGAAGAACCGCATGAAGCTTTCCGTTCTCGTCCAACTTTATTGTTTTGTTCTCACTCATAGTGTCAGTCTTTCTTATCTTTATTCGCTGAGACCTTCTTCAGGAAGGCATCATACATCTTATCGTCATCCTCAGCCTCTGCGATTCTGGCAGCGGCATCCTTAACCATTTCAACAATGTCTTCCTCAGCTTTGTGCTTCTGGTCTGTCGTCTCTGCAGCTGCTTTGGCTCTGGCATCATTAATGATCTTGTCAGCGTCTGCTTTGGCCGAATCGACAATACGGTCGTATTCCACGTTTGCCTTTGCTCTTGCCTCATCAGCAGCTTTCTTTTTCTCATCATCAATGCTCTTGATTGTATCCTCATACTGTGTCTTGAGAGCATTGGCATCATTCTGTGCCTTTTCTGCGTCCGTGTAGGACTTCTCAATGTCTTTTGCTCTCTGATCGAGGATCTTGTGTACTCTTCCAAAAAGGAACTTTTTAAGAAGGAAATACAGAATCAGAAGATCGATGACCGTCCATAAAACATTTAAATCAAAACGTAACATGTCTTCTCCTAAGTTGTTCCGTACTCTGATACGAAATCATTGTCACTGAAATTTATTTACGCGAACAGTGAGCCGCAGCCGAATGCGAAGTATTCGTGTGCGGCGAGCGTCGCGATAGCGGGATAAAACTCGCGCAGCGTGTTTTATCTCGTTTCAGAATAACCGAAGCATTTCCCGATATGGCTTATGCTACAAACAGAATCATCAGACCCAGTACAAAACCGTAAATAGCGGTTGCCTCTGCAAGTGCGGATCCGAGAAGAAGGTTTCTCATGATTTTGTTGTCAGCTTCCGGCTGCTTTGCGATAGCGTCTGTTGCATGTCCGGTTGCGATACCGATTCCAAGTCCTGCGCCGATACAAGCGAGTGCTGCAATTCCTGCTCCAAGTGCTGTCATTTTTTCTTTCCTCCTGTAATCTTCCGGCATAAGACCGGAAATTCTTCTCAATACTCCCCGGAGCATCCCGGGAATTCATACACGGATTCCATCCGTAAAAATAATGGATTGAACGTTGACTTTAAATAATTGACTATGTAAATGATTGTGACCAGTGGATACATCTGACCGCGATCTGCGTTCTCGCCGGAACAGCTTACGCGGCAACGGCAACAGCTTTCTTTTTTCTCCTTCTGGTCTTTTTCTTCTTCGGTTCTTCCGGAGTGATCTCTGCCGCCTCAGCGATAAACAGTGAGGTAAGGAATACAAATACGTATGCCTGAATCATTCCATCGAAGATATCAAAGTAGAAGCTGAAGATAAGCGGAACTCCTACCGGAATCAGATTTTCGATCAATGTCATGATGACGTAGGATCCGAGTACGTTACCAAAAAGTCGCATGCAAAGTGAAAGCGGACGGATAAATACCTCCAGGATATTAATCGGTGTAACAATTCCGACCGGCTGTGTGAAACTCTTCAGCCATCCCAGAACGCCCTTCCGCTTAATACCTGCCGCCTCAATCAGCACAATGCTCATTATGGCAAGTGCAGCCGTCACATCCAGATCCTTCGTCGGAGGCTTCATTCCAAGAAGTCCTATAATGTTGGAAAGACCGATAAACATGATGACCGTCATCAGATATTCCGCATACTCTCCCGCGTCGGGACCGAGCATACCCTTGATCGTCTTCTCCAGCCAGGTTACAAACGCTTCAACCGCAACCTGTCTCTTCCCCGGGTTCCGAACTTTCATTCCATGAGTCAGCCAGAGTGCAAGTGCTAAAAGAATACCCATGACGATCCAGGAGACTACAACAGATTCGGCAATATGTATACCCCCGAAGACAGGGATCACAAATGCGTCCTGGACCTTAAGATCTTCCACAAGCTTCTGTGCCATACTCATTCTCACCACCTTCTTTCTAACGTGTTACTGCTGAAGCATTCAGGGTAAACCCAGCGAGGCATTCCGCAGCTGATACATTTTGTTTCACCCCGTTTCCGGGGTATCGCGCAATATACGCGCATAAAAATAATCACCGGCAATTTTACAGTCAAGCAAGATGGCTCTGATTGCAAGTGATTACTTTATTATTTTTTTATCACTTTCATTTACGATAGTCAATAATTACTGCGGCTGACTTATAGTCAAATCGACGCTTATTACGGTCAAAAGTAGACAGCTGTTACCCTGCAGCCTGGGAGCTGCCGTACCGGCAGATATCCTTCAGGCAGCAAATCCCGCACTTCGGATGTCTTGCGACGCAGACTGCCCGTCCGTGATTGACGAATCTGTGACAGAGATCGCTGCCTTCCTCCGGAGGAATGATTTTCCACAGTTCCCTCTCGACCTTTGCCGGCTCCTTCACATTGTCCACAAGACCGATCAGATTGCAGAGGCGGATGCAGTGTGTATCCGTGACGATGGCAGGCTTTCCGAAGACGTCTCCCATCACCAGATTGGCACTCTTTCTTCCTACACCGGGGAGCTTCAGAAGCTCCCCCATCGTATCCGGGACACGATCATGATATTGTTCGTGCAGCATCCGCATGCAGCCGGAGATATCTCTGGCCTTGCTCGGCCCCAGGCCGCAGGGTCTGACAATTTCTTCGATCTCCGCCGGTTCGGCAGCTGCCAGAGCTGCAACCGACGGAAACTTTGCAAAGAGCTTCGGCGTGATCATATCCACCCGCTTATCTGTACACTGCGCAGCCAGACGGACACTGACCAGAAGCTGCCAGGCATCCTCATATGCCAGCGTGCAGTGAGCGTCCGGGTATTCTTTTTTCAGACGCCGGATCACCTCCAGCGCAAGCTTTTTCTTCTGTTCAAGTTCCGAACCGTCCGTTTTCTTCTTCGCCATACGTTATCTGTCCTGTTCTGAAAAGCGGGTGAGACACCTGCTCCTTATCATTGCCGGTTATTTGCGGATTACAAAGTTTATGATTCTGCCGGGAACGTATACTTCCTTGACAATTGTGGCGTCCTCCAGGAATTTAGCCACATTCGGCTCCGCCTTGGCGGCCGCAAGAGCGTCCTCCCTGCTGATATCCGCCGCAAGCTGTACGGTTCCTCTCACCTTTCCGTTGACCTGAACGCCAAGCTCGATGACAGAATCCTTCGCCTTCTCCTCGCTGTATTCCGGCCAGGAGGAGAGGGTGATAAAGGTTTTGCCGTCCGGGTTCATTCCGATATACTGCCAGATTTCTTCGGTAATGTGCGGCGCGAACGGGGAAAGCAGCTTGATGAAGGTGATCAGGTCATCCTTTGTGATGCTCCCCGCCTTATAGAATTCATTGATCAGCGACATCATCGCCGCGATGGCGGTGTTGAACTTCATGTTGTCAATATCTTCCGTAACTTTACGGATCGTCTTGTGAAGGCTGTTCTCAAGCTTCGGATCTTCCTTTTCCGCGGTCATGATATCCGTAAGTCCCGCCACACGGTCGAGAAATCTCTTGCAGCCGCGAACCGCCTCGTCACTCCACGGAGCGGCGCTCTGATAATCTCCCATAAACATGACATAGGTGCGAAGCGTATCCGCCCCGTAAAGCTTTACGATATCCAGAGGATCAATGACATTTCCCTTGGATTTGGACATCTTCTCTCCGTCCGCGCCGAGAATCATTCCCTGATAGGTTCTTTTTGCGTACGGCTCCGGTGTGTTCACCTCACCGATATCATACAGAAATCTGTGCCAGAATCTGGAGTAAAGCAGATGACGCGTCACATGCTCCATACCTCCGTTATACTGATCGACAGGCATCCAGTATTCCAGCTTCTTCCGGTCAGCAAATGCCTTGTCATTGTGCGGATCACAGAAACGAAGGAAATACCAGGAAGATCCTGCCCACTGCGGCATCGTATCGGTCTCGCGCTTTGCCGGTCCGCCACACTTCGGGCAGGTGCAGTTTACAAAGCTGTCGATCTTGGCCAGAGGGGACTGCCCGTCGGTACCCGGTTCAAAATTCTTGACCGGCGGAAGCTCCAGAGGAAGCTCATCCTCCGGAACGGCAACGGTGCCGCACTTCGGACAGTGAATCAGCGGGATCGGCTCGCCCCAGTACCGCTGACGATTGAACGCCCAGTCCTTCATCTTGTATTGAACGCCCTTGTGCCCGATTCCCTCTTCCTCAATATGCTTCAGCATCGCTTCGATGGAATCCTTCTTATTGGTAAAGCCGTTCAGGAATCCGGAATTGATCATCTCTCCGTCTCCGGTATAGGCTTCCTTTGAGATGTCTCCTCCCTTGATGACCTGCACAATGTCCATTCCGAACTTCTTTGCGAAATCATAGTCACGCTGATCATGCGCCGGAACAGCCATGATCGCTCCTGTTCCGTATCCCATCATGACATAGTCGGCGATGAAGAGCGGAATTTCCTTGCCGGTAATCGGATTGACTGCTGTCAGTCCGTCGATCTTCACACCTGTCTTGTCCTTTACCAGCTGGGTGCGCTCGAATTCCGTCTTCTTTGCGCTTTCTCTTCGATACTGCTCGACTGCGTCCCAGTTGCGGATTCTGTCCTTATATTTGTCGAGAACCGGGTGCTCCGGGGCAACAACCATGAAGGTTACGCCGTACAAGGTATCGCACCGCGTAGTATAAATCTCGAGCTTCTCATCGGTTCCGGCAAGGCGGAAGTTCACAAACGCTCCTGTAGATTTTCCGATCCAGGCGATCTCCTGCTGCTTGATGCTTTCCGGATAGTCCACATGATTCAGACCTTCCAGAAGCTTGTCCGCGTAATCAGTGATCCGGAGGAACCATACGTCCTTCGGCAGCTGCACAACATCGCTGTGGCAGATGTCGCATTTACCTCCCTGAGAATCCTCATTGGACAGAACAACCTTACAGTGCGGGCAGTAGTTGACCAGTGTCTTAGAGCGGAATACCAGTCCGTGCTCGAATAATTTCTCGAAGATCCACTGTGTCCATTTATAGTAGTCCTTGTGTGAGGTGGCGATCACGCGGCTCCAGTCAAAGGAAAATCCGACCTTGCGGAGCTGATCCGAGAAATGGGCAATGTTTTTCTCTGTGATGTCATGAGGATGCGTGTTCGTCTTTATCGCGTAATTCTCCGCCGGAAGGCCGAACGAATCGAATCCGATCGGGAAGAGAACATTATAGCCCTGCATTCTCTTCTTCCGGGAGATAACCTCAATGCTGGAGTATGCCTTAATGTGTCCGACATGCATGCCTGCTCCTGACGGGTAAGGGAATTCCACCAGCCCATACCACTTCGGCTTATCAGAAAAATCGACCGCCCTGAAAGCGTCATTTTCCTCCCATGCCTTCTGCCACTTCGGCTCAACGGTATTAAAATCGTATTTCATCTTCTGCACCTTCTTCTCTGATAAAATGCACGGCCTCATTATACTGCCGCGTCTGTTTTACGCGTAATTCTTTTTATTATGTTCCATTTTCCACCTTTGTGTCAACTCTTAACAGGTATTTGTCTTCGTGCAGCCGATCCGCAGCCGGAAAAACCAGAAAGCCCTGACAGAATAGTCAGAAAAAGCTGTACCCCTCTGCTCTTTAAACATTGCTCCAATCATTCTCGAAAGCTTCAGCTTCTTTTTTTATAGTTCGAGCGAAGAAGCCACTTCTGATCGATTTTACGCACCGCATCCGGAAAGCGAATGGTCAGACGCACGGAACCCGTCATCTGTTCGAGATCCTCAATCGTTCCGGGGCCGAACTTCGGATGAACCACAATATCACCCTTCCTGTAGCGAATCGTCCGGTTCCTGCTGTCCTCGGCCTCCCTCTTCCGATGAGCAAGATCGAGGAGCGCGGTGTGCGGATTTTTCCACGGATTATTCAACGCCTTCTCATAGTCGTGCTTCTCTCTTCCCTTTCCGAACCGGTAGTACTCACTTGGAGCCGCTCCGACCAGAGAGCAGCAGTATTTCCAGGCACTTCCATGGAGACCGCTCCGGAACCGGTATTCCTTCGGAATATCCATGTGAAACTGCATGTAGTGGGCATACTCATGTTTGTACAAATCCAGTTTGTCTTCCCTGTGCAGGGAATCTCTGCTCAAAAATCCCACAAACACAAGGGAAAAGTAGAAGCTCTCCTCCTGTCCATTCCCGGACGGTGTATAAGCTCCAAGTCTTTCTTCATCGAATCCGAATTCAATCGGTACTTCTGCCGCATGCAGACCAAATTTCCGGTCCAGACTCCGGTAAAGCGCCAGAATCTCCGCCTTTAATGCCGGGATCTCCTTCCGAAGCTGCCTCTTTGCGCTCTCACTGATCAAATCATCCATTTTCTTTCTTCCTTTAATCACAGTCCAGAACTGCCATGCCCTGCGCATGCGTAACTCTTCATAAAGTATAAGCTGCGGATTGCTCCGTGCTCCATACTTCGCGCTCCCCGCAATCCTGCAGTTGACCGGCTTCGCCGATCTGCCGAGATGTTCGCTCCACCGTTTCCGCGTCACCTTGCTGCGCCAAAGCTTCCGCGTCACTTTGCTGCTCCAAAGCTTCCGTGCCGATAACCGGTATGAGCATGGAAAAGTGCAAAGCACCTCTCCATGCTCATACCTGTTGACGTTACTAAAGTTCTTGTCCGGCAGATTCAGCCCTGATTCTCCGTCTGTTTTTTCTCTCTGTCCTGTTCGTACATTCTGCCTCTTGCAAAGCCCTCACAAAAGATAATGAAGGAATCCGCGTCCGGCGCTGCAAAATGCTTTGCCATTCGCTCCAGAACCTCCACATCGCGCAGCGTGAGGTTATACTTGTTCAGCTTCTGAACGACTGCCGCGCTCTCCGCGACTCTTCCGCATACCAGCTTCGCATGTTCACGGTCCGACTCATTCGCATACTCATTAAAGAAATCATCACTCATTTGAAAATTCATATCTTATCCTCCTTTCCTCTCCGACTGTAATGTCCGGTGCGCTTCAGATAACAGATTCTTTCATCTCCGGCTCCCATGTCCTGTGCGCTTCAGATAACAGACGCCTTCATCTCCGGCTCCCATGTCCAGTGCACTTCAGACAACAGACGCTTTATTTTCTCAGGATCTCACTGAGGATCTGTATGCACTGCCTGACACCGACAGCTCCTGTATCAATACAGATATTATAATTGGAAATTTGTCCCATCTCAACCCCGGTGTAGGTCTTGTAGTAGATCTCACGAAGCTGTTCCTTTCTGAATGCTGCCTTCTTCGCATCAAGGCCCCGGTTTTCCTCAAGTTCCGCGGCTCTGCGGATTCTGTGCTCCTCATCCGCATACAGAAAGACCCGGAAAGCCGGGATACCGGCCTCTGTCAGGATGTGATCCGCGCATCTGCCGACGATGATACAGGGTTCCTCCGCAAGCTTCAGGACCACCTCCTTCTGCGCCTCAAAAATTCTGTCGTGCGAACTCGGATAGGAGGCAGCATTGTTCAGCAGATCATTCATGAACTTGCCTGCCCTGCTGAGGTCCTCTCCCTCGCGCTTGATATCTTCCTCGGAGAAGCCGCTCTGCTCGGCTGTTTTCCGGACCACATCCTTATCATAATACGGGATTCCCAGCTCCTCCGACAATCCCTTCGCCACGGTGCGTCCATACGCGGCATACTGACGGCTGATCGTAATCACAGGATACCTTAACTCAGTCATAATTTTCCTTTCTGCGCGGTCCGGATCCGCCGGCCGCGTCATTCAAAAATGGTGCAGACATCACGAAACCGCTGCACTCTTTCTGCGCTTTCCGTACTGAATCAGCAGACAAATTACAACAATGCACAGACCTGCCACATCGGTAAGCGTGCCGGGGTGAATCAGCAGCAGACCACCCGCCGCAATGATCACCCGCATCACCGGATGCATACCGGAGAAGCAATATCCCTCGAATGAGGCGGCAATGCCGAAGATGCCGATGGCCGCAGTGATCGCGATCCTTACGACGGTCAGCGCGGATGTATCAATCAGCAGCATGGCCGGGTTGTAGCAGAACATATAGGGTACAATAAACACCGCAATCGCCAGCTTCGAGGCATTAAACGCCGTCTTCATCGGATTGCTCTTTGCGATCGCGGATCCCGCGTAGGCGGCAAGCGCAACCGGAGGTGTAATATCTGCTACGATTCCAAAATAGAACACAAAGAAATGCGCCGCGAGAATCGGTACTCCCATCCGGATCAGAATCGGTGCGGTCGTCGCCGCCATGATACAGTAGTTTGCCGTCGTAGGTACGCCCATACCCAGGATGATGCAGCAGACCATGGTCAGAAGAAGCGCGATGATCAGTTTATTCCCGGCCACTCCGACAATCGCGTTAATCAGATCATTCGCCAGTCCCGTCATTGTGATCGATCCCGAAATGATTCCCGCAACTCCACAGGCAGCCGCCACCGTGATGGTGCTCCGCCCTCCTGCCTCCAGCGCATCAATAATTTTATGGGGAGTGATCCGGTTATTCCTGTCGAACAGGCTGACCACGATGGAAAGAACAATGGCAAGAGAAGCCGCTTTCTGCATGGTCATGAAGTTTCCGGATACCCAGATGACGAGCATCACCAGCGGAAGCAGCAGATAGATCTTCTTCATCAGTTTGCCCGCGCGCGGAAGCTGTTCCTTTGGAATGCCGTGAAGATTCAGTTTTTTGGCTTCCAGATGAACCGAGATAAAAATGCCCATGAAATACAGGATCGCCGGGAGAACTGCTCTTCCGATGATATCCGAATATGGAACTCCGACAAAGTCAGCCATCAGAAACGCGGCTGCTCCCATGATCGGGGGCATAATCTGGCCTCCGGTAGAGGCCGCGGCCTCTACCGCTCCGGCAAATTCCGGACGGTAACCGGTCTTCTTCATCATCGGAATCGTCACGGAACCGGTGGTCACCGTGTTGCCGACCGACGATCCGGAGACCATGCCGCAGAGTGCCGAGGAAATGACCGCAACCTTTGCCGGCCCTCCAGCAAACCTTCCGGCCACGCAGTTTGCCAGATCAATAAAGAAATTGGAGATTCCGGTCCTCTCCAGAAACGCTCCGAAGATAATGAACACGACAATGTATTTGGAGCATACGTTGACCGGAGTTGAAAAAATTCCCTCCTTCGTATAAAACAGATTCCGAACCAGATACTTCAGCCGTCCGAAAAAGTCGGGGTTCGTCAGTCCGTAGGTCAGTGCATAGATAACGAAAGCCGCCGCGACAATCAAAATCGGAAGTCCCACGCACCTTCTTGTAATCTCGACGAGTGCGGCAATACCGATAATACCGATGATGATCTGATACCACTGAAACCGGGTACCCTGATTGATGATGGTGTTCGCGGAAAACGTAAAATAAAAGAACGATGCGGCACCCGCAATCATGAAGATGATATCACCGAGCGGCATGTAATTTTCCCTCTGGACTCCCTTCTTCGAAGGATAGATCAGAAATCCCATCAGGATGACCAGCCCCAGAAAGGAGGTCAGGCGGATCTCCTCCAGAAAGGTGGCGAACAAAGTTACGTAGATGCACCAGATCGAAAAAGCCGCCAGAATTGCGGTGATCATGATCTTCGGTTTTCCGGTCCATATCCTGGTATTGGATTCCCGGTCATACTTCCGCATCAACGCGTCGAGATCGTCCTTCACGGCGCCCTGACCGTCCCCGTTTGTCACTTCCGCACTGGAAGCTCCCGGCTTTATCTTTTCTTTTGAATCGTTCAATCTTATCTCCTCCTCATTTGAATCGAACAGACAGGCATTCTGCGAGAATATTCGTTCATTTCATGTCTCAGCTTATTCTTCCGTATTCACGGTGTAGCCCTGTTCTTTATAATATCTTGCAGCGCCCTCATGATACGGGACTGTCGTGATACTTGTCGCCGTCTTCAGATTCAGCTCCTCGCCTCTCGCATTCTCCTTCGCGATTTCCTTCGCGTTTGAGAATATTGCCCTGGTCAGATCATAGACTGTGTCCGCGTCCGCGGATGCCGACACAATCACAGTTGCGAGCACGGTAATCGTATCTATATCCTTCTTCTGCCCCGGATAGGTGCCGGCGGGAATGGAATAAGATTCATAATACGGACATTTCTCCATGATGGAATCCCGGACCTCTCCGTCTATATTTACAAAGTTCACTCCGTTGGTCGTTGCGAGCTCGGTGATCGCCGAGGTTGGTGCACCCGCGACGATAAAGGCGGCATCGATCTTGCCGTCTTTGAGAGATTCCTTGGAATCCTCAAAAGACTGGTACTGCGGTTTGATATCGTCGATATCCAGTCCCGCTCCGGCAAGAACGTCAATCGCGTTGAAATATACTCCAGATCCGGCTTCTCCGATGGATACGCTTTTACCCTTCAGATCCGATACGCTTTGAATATCCTTATCCATGGTAATCAGCTGAACCGTCTCCGCGTAGAGCGCCCCGAGCACACGGAAGGAATGCGTCCCGCCGTCCTTCTCAAAAGCGCGGGTACCGTCCCAGCCGTATGACATCACGTCCGACTGCGTGAATCCGAGCTGAAAATCTCCGTCCTGGATGCTCTGGATATTCACCTTGGAACCTCCCGTAGAAACAGCTGTTACACGGACATTCGCGTAATTCTTCATATATTGGGCCAGAACACCGCCGTACGAATAATACGTTCCTGCCGTTCCTCCGGTACCGAACATCATCCTCTCCTTATACTGTGTGCAGCCTGTCATGCTCACCGAGACAGCAAGTACAAGCAGCACACACAGCATTCGGAATCCTTTTTGTTTTCTCATGATATAAATCTCTCCCTCAAATTATTTGTTCACTTGTCTGGCCATGACATTGACCATGAAACGTCAAATTCCCTCCCTGGAATTCTCATCTGCAGCCGACATGACATGACCGATATCCCTGGGATGGATCGCCGCCTGCAGGGACTCATCAAGAAGATCCCGTCCTCCCTGCTCCACAAACTGGCGTATAAACGGAAGCTTCAGGAAATCCGGATCTTCGCCGGAGTAACGGATGGCATCCGCGATAACCGCGTCGCCCGGCGTCTCCGAGAAGCGCGCCAGAACATCCTCCCCGTCAAAGTAAAGATTGATTTTTCGTGTGCAGGCTTCTTCCAGAAAAGCGATTTCCAGAAGCAGAACCACGTGATCGTACTCATCCGTCGCAATCCGCCCGGTGGTTCCGATATAATACGGTTCTCCATGCAGTACAATCTCACTGATCTCGGGTCTCTCAAATCCCACATTGACATGATGAACGTCATCTCCCTCGTACAGAAGAATGACCATCGTATCCTCAACCCTCTGAAATCCGATCTTTTGAATGCCGTCCGTGTAGTTATTGTGCGTTACCTGGCACACCAGTGGAAAAATACCTGCTCTGCCTTTTTCCATCACGTAGGTGTGTGCATCCAGAACGTCCAGCATCTCAGAAGGAGACATCACGGTGGATTTTTTCGACCACAAACCCCAGCCCTTTCTTCTCCTCCGCCTCTTATGATACACCGGTATCTCTGCCAGATTCTGCTTCGCTGCCACTGAAAGAACCGCGCTTCCGACACCGGAACCACCGAAGGTATCATATCCGCTGTACTCGGCAATGGTACTCATCAGCTTGCGAAGAGCCGCAGGATTCTCCGCCAGGGGACCATCCGAAGCCACAAAAGATGCGCCCCAGTACCGCCTCATAATTTCAGTCAGATTGCCCTCCTGGAACAGCTCTCTGTTGCCCGCGTTAACCATAAGGATCATATCCAGATCCGGGTAGCAGATGACATCCTGCCCGAACAGCCCGTTCATGGCATATCCACCCGGACGCTCCTCCATCCAGAGCTGATAGCCATAGCCGAACTTGCCGTTATCCACGTGAGATCTGGTCATCTCCTCTACCCAATGCTTCGGCACAAGCTGTTTTCCATTCCACTCGCCCTTGTTCATCAAAAGCTGACCGATCTTGCAGGCGTCCTCCGGCCGGATAAAACACCCCCATCCGCCCTTCGTGTATCCCATCGGACTTTTCTCCCAGAAAATCTCCCGGATTCCCATCGGGTCAAAGATCCTGTCCTTCAGGAAATCAAACATAGTCTGTCCGCTTTTCACCTGGATAGCCGCAGAAAGCATGAAGGAATTCATCG
Organism: Bilifractor sp. LCP19S3_H10; assembly: GCF_052119185.1. NCBI lineage: Bacteria > Bacillati > Bacillota > Clostridia > Lachnospirales > Lachnospiraceae > Bilifractor > Bilifractor sp. LCP19S3_H10. The sequence goes on from NZ_JBQKFT010000003.1 coordinate 147,010, forward strand.
AATTATAATCAAACTTTGTTCCGGGATCCGACTTGAATCCCGCTGACATGAAATTCGTACACCAGTCGCTGCCATCCAATGCGCCAGACTCCGAATAATCCACCCCGCTTGTCATCTGAAGAAGATCCCGCACCGTGACCCGCTTGCGGCTGAACCGGCTAAGGAGCTTAATATTGGAAGGAAAAATCTCATCCAATCCCTCGTTCAGAGTCAGCAGTCCCTCATGGATCGCCAATCCCGTCGCAATGCCGGTGAAGGTCTTGCACATGGAATAAGTCACGTGCCACATGCCACGCTGATAAGGCGCGAAGCTGCATTCACAGATCACCTTCCCATGACGGATAACCATGGCCTGCTGGATAGCCGCCTCCGGATCATCATGAAGAGAAATCAAATACTCCCTGATATGATTCGAAGAAATCCCCTGCGATTCCGGAGTCGCCCGCTCAAAAGGCTGCTCCACAGGCTTCCCCTCAAAATGCGGTTTCTGCGGCACAAAATCAATCTTGCCGATCTGCCCCGTCTGTCTCGCCAGAATCCGAAAGAAAAGTTGAATAAAAGAAAACCTGAACTCTGCCATATCTCTCCTCATGATGTATACTGTACTGTATAAGCTCTTCGAAAACGCAGACAGGATCGTCACGTGCGAAGCGTGTGTAAGAGACTGTATGCGATTTCGAAGGCAACAGGTATGAGCGTGAAGCCGTGTGAAACACGGCGAAAACGCGAATATGCGCGGGCAGTGAGCCACATCCGCTCACACAAAAGTGTGAAGCGGTGGGGCGAACGCCGCGACAGACCGACGAAGTCGGTCACCTGTAGGATTGCGAGAGTGCGAAGCACGGAGCAATCCGTAGCTTATACAGTACGTCTCACTGTAACCAAAAACGCAGACAGGTCGCCTGGCGCGAAGCGTGTGTAAGAGACTGGATGCGATTTCAAATACCTGTCAGCAGCATTTCAACCCGACACATATAGTAATGATAGCATAAACGGAGTACTTTATGAATATTTTTACATGGATCCAGAAAATCTGGCGCACCCTTTCCAGTATCTCAGGCAACGTTGTCACAGCCGCCTTCCTGATCTCTCTGATTGTCTTCCTTATTGAAAAATACAGATATCATTATAAAAGAGCAGCATATAAAAAGGAAGAAAAATCTTTTCTTTCAGGCGCACGTATACCGGAAGGCTCCGCTGTCCGCAAAGTGGCCGTCATTACCGGAGCCTCCAGCGGCCTCGGCCGGAAATACGCTCTGTCCATTGACCGAAATCCCGCGAAATACGATGTCACAGAATTCTGGCTGATTGCGAGGCGCAGAGACCGCCTTGAGGCTCTGGCATCCGGGCTTCATCTCCCGGTGAAGGTTCTCTGCCTAGACCTGACAGATTCTGAAAACATCGACTTCCTTGAAAAATGTCTGGAACAGGAATCTGCATCCGCTGGAGGTTCCTCTGCCTTCACGGTTTCCATGCTTCTGAACTGTGCCGGCTATGGGAAATACGGTTCCTCGAGAGACATCGGAAGGCAGGAGGAATGCCGGATGATCGATACAAACGACAAGGTATCGATCAGTGTCACTGCCGCCGTCATCCCGTATATGAATGCCGGAAGCCGGATCCTCGAAGTCTGTTCGGTCGCCGGTTTTCAGCCAATCCCGTTCTTTAACTGTTATGCCGCGTCCAAGTCTCTGCTCTATTCCTACAGCCGCGCGCTCCGGATCGAGCTTCTCAATTCAGGGATCAGTGTCACTGCCGTCTGCCCTTACTGGATCAAAGATACGGAATTTATAGCAAAGGCAGCCGGTAAGCAGAAAGACCTCTTTCTCGCTTCAACCGCCTCCCGTGTGGTCCGGATCTCCCTGTTCGATGTGCAGCACCACCACGCGCTCTCCACGCCAGGTCTTCTCTGCACGCTTGACCGCATCTTCGCCGGATGGATACCGGACGAGGTTCTTGCGTATATCATGACATTTTTCCTTTGACATTGTCTGACCGGAATATTCCCAGCCTCCTCTTTGTATCTGACATAAGGGGTTGTTCCCTCAGACCAGAGCTTCAATATCTGGTCCACATCAGCATATGATATTCAAAGTCAAAACGGGAAATGCCTGGTCCGCATTCCTCTCGAAATTCAGACCGGGCATTTCCCGCAAGTTCTCTTTTTATGTTTTTTATACGTTTTTCGCTATTTGTGAAAAGTAAATCACCAGGAAAGATGATCAATAGCGGCCTTCTCTACCGCAATTCCCGCGCGGTAGTGTTCAGCGAAGGTCTCGTATCCCGCCTCGTCCGCAGGATCCGGATCGATCGTAATTCCCTCCTGTCCGGCAAAAATCTTCTGTGACAGGTAATTGCCCAGTGAATCGTATTCGTTCGCGCCGCTGATCCGGTACGCTGCCAATACAGCCATTCCCCATGGACCACCCTCGCTGGCGGTCTTCATGACCGTCACCGGCACATGAATGGCGGCAGCCAGATACTTCTGCGCCACTCCTTCCGTTTTAAACAGTCCGCCGTGACCGGTGATGCGGTCGATATGCACATTTTCCTCCTTCAGGATATCCATCCCGAGCTTAACCGCAGCCAGAGAAGTATACAGATTTGCGCGCATCAGATTTGCCAGATTGAACCGGCTGTCCGGCATTCTGACATACAGCGGCCGTCCCTCGTTCAGCATGGTTACATTCTCGCCCGAGTAATAACCGTATGCCAGAAGTCCGCCGCAGTCCGGATCTCCCTTCAGTGAATTGGTGTAGAGCTTCTGATACAGCTCTCCCATATCCGCCTGAATCCCCATCAGCTCGCAGAACTCATGGAAGATCCCCACCCAGGCATTGAGGTCTGTTGTGCCGTTGTTCGCGTGAGACATCGCGCAGGGCGCCCCATCCGGCGTCGTAACCATGTCAATTTCCCGGTGAAGCTTCTTCAGCGTCTGTCCCTTCTCCAGCACAATCATCGCAAACGTGCTGGTTCCCGCAGAAATGTTTCCGGTTCCCGGTGCGACAGAATTCGTGGAGACCATCCCGGTTCCCGCATCCCCTTCCGGCGGAGCCATCGGCACGCCCGGCTCCAGATTTCCGCTCTCATCCAGAAGGGCCGCTCCCTCCGCTGTCAGAGTCCCGGCATCCTCTCCCGCACACAGGACCTTCGGGAACAGATCTTCCGCGCGGAAGGAATACCCGTGCTTCTGAAGAAGTCCGTCAAAAAGCTCCATCATGTGCGCGTCATAGTCCATTTTTGAGGTATCTATCGGGAAGATTCCAGACGCGTCTCCTGCGCCGGTCACCTTCCGACCCGTCAGGCGGTAGTGCATGTAAGAGGCAAGGGTGGTGACAAAATCCACCTTATCCAGATGTTTCTCATGATCCAGAACACACTGATACAGATGCGCTGATGTCCAGCGGAGCGGGATGTTGAAATCAAACAATTCCGTCATCTCATCCGCTGCCGCCTGCGTATTTGTATTCCGCCATGTCTGGAACGGAGCAATCGTATGATCCTCCTGATCCAGCGCGATGTATCCATGCATCATGGCACTGATGCCCAGCGCACCAAGCTTCCGGATCACAACACCATACTTCTGTCTGACATTCTCCCGCAGCGAGGTATAACACCCCCGAAGGCCCCTGTCAATTTCCTCATAGCTGTAGGTCCAGATACCATCCCGCAGTTTATTTTCCCAGTCATACACACCTGTGCCGAGCACATTGCCGTCAAGGTCAATCAGAACCGCCTTGATTCTCGTCGAGCCGAACTCAATGCCAAGCGCCGTCTGTCCGGCAGCGATTTGTTCTCCTGCTCCCATATTCTCTCCCTTCTCCTTTCACACAAAGCTCTTTTCTCTGTCTCAGACAGCTATTTCTCACCCAGTCCCTGCAACTTACGGGGCTGCCATATAACCCCGGAGATCCCGGAGTCATTCCTCCTTCTGACCGTAGTACGCGCCTGCTCCGTGCTTGCGGAAATAATGCTTGTCCTGAAGCTCCTGCGGTGCCGGCTGCACCTTTGGATTGATGCATTCACAGAGCGCCGCCATTTTCGCCACTTCCTCTACGACAACAGCATTGTGAACCGCTTCCTTTGCGTCCTTTCCCCAGGTAAATACTCCGTGATTCTTGCAGAGAACTCCCGGCACAGCGGCGGGATCTCTGTGATTTTCCTCAAAATCATCCGCGATCAGCACACCCGTATTGGTCTCGTAGGCCTCCTCGATTTCCTCTTTTGTCAGGTTTCTCACGCAGGGAATGTCCCCGTAAAAATAATCCGCGTGTGTTGTTCCATAGCAGGGGATTCCACGCCCTGCCTGTGCCCAGCTGGTCGCCCAGGTAGAATGCGTGTGAACAATTCCTCCGATTTCCGGAAAACGATTATACAGAACGGTATGTGTCGGCGTATCAGAGGAAGGGTTATAACGTCCCTCCACCTTCTCCCCCTTCAGATTTACTACGACCATATCCTCCGGCTTCAGCTTCTGATAATCCACACCGCTCGGCTTGATGACAAACAGGCCGCTCTCACGGTCAATCGCGCTGACATTTCCCCATGTAAAGGTGACCAGATGATATTCCGGCAGAAGCAGATTCGCTTCCCAGACTTTCTTCTTTAATTCTTCCAGCATGTCATATTCTCCCGTATATTAATCTTCTTTGTTATTATCGTTATTATCGTTATTATCCTTCTATGTTAATCTTCCACGTTTTTGTTGTGCGTTTTTCTCTGTATTATTCTTCCGCGTTATTGTTGTGTGTTTTTCTTCTGCAGTATTCTTCCACGTTTTTGTTGTGCGTTGTTGTGCGTTTTTCTTCTGCAGTATTCATCTGTGTTACTGTTCTGATTTTTCTATCTTCTTCACGGATTCCCGGATCACCGGCTCAGCGTCATACAGATAATTCCCGTCGAAATCCGGATTTTCAATCATTTTCAAAAGATTTTCGGCGACGCGGATTCCGAGCTTTTCCTTCGGATGCGGAAACGAGGTAAAGGGAACACGACAGATCGACGCGAGATTGGAATCATCGATGGCGACCACAGAGATGTCCTCCGGTACCTTCACTCCGTGCGACAGCAGGATGTTGATCACCTCCATCGCCACCTCATCATTATAGCAGACAACCGCCGTACAGCCGGAAAGCCGGTACAACAGATAATCCTCCAGCCGGTGGATGTTCTGCTGCATGGAAGTATCATACCAGATTACGGAAAAACGCTCAAAAGGAATGTTGTTTCGCATGATCGCATCGACATACCCCTGATAACGGAGCGGTCCCTGACCGTCGTCGGACTTGAATATTCCGGCTATTTTCCTGTGGCCGTTCCGGATCAGAAGTTCGGTCGCGTGGTCCGCGATCTTCCGGTCATCAATTCTGACGCACGGTACCTTCAGATCGGGATAAAAGGTATTGAAGAACAGAATCGGAATATGTCTGCTCAGAATCTCCTGATAATATGGGAGATTCGGATTCGGAAGAGCGCTCTGCGTAGCCTCTACGATGAACCCGTCAATATCCCCTTTTTCAAGAACCGACTCCAGATTCCGTCTCTCAATATCCGGCCGGTTATCGGTGAATGCCACCTGCGTCGTGTAACCGGCATTCTGCAGAACGGAGACGATCCCCCTCAGAATCGGCGGGAAAATATAGCTTTCATTAAACGTGCTGAGCACGGCAATGTTCATGTACCGCTCTCTGCGAACCGGCTGGAAGGACGCGCCGATATAGGTGCCGCTTCCCTGGACACGGGTCAGAATATGTTCCTTCTCAAGCTCTCCCGTCGCGTGACGGATCGTCTGCCTGCTTAAACCAAACTTCTGACTGAGCTCCTTTTCAGACATCAGCTTATCGCCATACCGGAGACTTCCATCCCGGATTCCCTCCTTGATCCATCGGATCACCGTCTGATATTTAGGCTGCTCTGTCATACTTTTTCCTCATTTCTCTGAATGTCAGGCTGTGGCTGTTCTATGTATTCATCCGCAGAAAATTATACTGTCACAAATTATACACCCAACGCACAGATCATTCACAGCATGAAAATAAAATTTTCTCTTTTTCAGGAAAACGCATCCGTTCAACACGAAAAGCGTCTGAGATCCTCCCGGGTTGTATCATCTCCGATGGTGATCAGCTCGGTTCCGGTCAGCCTTGCGAACATCTCAATATCCGCGCGGTCAAGTGCAGTTGATATTACGCTGTGATGTGCGCCTCCCGCATAGCACCATGCCGCGGTTCCGGTCTGAAAATCCGGTTTATGACGGTACATAATTCTCGCGACCGGGAGCTTCGGCATCTGCTCCGGCTGTTTCACAAGCTCAACATCGGCGCAGATCATCCGGAAATGATCTCCCATATCCACCAGGGTCACCTGTATTCCGTCTCCGGTTACACCGTCAAATACCAGCCGGGCAGGATCATCCTTTCCTCCAATGCCAAGCGGATGTACCTGAATCTCCGGCTTGTTCGCGGCGAAGGATGCCGGAACCTCAAGCATATGCGACGCAAGCTCCAGTTCTTTTCCAGGCAGGAGATCATATGTGTAGTCCTCAATGAATCCTGTCGCTCCCTCTCTTCCCTCAGCCATCTTCATCAGAACCGCAGAAAGAGCGGCGATCTTGTAATCCCCCTCCGGTCCGAATCCGACGCCTTTCGCCATCAGATCCTGGGCAGCAAGTCCTGGAAGCTGACGAAGGCCGAACAGGTCCTGGAATGTATCGGTAAACGCAGAGCACCCGTTCTCCCGGATGAACTTTTCGAAAGCCACCTCGTATCGTGCCTGCTCGCGTACCGCATCGAGATTATCGGTCGCCATGGTGTACTTCTCGCTGTATTCCTCCATCTTTGCGTTGATCTCATCATCCGTCACTTTCGCAGAACGGTCCGCAATTTCTCCGATTCCCCAGTACTTAATCTCCCATCCATACCGGATCTCTGCCTCGAGGCGATTGCCGTCGGTCACCGCGACATCACGCATGTTGTTGCCGAACGTTGCGACGCACAGGTTGTGAGAAAATCTCACCGCCTTCGCTACCTGAGCGAAGCGCCGGATTCCGTCCAACACATTCTCGTGTCTGTAATATCCCGCAACAACTTCATGCGGAATGTGCAGCCTCGCAAGGATATAACCGAATTCTCTGTCTCCATGTGCGGACTGATTCAGATTCATGAAATCCATATCAATTGCGTCGTATGGCAGTCTCTCATTTGCCTGTGTATGCAGATGAAGCAGAGGCTTTCTCAGTTCCTGAAGGCCCTTGATCCACATCTTGGCCGGCGAAAACGTATGCATCCATGTGATCACGCCGGCGCAGTCATCATCATCCATTACTTTACGAATATCCTTCACGCAGGTTTCTGAGGTGATCACTGTCGGCAGAAGCTCGATGCGGATTGTGTCCGATAATTTGCTGTTCAGAAACGCTGTCATTTCTCCGGCATCCGCTGCCACCTGTCGAAGACACTCCTCACCGTAGAGATCCTGACTGCCGACAATGAAATATAGTTTTTCCATTTTATTTTCTCCTAAATAAATCAGTTAATATGCGCTTTTACAGTATGTGGCACGATGTATCGTATGGGAGTTATTTAATAACCTGAATGGATTGTCTGTCCGCAAAAATCAGTACAAACACCAGGAAGATAACACTCTCAATCATCTGCATCGTCTGTGTGGACATTCCAAGCATCTGCAGTCCTGAATTATCTTTACATCTTGCAGCACCTTGTTAATATGTACAAATCACCTTGTAATTGTTAATGTACCATTCATGTATTTTACTGTCAATATGTATGGTATATCTTCGTTGTCTTCACTAATATGTACGTTTAATTTTTGGGAAATTTTCTTCTCTGAAGCATTAAGTTGTACACCTTGTATATCTCAGGTCTAATGTAAGCACACACACCGCCACCGGAATTCTGCTCTTTGTCTGATGGACATTACAGGTTCTTCTGTTCCACACACTTTTACTTTAAATTTTTCTCCCGCATAGCATTGTCCTGCGTATTTTTCGCCACAGAACGAGATAAAACACGCTGTGCGAGTTTTATCTCGCTATCGCGACGCTCGCCGCACACAAATACTTCGCATTCGGCTGCGGCTCACCGTTCGCGTAAACGAGATAAAACACGCTGCGCGAGTTTTATCTCGCTATCGCGACGCTCGCCGCACACGAATACTTCGCATTCGGCTGCGGCTCACTGTTCGCGTAAATAACGGGGCTGCTCCCGCAGATCAGAGAATATATATCCGACCCTCGGGAGCAGCCCCGTTACACTGCATGCCCTCCTCCAATCGCCGGACGATTCGGCACCGTCCCCTCGATGAATCACGCAGTTTATCATTCATGTTTTTTCAATTTTTCTTTATCCTGAATGAATACATAAAAAATGTCGCCGAAATGCTCATCATGGACCATTCTCCCTATATCGATTACATTTCGGACATTTCCGTTCTTTGTCAGGATCCGATATTCCACATAGTCATCAAACGTTGATTTCAGCGGATCCGACGAGTTTTTCTCGTGCAGAATCTGATCTCGTATGGACTGTTCCACTTCTATATAATCATCCGGATGAACAATATGACGGAAACTGGAGTGTGTGTATTCCAGAAATTCTCTGTGATTTTTGCATTCGAACAGCCGGACAAGATCATCATTTGCAAATAGAATCCGCTCATCTCCTTCCGCCTGATAGATGAGAACAGCCCCCGGGAGCCCTGTAACCATGCTTCTGACATTAAATCCCATGTAATCCCGGCTGATATTCATCATATCCGATTTGAAATGCAAGACTGTATGTTTTCCTGTGGTTTTCGCAGCGTAGAGCGCACTGTCCATCTGCTTCATCAGCGTTTCACGATCTGAAGCCTGTGACGGAAAATCAGCATATCCGCCGGAAATTGTGTAGCGAATCATCTTCCCGTCAAATTCGAATTTTCTATCCTCTGTGAGTGCATCCAGAATGATCTTCGCACAGTCCTCCGGAGACTTATTTCGAATAATCACGCAGAACTCATCTCCTCCGGTTCTTCCGATCAGACATCCCGGAAAAGCAAAAACGAGGTATTCCGCCAGATCACGCAAGGCAGCATCACCTGCCGCATGACCGTACAGATCATTAATCAGCTTAAAATCATCCAGATCGATAAACACACCTGTCATCTCATTCCTGTCATACGAACTGCAGTAATCATCCAGATGTGCAATCAGACCGCCCCGGTTGTACAGACCCGTCAGATGATCGCGGTATACAAGCATCCCGAGTTCCCGGTTCTTTTCAACAAGTATGGAATTATATTTTCTGCTGAATAAACCCACCGTTATCATCGTGACAATCAGTGCGGCAATCATCATGATTAAATTTGTACGAAACACATAGGGCAGGAGATACCTTCGCTGAATTGTTTCGTATTCCCGGATACTGGAAAGATTTTCGCCTTCACAGATGACCCAGTTATATTCCCTGTACAGTCGGCAGTAAGTCATCTTCTCGGTCACCTTGTCGCTGTGCAGTTCTTTAAAAAAATACCGGTAAAATCCACTTCCGGATCGGTTCACCAGATCAAGTTCCTCCTGGTAAGGCTTATTGCCATGTTCGTCTGTGGTATTCGTCGAAAGCTTTTCTCCCTCGGTATCCGGAAGATTCGGATGCATCAGACGAATCGCATATCCGTCACCGCCGTTATAATCAATGATCTCATTGACCCATATATATCTTCCGTTTTCATATTCATTTAAATGTACTTTCGCATATAATTGCTTCCGGATCACGTTCTTTATCTCTGAATCTGACTTTCCTTCTTTTTTCAGAAGTTCTTTGGTATTTTCAATATCCCGGATAATGTTATCGACCGAATTCTTCAGCACTTTCTCATCCGAAGCAAGCATGATATTGGAAATAACCTCTGAATTCTTGCTCAAAAGCAGTCTGGTGCTGACCGTGAAAATCACGATAAGCTCAACTGCAACGAGCATAAACATAATCAGATTGATTCTCAGAGCAAAATTACTCTTCCCCGAGTGATATGAATTCTTCTTCATGATAAATCACCAGTGCAGATAATCGATCGCAGCCTTCTCTGCCACGATTTCCCTATAGAAACACGCATATATGCAATCGTATAACCGATTCTCCCCGTCACGCTTCATAATCAGATGACCATTTTTACGGTCTATGGTGTTGACATTTTTCTCCGGATTCCGTTTGAATCTTTGTTTTTTCAAACAGACAAAGCGCTCTTCAATTATACAACAGACTCGTAAATCTTTCAGCCAAAAATATTTCAGTCCCGGAATCTTCAATAAGCCACAAATGATAAAGCCCTAAAATCTTCAGCTTTCACATTTTATACACCGTAGCGCACATAGATACAGTGGAGGAAAGCAGGATGGATGCACTGGCTTGCTTTTCACATTTTACACACCGCAGCGCACACAAAAACAGGGGTTGTCGCATAATCTTGCAGCAACCCCCGTTTTTACGATTTTGAAAATGTAATGGATCAACATTACCAGTCAGGGAAGAACCTGAGGATATCTTTGTATTTGACAATAACTCTTTATATCTCTGTTCTTTAACGAAATATGTATATTTCTGTCAAAATGACCTGCATTCTAAGATATATATTTCTGTCAAAATGACCTGCATTCTCAGATATATATTTCTGTCGAAATGGCTGGCATGCATTCCTTTGATTGAAAAATTTATTTCCGATTTTACATTTTCTCGTGAATGTATCTGGAGATGACATCCAGCTGCTGTTCTCTCGTAAGGTCGATGAACTTTACCGCATAACCGCTGACACGGATTGTGAAGTTTGCGTATTCCGGCTTCTCCGGATGCTCCATCGCGTCCTTAAGCTTCTCCAGACCAAAGACATTGACATTGAGATGATGCGCGCCCTGATCGAAGTATCCGTCAAGTACCCGGACCAGATTCTCTTTTCTTGAATTAACATCATGGCCGAGCGCTCCGGGATTGATCGTCTGTGTGTTTGAGATGCCGTCAAGAGCGTACTCATACGGAAGCTTTGCCACGGAATTCAGGGAAGCCAGAAGGCCGTTCTGTTCCGCTCCGTAAGCCGGGTTTGCTCCGGGAGCAAACGGCTTGTAAGCCTCTCTTCCGTCCGGAAGTGCTCCGGTTGCCTTTCCGTATACCACATTGGATGTGATGGTGAGGATCGAAGTAGTAGGCTCAGAATTCCGGTAGGTGTGATGCTTTCTGATCTTCTTCATAAAGGTCTTGAGCAGCCATACGGCGATGTCATCCGCTCTGCTGTCATCATTTCCGTAGCGCGGGAAATCTCCCTCGATCTCATAATCAGTCACAAGTCCGGACTCATCGCGGACGGTTTTTACCTTTGCGTATTTGATCGCGCTCAGGGAATCGACGACATGTGAGAATCCTGCGATTCCGGTCGCAAAGGTTCTGCGGACATCGGTATCGATCAGTGCCATCTCTGCCGACTCATAATAATATTTATCATGCATATACTGGATCAGATTCAGGATATTCACATAAAGATCTGCAAGCCAGTCCATCATGATGTCGAACTTGTGAAGAACCTCGTCGTAATCGAGATATTCAGAGGTGATCGGCGCGTACTCCGGCCCTACCTGCATGTGATTTCCCTGCTTGTCCAGGAATTTTTCATCCTTTCCTCCATTGATTGCATACAGGAGGCACTTCGCGAGGTTTGCTCTCGCGCCGAAGAACTGCATTTCCTTTCCGGTCTGTGTCGCGCTGACGCAGCAGCAGATGCTGTAGTCGTCTCCCCAGACCGGTTTCATCACATCATCGTTCTCGTACTGAATAGATGAAGTCCGGATTGAAATGGAAGCCGCGTATTTCTTGAAGCTCTCCGGAAGTGCGGAGCTGTAAAGCACCGTCAGATTCGGCTCCGGAGACGGTCCCATGTTCTCCAGGGTGTGAAGGAAACGATAGTCATTTTTTGTGACCATGGAACGGCCGTCCATGCCGATTCCCGCAACCTCAAGTGTTGCCCATACGGGATCGCCGGAAAACAGCTCATTGTAGCTTGGAATACGCGCAAATTTTACCATGCGGAACTTCATGGTCAGATGATCAATCAGCTCCTGCGCCTCTTTCTCCGTGAGAGTTCCCTCTTTCAGATCACGCTCAATATAAATATCCAGGAAGGTTGAGATTCTTCCGACAGACATTGCAGCTCCGTTCTGTGTCTTGATTGCGGCAAGGTAACCGAAATACAGCCACTGAACCGCCTCCCTCGCATTCTTTGCCGGTGCGGAAATATCGTATCCATATGCCTCCGCCATCTTTTTCATGCCCTTAAGTGCACGGATCTGCTCGCTGATTTCCTCTCTCAGACGGATGACATCATCGGTCATCGTTCCGTCTCCGCAGTTTGCGAAATCTTCCTGTTTCTTCGCGATCAGATGATCGATTCCGTACAGGGCAACTCTCCGGTAATCACCGACGATTCGGCCTCTGCCATATGTGTCCGGAAGACCCGTTACAATATGAGAATGTCTTGCCTTCCTCATTTCCGGTGTATACGCGTCAAAAACGGCCTGATTATGGGTCTTGTGATATTCTGTAAAGATCTTGTGGAACTTGTCATTGATATGATATCCATACGTCTCTGCAGCCTCTTCCGCCATCTTGATTCCGCCGTAAGGCATGAACGCTCTCTTCAGCGGTTTGTCTGTCTGCAGTCCGACGATTTTCTCAAGATCCTTTGTGGATTCATCGATGTATCCTGCGCCGTAAGCGGTCAGTCCGGAAACAACCTCTGTTTCACAGTCAAGCACGCCTCCCTTTGCGCGCTCCTGTTTCTGCAGCTCCTGTACCTTACCCCACAGAATATCGGTTGCCTCTGTCGGTCCTTCGAGGAAGCTCTCGTCGCCGTCATACGGAGTGTAATTCTTCTGTATGAAATCACGGACATCGATATCGTCCGTCCATTTACTGCCCTTAAAGTCTCTCCACTCGTTTCTCATAGCTCTGTCTCCTTTCTTTCTTGTTGTCTGCTATCATCAGTCTTTACAACTGTTAACTGTGCTGCTGAAAATCCTTCCTGCGCCTTACGCGCTCTTTTCACCGGAAGTCTGCGGATGCTCACCGGCACCGAGAATGTTTTCCGCTGCTCTCACCTGCTGCGCCGTGGGACTCTTAACCCCCTCCAGCGCATACGGAATACCGAGCAGTTCCCACTTGTAGGCGCCCATCGTGTGATACGGCAGTACCTCTACCTTCTGAACATTACTCAGTCCGTTCAGGAACTCCCGCTCCTTTTTCAGATCCTCCGACGCGTCGGTCCAGCCGGGGACAAGTACCTGGCGGATCCACACGGGCTTCCCGATTTCATTCAGATAGCGGATCATGGACAGGATGTTCTCATTCCTGACGCCTGTCAGCTTCCGGTGTTTTTCCGGATCCATCTCCTTGATATCCACAAGAAGCAGATCTGTATATTGCATCAGATTTCTGAATTTTTCGAACCATTCGCCCTCGCTCGTGAATGGCTGTCCCGCTGTGTCAATGACCGTGTGAATTCCTTTTTCCTTTGCCTTCCGGAACAGCTCCGTGACAAAGTCGATCTGGAGAAGAGGCTCTCCGCCGGACACCGTGATTCCGCCCTCATCGCCCCAGTAAGGACGATATCTTAACGCCTGATCAATAAGCTCATCCGCGCTTCTCAGATCATCGGACTGAAGCTTCCAGGTATCTGCGTTGTGACAGAATTTACACCGCATCGCACATCCCTGCAGAAAAATTACGAAACGGACGCCGGGCCCGTCTACCGAGCCAAATGTCTCTATCGAATGAATTCTTCCCCTGATCATGTTCTGCCTCCTTTGAAAACGCAAAAGAAAAACCGCCTGTCACAGAGGCTGTCACGAACGGCTCCGTATTCCTCCGTTCCTCAGCTTTCCGTGTCAGACGGTTCTGTGATCTGCCATCTGTCAGCTCCCTGTGACAAGCTGATCGTAACAGAATATGGCAGACAACTCCTTGATTATAATCAAATTTAAGCTATTACTTTAACACATTTTTTGGCCTGATTTTCAACCTGTTTTTTCGGTATATTCCCGCAGTTTCTTATGATCTATCACCTTCAGACACCCGCGGCCCAGCCTTTTCACCATTCCTTCCTTCTCCAGAAACGAAATGTTCCGGCTGACCGTTTCCGGCCGCAGATTGACCGAGGACGCAATGTCATCCAGCTTCAAATTGATCACATCTCCAAGGCATTTTCGCTCCCTTCGCAGCAGAAAAGCAGCTACCCTCTGACGAGGCTCACGAATGGAAAGGACGAAGATCTTATCCTCCGCGTCAGTGATATCACTGGCAAGAACCTCAATCATATTGAACGATATCTGAGGATTTTCAGTGATCATCCGCATGATGACCGACCGAGGGATCTCACAGGTCTTCACCTCTTCCAGAGCTACCACATCATAATTATACCGGTGCTCCTTCAAAAAGATGCCGTGCCACACACTCTGGCCGTCATGAAGGACATCCAGGATATGTTCCTCCCCCATGACATCCGTCCTCGATATTTTCACCTTTCCCCTGCGTATGATGATGATAGAATCAATGCTGTCATTCTCGGATACGATACGCACGTCTGCAGGATAGGTATGATGGACCGAATGATTAACCAGTCTTTGCTGAATTTCCGGAGACAGTCCCCGGAACATCCGCACTTCGGAAATGCAGAATTTGTTCCGTTCCCGAAATTCACAGTTTTCTCTGTTGCATCCCTCTTTTTCCATAGAATTCCTCCACTGTTCCGGACAATCAATCATGCAGCGCGCCGGGCTGTCAATCATGCCTGTTCCATCGCCCGGAAAACGAGATAAACACGCTGCGCAAGTTTTATCTCGCTATCACGACGCTCGCCGCACACAAATACTTCGCATTCGGCTGCGGCTCACCGTTCGCGTAAACGAGATAAAACACGCTGCGCGAGTTTTATCTCGCTATCGCGACGCTCGCCGCACACGAATACTTTGTATTCGGCTGCGGCTCACTGTTCGCGTAAATTACGGACGGCGCATGAAGTCATCATGCGCCGTCTGTTCATCGCTGCCTCAGGCAAGAAACTGCTTTGCGAAAGTCTCCGCCTCTCTCAGCTGCTTTTCTCCTGGCTTGCCGCGGAAATAAAATGTCCGATCCTCTACGGGAATTTCCTTCGCCTCCAGTTCCTTCCGAATGAGTTCGATTGCATGCTTTGATACCCAGGAAGTGGAGAAGATAACCGCTTTCCTGACCTCTTCCTTCTTCAGGCTGCGCAGATATTCCGTCAGCTTTCTGTCAATGCCGTAGGCATAGAGTGCGCCGCCGACAAACAGGATATCCACTGTTCCTGGAAGTGCCGCATCCGGTGCGTCTGCCGAAACCGCCTCCGTCCCTGCGGCCTTTGCGATTGCCTCCGCCGCAGCCCTTGTGTTGCCCGATCTTGAATAATATCTCACTGCAATATCCATGCTCAACCTCCTGAATCGTAAAGTGTCAACAAATTCAGAATAGGTTCCGTTTCCGCAGCTGTCAAGAAGGTCATTAAATATTCAGAAGATACCTCGTGATATCCACAGCCGCTTCTCCGCGCGCACGGACCGAGATTCCCGCTGCCTCCGGATCTGCGTAATGCGTCATGCTCATCACCGTTTCTCCGTCATTCACGAAGATTTCCGCACTGTACCGGTCCAGAATCATCCTCAGCTTCAGACTTCCGTCTGCCGCGGATACCTTCGCCGTTCTTG
Source organism: Bilifractor sp. LCP19S3_H10 (assembly GCF_052119185.1). Taxonomy (NCBI): domain Bacteria; kingdom Bacillati; phylum Bacillota; class Clostridia; order Lachnospirales; family Lachnospiraceae; genus Bilifractor; species Bilifractor sp. LCP19S3_H10. The sequence continues at coordinate 162,761 of NZ_JBQKFT010000003.1, forward strand.
AATGAAGTACATCCCGGATCACCCCGGAATGAGAGCGGTCTATTGTGAGGGTCTGATCCTGCGAACGATAAGTAACAGAGCAATAATGACTGCCGCCCTCCGCGAAACGAATTTCTACCTCCCGGCAATCCTCCTCCGGACGGATCTCAAAAATCAGGTCCGCTATTCTTCCCGAAAGCGCAGGATCTGCGAAGACCCGGCTGTCGTCAACCGCGACATTCCGTCTCTCGGCCTTGTCCGTCCTGTACTGTTCCAGCTCACGAACAGGTCTCTGAATCAGCCGTCCATCACGGATCGTCAGCTCTCGCGGAAGAGATACCTGGCCAAACCACTTCGCGTTGTCCACGCGATAAGGCACGGTATCCCAGCTCTGCATCCAGCCGGTGAGAATCCTCCTCCCGTCCGGCGAGAGCACCGTCTGGGTCGCGTAAAAATCGATTCCATCATCAACCGGATGAACAAATTCCTCCCGGAAACACCCGTTCTCATCTTCCTCATCGAGATGGCCGATCATGCAGAGCACATTGTTGCCTGCATGGAATCCAAGGCTATCCGGCTCCATATCCTGCGGGCTCATCAGAATCACGCTTTTGCCATCAAGCACAAAATAATCCGGGCACTCCCACATTCTTCCGAACCGTCCGTGATTTACTGCCAGCTTTGACAGATACGACCAGTGAAACGCGTCCAGGCTTGTGAAGAGCAGAAGCTGCCCTGTCTCATCCTCCGCCCGGTTCGCGACTACACACCTCCAGGACCCGTCGGACTCCCGCCAGATTTTCGGATCACGAAAATCAATACGGCTCGCGCCTTCCGGCAAATCCAGCTCGGAAAGAACCGGATTGCCGGGATATTTCTGATAATCCACGCCGTCGCCGATGGCAAGATTCTGTGTCTGCACATCGCAGATGGTTCCATCGAGGTGCTTCTCCCGGCGGCATCCGGTATACATCAGAAGATGCCTACCGTCCGGAAGTTCTGCAGCGTCTCCTGAAAAGCATCCCGCTTCCCGGTCCGGAAATGTGTCCGGCGCAAGCGCACAGGGTCTGTTCTCCCAGCGGATCAGATCCTTTGTCACCGCATGTCCCCAGTGCATCGGGCCCCACTGTGTATCATAAGGATTGTACTGATAAAACATGTGGTATTCACCCTGATACCATGAAAATCCGTTCGGGTCATTCATCCACCCGACTCTTGGAGTGAGATGAAACGCCGGTCTCTCCTCCGGACGGATCTTCTTTTCATATAACTGTTCTGTAATTCTTGCCTTAAGAAGTTCGTCTGATCTGTACATCAATCTGCTTCCTTTCATACTCTGTTTCGTTTCTCCGGTGATTCCCGGATTTCATTTTCATGATAACGATATGGTTTTCTGATGTTCATCACCATTATAACAATATGATTTCCTGATGTTCATCACCATAATAACGATACCATTTTCCGATTCTCATTTGATGAAGTTCCACCCGGATTCTCAATACTGCTTCTCTGCGCCGGTATTTGCGGTCATACTTTCTGCCATTATCTGTCCTGCTTACTGATCCAGATCATAGCGATCCAGATATTTCTGGAAAATTCCCAGATACTGCTTTAAACCGTAGGCATCCAGCTTCTTCAGATACGAATTCCACTCGCTGTCAGTCACACCGTTCATGATCCAGTCGGATTTTCTGGCGTTGATCTCAGTGGTGATATCCGCTGTAAGGTTCGAAAGATGCTCGGTATCCTCCTGATTCATGAACAGGTTCGGGTATACGTACTTTCCGTGCATATCCGGCGTGTAGATGTTCTTGATCCAGTCCAGACGGTACTGCGCGTCCGCGGGACAGGTTACATACTTGCCATAGTAATCATTCAGCACCGCAAGCGGTCCGCCGACACATTCTGCCTCTCTGACCTCTACCGGAGAATGATCGCCGAGATCCATGTGCTTCAGCATCGGCTGTCCGTCTGCATTCTTCGACATCTCAAAAATGTGGAACTCACCCTTCTTGCCGTAGGTTCCCCAGTTGTTCTGCGGAGACTGCATCGGCGCATACATCTGATCCAGCCAGCTGCAGACAAGAGCAGGCTTCTTCGCCAGAGCGGTAACCACACATCTTCCGCGGTCAAATCCACTTGTGTACGAGCCGTTCTGCGGCGTGATATTCCTGGTGTCCGCGGTCAGAGCCGGCAGCGGCTCCCAGTCCTTCAGATTATCGATATTGGCGATATCCCAGGAAAAGCATACTCCGTATCTTCCGGATTTTCCCTTGGATACGTAAGTGGACCATTCCTGCGTGAAGCACTCCGGATCGATCAGTCCTTCCTTATAAAGCTTATGCAGCCATTCGATTCCCTTGCGGTAACCGGACTGCGTCGCGGAGCAGATCACCTTCTTGTCGTCCGTGACCGCAATATGGCGCCCTCTGTCTCCATCGCCGTATCCCTCTCCAAATCCGTTAATCAGAATCGCCGGATCCTGATCCCCGTCATTGATGATGAATGACATGGGAATGATACTTCCCTTAATATTGAAATGTTCCTGAAGATCCTTGGAGTGATCATGAAACGCTTTCAGAACCTCCTCAAATTCATCCACCGTCGTCGGCATCTTCAGTCCAAGGTAGTCCAGCCATTTCTTATTGATATAACTCATATCACCGATGGTCTGAATGGCTTCCTTGCCCTCGCCGAGCTGCTCGATCCAGGGAAGCGCCCAGATATGGCCGTTCTCATCGGTACACATCGAACGGTATTCCGGATATTCGTCGAAGACCTTCTTCAGATTCGGCATATACTTGTCGATATAGTCCTCCAGCGGGATGATGACGCCCTGCGTTCCATAACGAAGAAGATCACTGTCTGAAAATCCCGCGGTAAAAATGAAATCCGGAAGTGTAGAATAATTGCTCATCTGAAGCGAGATCTTATCTGACCATTGATCGGATGAGATTGCCTTCCAGTTTACATGTACGTTTGTCTGTTTCTCCAGTCTCTCGAAGATCGCTCTCTTATTCGGATCCGATTCTGTGGCACTCGGATAGCTGGTCATACCGCTGATCGTTTCCTTCTCCTTGAGCGGGAAGGTATAGGAAGCCGGCTCTTCCGGCTTATTTCTTGCCTCTTTATATCCAAAAAACAATTCACCGCAGCCGGTCAGCGATGTCGCCGCGATGGCCGCAGCAAGTGATGCGGCACATATTTTTTTCATCCACTTTTTAAACATTTCTCAGCCTTTCCGCAGATTCTGCTGTAACCCTATCTCAATATCAACCCTTTACCGAACCGACCATGATACCCGCGTCAAAATATTTCTGGAAGAACGGATACATGACGATCAGCGGCAGCGACGAAATAATAATGGTTGCATATTTTAACAGTTCTCCAAGCTGTGCTCTTGCCGCGGTGCTCTGAATATCCGCGATCATTCCCGACTGCGGCTGATTCTGAATCAGGATCGCGCGAAGCACAAGCTGCAGCGGCTGCTTGGATGCCGTATTGATATAAATCATTGCGTCAAAATAACTGTTCCACATGGCAACAAACTGCCAGAGAACCAGGACGGCAATCAGCGGCTTGCAGACCGGAAGAAGAATCCGGAAGAAATACTGCACCTCATTGGCGCCGTCTACAGCAGCAGCCTCTCTCAGCTCCTTCGGAATGCCCTGATAGTAGGTTCTGGCAATGATCATGTTCCATACGGAAAACGCACCCGGAAGAATGACCGCCCAGATCGTGTCCAGTAGTCCGAGGTCGCTGATTACCAGGTAGGTAGGAATCAGTCCGCCTCCAAAGAACATCGTGATGACAAAGATCACGTTGAAGAATCCTCTTCCCTTCAGGTCCTTCCGGGACATCGGGTATGCCGCAAGCATGGTGACCGCAACCGAGATCACGGTGAAAGCCACGGAATAGATGACCGCGTTCAGGAAACCGATCCAGATCTGCTTATTGGTCAGCACCCTCTGATACGCTGTCACCGTCCACTTCTTGAAGTTGAAGGTGATGCCCTGATTCTGAAGGGTCACCGGATCCATAAAGGACGCGATCACAATGTAGATCATCGGAACGATAATCGCAATTACAAAAATTGCAAGAAACAGTCTGCTTATAATGATAAAGGCTTTGTCAGATTTCCCGTATCTGGAAAACGGATGCCTTCTGACCGCTGCGTTGATTTCCGCCATTGCTTTTTCCTCCTCATATTCCCTGTCCGTCATTCATCTTCTCCACGATCTTATTGACCGCGATCAGAAGTATGACATTAATGATCGTATTGAACAGACCTACTGCTGTAGAGAAGCTGTAGTCTCCGTCGAGAAGTCCCTTCTTGTACACATAGGTTGCGATGATCTCCGCAGATTTCAGGTTCATATCCGTCTGCAGCGCATAAGCCTTCTCAAATCCGATGCTCATGATATTTCCTGCCTGAAGAATGAACTGGATCACAACCATGTCCTTGATTGCCGGCCAGTCTACCACGCGGATCTGCTGCCAGATATTTGCTCCATCCAGAGCCGCTGCCTCACGCAGCTCCTGGCTTGCATTGGACAATGCCGCCGTGTACATGATGGAAGCCCATCCGGCTCCCTGCCATATTCCGGAAATGATGTAGATCGGACGGAACGCCTCGGGTATGGTCATGAAATTGATGCTTGTGTGGAGCAGGCCGTTTACCGGTCCCGTTACAGAAAGAAGGATACGGACCATACCACAAAGTACGATGACCGACACGAAGTTCGGCATATACAGAACCGTCTGAATCTTCTTCCGGATGCCCGTGCGTTTGATCTGATTCAGGAATAACGCCAGGATGATCGGAATCGGGAATCCCCAGAGCAATCCGTATACACTCAGCTTCAGTGTATTTACCAGATAGCGGATGAAATCCGGAGACTCCAGGAATCTCTTGAAATACTTCATGCCCACCCACTGGCTTCCAAAGATTCCCTTGATCGGGTTGAAATTCTGAAACGCGATCAGTATGCCTCCCATGGGCGCATACTTGAAAATCAGTGTAAGCAGAAATGCCGGTCCGAGAAAAATCACATAAAGCTGCCAGTGCTGCCTGAAATACAGGAGCCCTCTTCCTTTTTTTCTTGCCTTTTCCTCCATGCTTCCATACCTCCTCATAAATCATTGCATGTCAGATGCCTTGCTGATCTGTCACCCTGCTGTCTCACCATATTGTTGTCCGGTTGCTCTGTTGACGGTTACTTTGTTGTCCGGTTGTTCTGTCGACTCGTTGTTCTGTTGTCCGGTCACTCTATATTGTTTTATCGCTCTGTCTTCGTTGTTCAATATAATTCTCGGGTGGTCATTTGTCAATTGTAAAATGTGCATTTGCACTACTTCTGCGTCGGAAAATGAGCTTTTTGTAAAACTTATACAAGAATGAACAACCAAAACTGTGAACATTTCCGGATGCCTGTCTCAGAACCAGGAAGGACACGCAAAAAACAGGATGCAGATCACAAAATTCAGGATATGCCCTCAGAATTGCCCGATATGTCAGGCTGTCTGCCGGACAAGCCCCTCTGTTTTTTTTGCGTAAATATTCAGGTAATACAGATCTGCTTTTCCGACAACGTTAACAGGCATTATGTAACATATTTGTTTTTACATTTGACAAATTATTATAAGTGCATTATATTATATTGTAGAAAGACAGCAACAGTGCACGCACTATAACAGAAACATTGAACGCAGCTGACAGAGAAGATAACGATAGAAAGCCAGAAATCGGGAACAAAACTGCAGACAAACAGAAATTGAGAACAGCACTGCAGATGAATTACCCCTCCCATTGACCGGAGGCTCAATAGACGAGTAAAAGAGGTTGATAATATATGGAAAACAGAGTCACAATTCAGGACATTGCGGATTCGCTTGGATTATCAAGGAATACCGTCTCCAAGGCAATCAATAACACCGGAGTCCTCGCGGACAGCACCCGTCAGAAGATTCTCGCGCGGGCAATTGAAATGGGATATAAGCAGTTTTCCTACCTTGATCTCGACGCGGTACAGAACAGTCTTACCCCGCCCGCTCCCGCTAAAAATGAAATTGCACTGATCACCACCTGGTTCTTGAACGGCTCTCACTTCTCCGCAATGATGCTGGATAAATTTCAGATGGAAATATCCAAGCGCGGATACTCCATGACTATGCATTTCGCCAGAGCAGAAGATATTGCAGCCCAGAGACTGCCCGCCTCTCTGCGCCTTGAAAACTGCGCGGCAATTATATGTATTGAAGTTTTTGACGCGTCCTACGCGAGATTTATCTGCCAGTCCGGTGTCCCGGTTCTTTTCGTTGATGCCCCTGCCGACCCCGGTGCAGACCCGCTTCCCGCCGACATTCTCACCATGAACAATAATGAAGGCATCAGTCAGTTCATTCACCTTATGAAGAAGCGCGGAATATGTGACATAGGATTTGCGGGAGAGGCCATGCATTGCCGTTCCTTTTTCGAGAGATTCATGGCATACCGGAACAGCATGTACCTGTGTTCCCTTCCAATCCATGAAGAATGGTGCATCACAGAGAAGCCGGATCCCGCCTCCGCTTCCGCCGGAATGAGTCCTGCGGAAGGTTACTTCTACAGAAAGCTGAAGGAATTCCGGAAAATACCGCGCGTTTTTATCTGCGCCAATGACTTTGTGGCAATTGATCTGATGCACGCGCTGAATCATCTGGATCTCAGTGTCCCGGAGGATGTCATGATTCTGGGCTTCGACGACTCCGCGGAGTCCCTTCTGGTGACGCCGAAGCTTTCGACCGTGCATATACACAGTCAGATCATGGGTTTCTCCGCCACTGACCTGATTCTGTCCCGGATTCAGAATCCGGCACTGAATTACCGCACCTGCAGCTGCGAGACCAATCTGATACTCAGAGAATCAACAGAGGGAAGACAGGAGGATCACGAATGAATCATTTCATCAATCCGTATAACCCAGTCATGAATTTTCTCGGAAAACTGCTTGACTGCATACTTCTGAACCTGTTATGGATTCTGTGCAGTCTGCCGCTCTTCACGCTTGGAGCGTCGACCAGCGCACTCTACTACTGCACGCTTAAGCTTGTCAATGATTCCGGAATCTCTCTTCTTCAGGATTTTTTTCACTCCTTCCGCCAGAATTTTCGCGAGGGAACCAAATTGTCCTGTCTGATCATTCCGATTGCGATTGCCTTCTTCTTCTCCGGCCGTTTCTATCGTCAGCGCGCGATAACCTCTCCTCTGTTCATGATCGGCTTCGGTCTGTATATTGTATTTCTGATTGTGTTCGCGATTATCGTTCTGTACGCGTTTCCGCTCCTTTCGCGCTACGATAATTCCTGGAAGGGCACCCTGAAGAACGCGTTTATGATCGGGATCCGCTATCCCGTCTGCACGATCGTAATGGCTGCCATTCATTTCGCGATATACTTTATCGCCATCCGCTATTTTACGCCGGTCATCTTTCTCGGCGAGGGCTTTGCTGCCTTTCTTTGTTCTTACCTTCTGAAACCGGTATTTCGAAAGCTCGAAAATCCGGACGGGGTCTCAGACAGCGAAAATGCAGAAAACGTCCCCGGAAACAGATCCGGGGACGCCGACGCCACACATCAGGATAATATTTTTCACCGGGAGGAAAAATGAAACTCAGAGAAACATTGCGCGGTATGGATCGCAGACAGAGAATCACTTACCTCTGGGATTATTACAAATGGTTTTTTATCCTCCTGATCATCGCGGGAGGAATTCTGATCTATTCGCTTACATCAGTCCTCACCAGAAAGAAAACCGTTCTCTCCGTCGCGCTTGTGAATGTTCAGGCGGACGACAGCATCCTCGACCCCCTCACCGATCAGTTCCTGCAGATGGAACCGGAAGATTTTTCCGGCGGGACGGTAAAGTATGAACGTAATCTTCTGATCGCTGCCGATCCGGAGGACAGCACTCAGGATGGAAGCACAGGTTCCGGCACGGATGGCAGAGCGACTTACACAGCTTCCGGCACGGATAGCGGAGTGCCTTACACAGGTTCAGCTGCGGACGGCGGAGCATCTTATGAATACTCCTACGCATCCCAGATGAAGCTCCTGGCTATGATCACAGATAAAAAGCTGGACGTCGTCCTCATGGATCAGCACACCCGTGATATTTTTCAGCGCCAGGATTATATGTCTGCGTGCGTATCACTGGAAGGCACTTCTCTGTACCGGAAGGCAGGCTTTTCCGAACCTGTATACGCCGGGATCATCCGGAATACACAGCGGCCGGAATCAGCAGAAAAATATCTGGAAATGCTTCAGCAATAATGCCTATGCCCTGCTCTTCCCCGAGGTAAAGTATCCGATCAGATAGATAATCGCCGCCACCGCCATTCCGGTGATCGACGGAATACCCGCGGTGATGATATTTGCTCCCAGCGCTCCCGCGACAACACCGATGACGGAGAACCAGTTAACGGTCTGGAAATCCCGGAAATCATCGGTGTAGTTTTTTCTGTGCAGGAAATAGTCCAGAATCAGGATCACTCCGATCGGCGGAAGGGTGCAGTTCAGGATATTGAGCCAGTGCGTAAAATTCCAGTAGAGCCATACGGCGGTCACCGTTCCGATGACGCCGGAGATCAGAACCATCGGTTTTTTCTTCTGGCCGAAGATGTTCGCGAGGCCAAGGCCGGCGGAGTAAAGCGCATTGTCATTCGTTGTCCAGATATTCAGTCCAAGGACAAGAACAGCCAGATAAAACAGATTCAGGTTGATCATTACTTCGAAGATATCATTTCCTCCCACATAAATGGAAGAAACCGCGCCGAAGAAGAACATCAGTGAGTTCCCGATGAAGAAGGCGACAACCGTAGTAACGACACCCTGCCGGGCATTTCTGGCGAACCTTGAAAAGTTCGGCGTAGCTGTTCCACCGGATACAAAGGATCCGATCACCATCCCCGCTCCTCCGATCACGGTGAGCGTACCGCTTGACTTTGCGAACTGGCTGATCAGAGTCCCGTCGCCTCTCTGAACCGCGAGAATCATAGCCACTGTTCCGAGAATTGCCACAAGCGGAACCGCTATATAGCTGACGATTGTCAGAGACTTTATTCCAAAGTACGCCGAAGAAGTCATGCACGCGCCGGCCACGAGCACTAGAATCCACTCCGCAAGTCTGCTCCCGCCGAGCAGCTCATTTGCCACCGGGATGGCAAACATCGCGACACCGACACCGAACCAGCCGATCTGGGTGAAGCTGATCATCGCCGATGGAAGATAACTTCCCTTCAGTCCGAAGGCACGGCGGCTCATCAGATCCAGACTCATTCCGGTCTTAGCTCCGACATATCCCAGAAGGCCCGTGTACACGGCAAGGATAGCTCCTCCGAGAAACAGCGAGCCGAGAAAGCCGTAAAAATCCAGACCTTTCGCCATCTCCTGCCCGACCCACATGCTCGCCGAGAAAAAAGTAAAACCGAGCATAATCATGAACATTGTAATAAAGCTCTGTCTCCGATCAACCGGCACCGACTGCTCGGCATAGTCGATATCCACCGTAGTTTCCCGCTGCTTCTGATTCTTCCCTCTCATTCTCTCTCCCTCATAAACGCACAAATAGCATAAATCTCATAAACTCATAACTCATAAATAATATAAATAGCATTGATCAGCGACAGATGCAGACTGATATGCCCTTCATCTGTATTGCGAAGTGCATTTCCCGGATGTACAGCAGACCTCCCGGTGCGCCGGTGCAATACCTGTGAACTACTCCGACTTATAGAAGTCGGAGCTTCCTGCTTCAACCACTACTGCGTTGGCTACGATGATACGTAACTCAATGTCTTACACAATGTCTACAGGCGTATAAGTTCGGGCTATTCCATCCCTACTATATATTTTGTTTAGGCTGTTTCAGCAAGTAATCGTAATCCCTCATGCAGGATATTGATTGCTGCATTCTGGTCACGGCTCATAGTGAGCCCACAATCGCATTTTATGATACGTGTCTGCAAACTTTTCATCTCCGGATGGATCTTACCGCAACAATGACATCGCTGCGAGGAAGGAAACCACTTATCTACTTTGACAAGACACTTATTTCTATCAGACAGCTTGTATTCAAGCATCGAAAGAAACATTCCATATCCATTGTCGAGAGTGGCTTTTCCGTTACCGAACCCATGATTTGCCATAGATCGCATATTCAATGTCTCCACACAAACAACATCATACTGATTGACTATCTTAGTAGATATTTTGTGTAGATGATCCATCCGCTGATTAGCAATATGTCTATGAACCTTATTCACCTTACGGAGTTGTTTGAGATAATTATTCGACTTTATCTCATTCTTTTTAGAACCTGCTTTTCGTGATAGCTTACGCTGTTCCTTTGCCAGCTTTCTGTGACTTTCACGATAGTATTTGTGGTTTGAGCCGACAATACCATTGTTGTCTACATATAAGCCATCCGACGCATAATCAAGTCCGATCGCATTTGTCTTGTCGGCTATATAATCGTTTTCGACCAGCTCAAATTCAAAAAGAACAGAAGTATAGAATTTTCCATCTGATTCCTGGAAAACCGTAGCAGATTTTATGATCCATCTGCTATCAGGAATACGGTGGATCACAGCTTTGATTTTACCAACCTTTGGAAGTTTGATATACCTGTTATCTATAATCGCAACCGTACCTTTCTGGTTGTTTGTCGTATAAGATTTTCGGCTATGTTTTTTGGATTTGAACTTTGGAAAACCATTTTTCTTCTTACGGGTTTTGCTAAAAGCATTGTGAAAAGCTGCCTGCAGATCCAGCTGCTTATTGGCGAGAGCAAGACTATCGACTTCCTTGAGATATGGATAATCTTTCTTATACTTTGCCGGTGTAACCGTTGGGAATTTACCAGTTGCTTTATAACCTTCCACCTTATCTGCGAGCATGAGATTATAAACCTTGCGGCAGCAGCCAAAGGTTTTTGCAAACATGATCTTTTGTTCCGTTGTAGGATATATCCGATACTTAACTGCCCTGTTTGCCATCTTTCTTACCCTGAGATTGAATGTATTGCCTAATAATGTCTACAGCAGCTTCTCCTGTAGTCAGCAAACAAAAACTTTGTGACCAAAACATCTCTTTCCAAAGAGATTTACGTATCATAGGAAATTCTTTCTTTATGATACGGCTGCTTGCAGATTTATAGGCATTGATAAATTTACTGATCTCTGTATTTGGCTGTCCTCTAAAAAGAATATGAACATGATCGACATCATGATTCCATTCTTCCAATGTTATGTTATATGTAGGAGCGATCCTCACAAATATTTCTTTCAGACGTATAGAAATCTCGTCATCGATTACCTTGTTCCGATATTTTACGCACATGATAAGATGATAGTGCAGCATGAATACCGAATGATTATTTGTGTCTAATTGCATTGTATTTATAACCTCTATAATAAGTACGACTGACCTATTTATAATCAGATTATAACATAGCAAGACACCAAAGTCAAAAACGCCGTGTTTATGCAATTCATCCCGTATAAGCCGTGTTTATGCAATTCATCCCGCCACATATAGAGGTGGGGGATTTCTTGCTTACGGCGTGTTAAATGATTTCCCGCAACGCCTACAGAATGTATTTTCTTAAGGAATCTGTAAAATCGCGGATTCTCTCATCTGCGATTTCCCTGAGATCTGTCCTCTTCAGGCTCTCTATATACCCCAGTTCCTGCTGGTAGAGCCAATGTGTCACGCTCGGATTCAGGTGCCCGTAGTGACAGTCCAGAACCCAGTCCTCATAAGTGATCGGTGTCCCGTGTCCCAGCTTCTCCTCAAGAAGATCCTTCATCTGAATCCGATCTGCCCGATCCCGAATATCTCTCCAGAAGCCGAGCACCTCGTCCACGTGCTCATGAATCTCGTAACGGCGGGCTCCTCCATCGTAGATGATACATTTTTCAAAAAGGGGGTCCCGCATGGAAAGCGTCACCCTGCGGAATTCCGGCGAAATAATGCCGTCCTTCCAGTAGAAATCAACATCAGGGATATTGACTCCGGATACGCCTCTGTCCTGATAGGTGCTGAAGATTCCCTCGTAGAAGACGCAGTAGAACCCCTCGAACGCAGGCCAGAACTCCCGGAATTTCTCCGTGAGCCTTTCAAGAATTTCGACAGCCTTCGTTCCACCAATCGTAAAGATGATGATATTTCGAAGTGCCGCGCCGCTCGCCCTGTAAAAATCCGTCACATATTCCAGGCACTGAATCAGCGTCTCCCCTGAAGCTATGATATCTCCGATCAGCAGTGTGCTGTCCGGCACCATGGTCAGCTTTGAATACTTGATCTTCAGGCCGGCAAGCTCTTCTTCATTGAAGACACGCTCACTCGACAAAAAGCTGATGTCATGAATCCTCACATGTTCCCGATAGCATGCCTCTTCAAGCGGGTAATTCAAGGCTCCCCGCAGAATCGATAATATATTCGCGCAGGAAACCTTCCCGTTTTCTTTGAAATAATACATCATCTGTGATGTGGCAGGGAGCATGCACCTGTATACCTCATAGCCGACAATCTCCGGCGTATTCATCAGCTTCCTGGTCTCCGACTCTGAGACAATGTAATAATGATTCAGATAATCCTTGCCCTTCAGCTTATAGCAATCGACTCCCTGTTCCGAGAATTCCTTTTCGATATATAACCTGCTCTCCACGATAACAATTCCCCCTCAATCACTTTCCGTACGCAACGGTTTATGTGCAACTCGCGGTAAGCATCTCTCCTCATCCAACGGTTTGTATGCAGCTCGCGGTAAGCATCTCTCCGTATGCATTTCTCTGTATCATCTGCTTCATCCAGACAAAAGCCGGACAAATTCTTTTCAATACTACCACAGAACAGACCGGAATTCATCAACTTTAAAAAAATAAAACAGAATCGCAAAAACAAAATCACCCACAAGCAAATCCCCTGTGAATTCTCCTCTGCCTGTTGACCAGAACCGGAACGCTGTCCGGATTTCGCCTGATCGCCTCCGGAACGAACAATTCATTTCAAATTTCCTTTTTTTATGCTATAGTTGTATAAGTCGGGCAAGAAGGTTGCCCGGGTCTGCGCAGTGCAATCCAGTCTGCAATTCCGACTGTATTTCAGCCTGCATTTTAGGCTGTATTTCAGTCTGCATTTCGGACTGTATTTCGGACCGCATTTCGGACTGTATTTCAGCCTGCATTTCGGATTGCGTTTCAGACTGCACTTTATTTTGCAATTTAAAATTTTTCTGATAAATATATGGGAGGAAGTATGGAAGCAAAAGACTGTAAAAGGAAAGTAATTCTGACCGGAGATCGCCCGACAGGCCGTCTTCATCTCGGTCATTACGTGGGGTCACTGAAGAGAAGGGTACAGTTGCAGAACTCCGGGAAGTTTGATGAAATTAATATTCTGATCGCCGATGATCAGGCACTCACCGACAACTGGAACAACCCACAGAAGATCCGCGACAACATCATTGAGGTTGCTCTGGACTATCTGTCCGTCGGCATTGATCCCGAAAAATCCACCATCTGCATTCAGTCCGGTATCCCGGCTCTCCATGCGCTGACTTTCTACTACATGAATCTTGTAACCACCCAGAGACTGAGCCGCAATCCCACGGTAAAGAACGAAATGACCCTGAGAGGCTTCTCCAGTTCCGAAGGCGTGAACAACAATGAGGCGGGACTTCCCGCCGGCTTCTTCACCTATCCTGTATCTCAGGCCGCGGACATCACTGCCTTCAAGGCAACCACTGTTCCTGCCGGAGAAGACCAGGAGCCGATGCTGGAGCAGACACGCGAGATTGTCCGCAAGTTCAATACAACATACAGCCGGGATGTTCTGGTGGAGCCTGACATTCTTCTGCCGGAAAATGAAACCCAGAGACGGCTTCCCGGTACCGACGGCACCGCCAAAATGTCGAAATCGCTCGGTAACTGCATCTATCTGTCTGATGATCCGAAGACGGTCAAGACAAAGGTCATGGGGATGTATACCGACCCGCAGCACCTGAACATCGCCGATCCCGGACATGTAGAGGGCAACGCTGTGTTTACCTATCTGGACGCATTCTGCACAGATGAGCAGTTTGCCGAATACCTTCCGGAGTACGCAAATCTGGAAGAGATGAAAGATCATTACAGAAGAGGCGGCCTCGGTGACGTGAAATGCAAGAAGTTCCTGATCAAGGTACTGGAAGAAATGCTCACACCGATCCGCGCGGAAAGGGCCAAATGGGCAGCCGATATTCCCGAGGTGTACAACATACTCCGGAAAGGAACGGAGCATGCCGCGAAAGAGACAAACCGGACACTCGAAGAGGTTCGCGACGCGATGCGGATCAATTATTTTGATGATGATGCCATAATCGGTGACTGGGAAGCCTGGATCAATCACTGAACCACGGGACATTACATAGAATCCCAGGTTAATCACTGAACCGGGGCATAAAGCATAGAATCCCGGGTTAATCACTGAACCGGGGCATAAAGCATAGAATCCCGGGTCAATCACTGAACCGGGGCATAAGTCACAGAACGAGATAAAACACGCTGCGCGTGTTTTATCTCGCTATCGCGATGCTCGCCGCACACGAATACTTCGCATTCGGCTGCGGCTCACTGTTCGCGTAAATTCTGATTCGTCCGGACCAGACGCCAGGTGCGCCAGGGGCCGGACGAATTTTGTTCTGCGTTTCTGATGAACGCGAGCTGTGCAGCGAAGAACCGGGGAAAAACTGAGGAAAAAAGAACGGAAGAAAAGAACCGGAAAAAGACTGAGAAAGATAAAGAGGTAATATGAAATGCCATCGCCGTCGATGAAAGAGGGTCTGTTCTCTGACCCGTTATTTAACCGGAAGCTGGTGTCTCTCGCTGTCCCGATTGCTCTGCAGAGCCTTATGCTGGCAGCGGTTGCGGCTGCGGACGCCATTATGCTGGGCAGGCTGAATCAGAACTCCATGGCAGCGGTATCGCTTGCAACGCAGATTCAGTTCGTAATGAACATGTTTCTGAGCTCCGTGGTCTCGGCAGGGTCCATTCTCGGTTCCCAGTACTGGGGCAAACAGGACCTGCGGAGTCTGCACGATATCTTCAATCTCATGCTTCGTCTTTCTTTTCTGATTGATCTTCTGTTCGGACTACTCTGCATCCTGACCCCGGGTCTTCTGATGTCCTTTTTCACCAACGACCCGACACTTTCGGAGATCGGTGTCTCCTATCTCAGGATCGCCGGCTGGTCTTACCTGCTGACCGGTATCTCGCAGTGCTACCTGACCATCATGAAGCTCACAGGCCACGCGAACCGGACAGCGCTCATCTCATCAAGTGCCGTTATCCTGAATATTGTCTTGAACACGATATTCATCTTCGGCCTGATCGGCTTCCCGGAGATGGGCGCAAAGGGAGCCGCGCTCGCCACGCTGATCTCCAGAATCGTCGAGCTGGCATGGGCTGCGGGGTCCTCTCTTCAGAAGGGCTTTGTCCGCCCGGATCTTACGAGGCTTTTTCACCGCAACCGCCTGCTGGGATCGGATTTCCGGAAAATCAGTCTGCCGCTTCTCGGAGCCTCTCTTCTGTGGGGAATCGGTTTTACCTCCTATTCCGCCATCATGGGGCATCTCGGTCAGGATGCCGCTGCCGCCAACTCCGTTGCCGCCGTGGTACGGGATCTTACCTGCTGTATGTGCAACGGTATCGCGAATGCCGGATCCATCCTTCTCGGGAATCAACTCGGTCAGGGGAATCTGGACATGGCGAAAATCTATGGACAACGACTGATGAAGCTTTCCTTCCTCATTGGATTTATCACGACCGCGGTCGTTCTTGCAGTGATTCATCCGGTATTGCTTTTCTACCGGCTGACTCCCAATGCAAGAACATTATGTGCCGGCATGCTTGCTATTACCTCATTTTATATGATCGGCCGATGTGTGAACACGGTCGTAATCAATGGTATCTTCGACGCGGGAGGAGATACGAAATTCGATGTCTACTCCCTCATTGTCGTCATGTGGGGAATTGCCATTCCGGTCGCGCTATGCGGAGCCTTCCTGTTTCACTGGCCGGTTCTTCTGGTCTACGCCTGCACCTGCCTCGATGAGGTTGGAAAAATTCCATGGGTCATTCACCACTTTCACAAATACCGCTGGCTGCGCAATCTCACCCGCTGATGTCGCCGGAAAGCTTTTCTGCCACCTCTTCATAAGCCGGCGCCGGACAGCCTTTCCGCCACTGCTTCATATACTGCCGCCGGAAAACCTCTCCAGCGCTTCTTCATGTGGCGGCGCCGGATAGTTTTTCCGCCACTTTTTCATATGCCGGAGCGTCCACCTTGAGGCGACGGGCGTTCCGGACGACCTCAAAGATCAATCCGTCAATTTCGGAAGCCTTTCCGCAGGCGACATCTTTCTGAAGCGATGTTGTCATATCCGGTTTCAGACTGTCCAGAATATGCAGATTTCTTTTCACAATGTCTTCCGTAAAGACAATTCCCTCTTTTTCCGCGATTCTTCCGATTTCGCGGACAAGCTCACAGAAGAAGTTACGATATATCCCCTCTTTCTGCATCGCCCCTGCGCTGACTCCGAAATAAAGGCCGCATGCTCCCTGCGGTGAGACATAGGAAAACTTCAGCAGCGCGTCTCTTTGGATGTTGTCGCTGAGTCCGCCGCCGATTCCGCATTTTGCAAGATCTTTTTCTATCTCACGAAGAGCCGGACGGAATTCCGAGGAATCCCGCACACCAAAGACAACCCGCAGGATATCACCGCTCATCAGTATTACACCCGGACTGCGAAGCTGGGAGGCGACATAAATACAGCCATCCGTTACCAGAATGCCGGGAAGCTGCTTCTGCATGACTGCCCCGATTCCATAGATATTCAGGATCGGGATGACGATACTGTCCTTGCCGGCAATTCTCCGCAGAAACGGATACAGAGATTCCAGAGAATATCCCTTCACACAGACAAAAATCACGTCCGGATGATCCGTATACTCCTCCATTGTGCAGGCCTTTACCGGTTTCAGTGTGAATTCGTCGTCCGTCCGTATCACACGAAGGCCATTATCCTTCATTGCTCGCAGATGTGCGCCTCTGGCAATGAAGGTCACATCCATTCCTCCGCGAGCCAGATACGCGCCCAGTGCGCCTCCGGTGCCTCCCGCACCGATTACAAGATATTTTCTCATTTCCTCCTCCTTCTGATGCAAACCTCTGGCTGTCATTCTCCTCCTGTCTTCTGTTTATGCGATGACCATGAGCAGTGTGCCGGCGCCGATCAGCACGCATCCGATCACAGATTTCACGGTAACCTGCTCGTGAAGAAACAGAAACGCCATGACAAGGGTGATCACAACGCTCAGCTTATCAACCGGTACTACCTTTGAAGCATCTCCGATCTGGAGCGCTCTGTAATAGCACAGCCAGGATGCTCCTGTCGCAAGACCGGACAGAATCAGAAAGATCCAGCTTCTTCTGCTGATGGAGGCGACACCACCCTGCACATTTGTCAGAAAAACCATTCCCCAGGACATGATGACGACCACAACCGTTCGAATTGCCGTAGCCAGCGTTGAATTCACGCCCTCAATACCGACCTTGGCAAGTATTGAGGTCAATGCCGCGAAGATCGACGAACCAATTGCAAAAAATAGCCACATACCGCTCTCCTTTCCTCTCATTAAAAAGAGTAAAACAAAATCCACGCCTTTTTTATTATACCATATTGAGTAACCCCAATACGATACATTGCGACTGGACTTATACAGTACACACTCATATGATACTTCGTGCCACAAACTGTATAAGTCCCCGCGTCACTTCGTGCTCATACCTGTTGTCGTCGCTAATGTTCTTGTCCACAGGTGAGCAAGCTCCCCGTGGGCCAAGAACATTGCGACTGGACTTATACAGTACAAAAATCCCGGCGAATTGATCCGCCGGGGTTTTGGTATACATATTGAATGGCAGATCATGTCACCTGCTGCCATCAGTAACTTTTATTTTATCAAAGCGCAGCATGATCTGAAAATAATCATCCACCTCTTTATTGATGACATTTCTGATATCCGCAAATACGGATTTCAGCTTTGCGCTAGGGAACGTCCAGCAGACCTGCTCAAGTAGATGATTATCATCTCCTGCAGAGGCTTCCGTCGTCAACAGATTGTATCCCTGTTTTCTTCTCCGCTGAATTTGCGTCAGAATCACTGTCTGCGATCTTATTCTCCATATCCGTCGGGATTTTTCACCTGCCAGTTCCAGGAATCCCGGCACATATCCTCAATGTTCTTCTCGGCTGTCCATCCGAGAATTTCCTTTGCCTTTGTCGGATCCGAATAACAGGTCGCGATATCTCCGGGACGTCTCGGATCAATGACATACGGGATTTCCTTGTCGCAGGCCTTGGAAAACGCTTTGATGATGTCGAGAACAGAATACCCCACACCGGTACCAAGATTGAAGATCTGAACATCATCAAGCTTCTGGAATCCTTCGATAGCCTTCACATGTCCCTTCGCCAGATCTACGACATGGATATAATCACGAACGCCGGTACCATCCGGTGTATCGTAATCGTTGCCGAAGACATGAACCTTCTCAAGCTTTCCCGAAGCGACCTGTGCGACATAGGGCAGAAGGTTGTTCGGAATTCCCTTCGGATCCTCTCCGATAAGACCGCTTTCGTGTGCGCCGATCGGATTGAAATAACGAAGCAGCATGATCTTCCAGCTGTGATCCGCCTTCCAGATATCGGTCAGGATTCTCTCCTGCATAGCTTTCGTCTCTCCGTACGGATTCGTCGTAGTACCGAGCGGGCACTTCTCCGTGATCGGAATTTCGGCCGGGTCTCCGTACACCGTGGCGGAGGATGAGAAAACAAACTGTTTGCAGCCGTGATTTCTCATAACATCGGTAAGCGTAAGCGTACTCAGCAGATTGTTTGTATAATATTCAATCGGTTTTCTCGTGGACTCTCCGACCGCCTTGTAACCGGCAAAATGAATTACCGCATCAATCTTCTCAGCGTCAAACAGAGCATCCAGTGCCTTGCGGTCACATATGTCAATCTTGTAGAACTTCGGTCTTTTTCCGGTGATTGTCTCAATCCGGTCCACCACAAGTTCCTTTGAATTGTAAAGATTGTCTGCAATCACCACATCATAGCCTGCGTTCAGAAGCTCCACACAGGTATGACTTCCGATAAATCCAGTTCCGCCTGTAACTAAAATCTGCATTGCTTTCTCCTTCCTGTCATCCTGAAGATGATGCATGACGCAACCCGCCCGCGGGTCACGCGATCTCCTGATTCTGTCTCATTTTCATTCTTCGAAGTCTGTTTCTTCGAAATCTGTATCCCGCACTTTGTCTGTGCTGCGCGGTCACCATCCTGTGCTGTCTCAATTCTGTGTTCTTTCTGCAGCAGGCAATCTCTGCCCTGCGCGGTTCCTCTGCTGCGGCGTCTCAAAACGGTGCTTTCCCTCTGCAACGGCATCTCTATGCTCCGACGCTTCCGAGCCACGCTGCTCCTGATTTCAGCATATCTCCGACGGGCCATCTCCGATGGATACAATATAGAAGGACGGCACAAGACCGGTTCTGTCCGTATAATTTCTGCCGACCTGATCGACAAATGTATCAATGGCATCATCCTTCACAATATTAACCGTACATCCGCCGAATCCGCCTCCGGTCATCCGGGCGCCAATCACCCCCGGAATCTTCCAGGCTTCTTCCGCCAGCACGTCCAGCTCTCTGCAGGAAACCTCGAAATCATCCCGGAGAGAGACATGAGATGCATTCATCAGCTTTCCGAAAGCCTGAATGTCTCCCTGATTGAGCTTTTCCACCGCCTCCGTGGTGCGGGCGTCTTCATAGACCGCGTGTTTCGCACGTTTCCTGCACACAGGATCCGCAATCGTGCTGCTCAGCTCTTCAAACTCTGCGGGCTTGAGCTCACAAAGTGCCTTGAGTTCCGGGCGAACCTTCTGCAGATCCTCCAGCGCGGTTTCACACTCCCGGCGGCGGTCGTTGTACGCGGAATTTGCCAGCTCATGCGGCTTATTCGTATTCACAATCACAAGCTTCGCATCGCCGATCGGAAGGGGCGCGTACTGATATTCCAGCGTCGCCGCATTCAGGAAAATAGCCATATCCTTCCGTCCCATAGCGGAAGCGAACTGATCCATGATCCCGCAGTTCATTCCGACAAAGCGATTCTCGGCGATCTGCCCGAGCTTTGCGTTCCGGATCTGATCCTCCTCAAAACCGTAAAGCCGCATCAATGCCTCCCCGGTAAGCACCTCAAGAGACGCGCTTGAGGAGAGCCCGGACTTCGGCGGAATGGTTCCGCTGCATACGAAGTCAAATCCTGTCGGTATATCCATACCCGCCTGACGGTAAGCCCACACGACGCCCTTGGCATAGTTCGTCCATCCGTCTTCCTTTTTGTAGGTGAGATCGTCCAGATCCGCCTCAATCACGCCGTCCTCTGCGAGGTTCACGGAATAAAACCTCAGCTTCCGGTCATCTCTCTTCCGGACAGCCGCATAGGTGCCGAGAGTGAGCGCGCACGGAAATACGTGCCCGCCATTATAATCGATATGCTCCCCGATCAGGTTCACACGCCCCGGCGCAAAAAATACCCGTTCTCCGCTTCCGCCGAACTTTTCTTCAAATGTTTTTCTCAATTCTTCGATTACTTTCTGATCTGTCATACTTACCTTCCCCTGTATAATCCGCAGCTTGTTCAGTAAACGGCCATACGATAAGTCGTGCCACACACTATATGGCATGACCATCTGCTACCATCTCTATTGTGCACCATTCCCCATAACAGTACAATAGCATTTCGTACTATCCATATGTAATTTTGTTGCAGAAGAGCTTCATCCGGCATATACTGAACTCAGCAGTCACGGCAGCTGCATGACAATGCCTGCTCCCGCGCAATCCTGCAGCCGGTCTGTAAGAAACGCATCTGAACCGGATACATTTTACCACATATTCCATGATTTTCCAAAGAGAGGTGCGGAAGAAATGAGCGAGCTTCCCATGGGATTCAAGCAGAGCAACAAGGTATCAGAAAAACAGAACATGATTTCTCTGTCCGTCTATAACGTCGGCAGACAAAAGTGCACACCCGGATATAAATGGGGTCCCGGTGTCCGGGATCATTTTCTGATTCATTACATCAGCTCGGGTTCCGGGACGTACACCGCCGCCGGTCATACCTTCCGCCTTCATTCCGGAGATATGTTTCTGGCCATGCCGGAGACTGAGATTTTCTATCAGGCAGACGAAAGTGATCCCTGGACTTATGAATGGGTTGGCTTTGCGGGTGCAGATGCTGCCGCTCTCGTGAGCAGAACAGATTTTTCCAGCAGTCAGCTAGTCCTTCGACAGCTTCCATACGGAGCTGAGGTAAGAAAGCACCTCCGGCGGATTGACGAAGCTTTCGGGAATACTTTCTGCGACGCTGTGCGAATGACAGGAGAGCTCTACCTGCTGCTCGGAATTCTGATCTCCAATGCGACCCGTCAGGTACGTCTTCCGGCGACCGCGGAAGACAATATCTCCCGCGCCATCGAATATATTGCCTCACGTTATTCCTACTCCCTTACCATCGGCGACATTGCATCCTACGTAGGCGTAAGCCGGAGTACTCTGTTCCGGGAATTCCGGGAGGGCATGAACATCTCTCCAAAGGAATACCTGGACCGCTACCGCATCCGCCGCGCCTGCCTTCTGCTGAAAGACACCAACCTCACGATCGCTTCTGTTGCAGCTTCCGTGGGTTACGACAATGGGCTTTATTTTTCGAAGGCATTCCGTCGTATGACAGGAATGACGCCCTCCGATTTCAGAAATCAGAGGGCGCCAGCGCATGGTTCCGGCTGAACGCCGGAACCGGATTCTAATTGCATCTCATTCATTCGATTCCCACGAATTCGTATCCGGCATCCTTGACAGCTTTCCGGATCTCATCCTCAGGCACTTCCCGGCTGAGCTTCAGAATGGCCTGTTTCTTCTCATGGGACGCCTCCGCGCTCTCCACCCCGTCGAGTGCTTCAAGTGCCTTCTTTACATGCATTTCACAGTGATTGCACATCATTCCATCAATTTTTACAGTTTCTGTCATCCTTTTGTCCTCCTTATTCATCTCATTGGTATCATTCTTATCTTCAGCTGCATTGCAGCAGAGATCCGTACCGGCAGCCGCAGCCATCCCTGTCGCTGATGTTTCGGCAGGCCCTGCCGTATATGCCTCGGGCAGCGCTCTCTTCTTCATCGCTCTGTCGCGGGATACGTTATGCACCTTGAACAGATTCAGACGGAGCGCATTCATGCATACCGTGAAGCTTGAGAGAGACATGGCAGCCGCTCCCCACATCGGATTCATCTCTATGCCCGGGTAGAGTCCCGCCGCCATAGGAATCAGCAGCGCGTTATAAGCAAACGCCCAGAACAGGTTCTCATGAATATTGCGAAGAGTCGCGCGGCTCAGACGAACCGCCGCGGATACATCGGTCAGACGGGAATTCATCAGCACAATATCTGCCGAATCGATAGCGACGTCCGTGCCTGCTCCGATCGCGATTCCCGTATCTGCTCTTGTGAGCGCCGGCGCATCATTGATGCCGTCTCCGACCATTGCCACCTTGCCGCGCTTCTGGAGCTCGCGGATCACAGCCTCCTTGCCGTCCGGGAGAACGCCCGCAATCACACGGTCCACGCCCGCCTGCGCGCCGATCGACTTTGCGGTCGCTTCATTATCTCCGGTAAGCATAACAACCTCAATCCCCATATTCCGGAGTTCCTGTACGGCCTGTGCGGAATCCGCCTTAATAATATCCGCTACGGCAATAATCCCGAGAAGCTTCCCCTCCCGTTCAAAATAAAGCGGGGTTTTTCCATCCTTCGCAAGGGAATCTGCCCTTTTCAGCAGATCCTCAGGGACCGCGGCAAGCGTGGAGATAAAGTTTCCGGAACCTCCGTGAAGAACCTGCCCGTCTATCCGTCCGGTCAGACCGCTTCCGGTCAGTGCAGCAAAATCTGCCACTTCAGCCGCCTGCAGTCCCTCCTTCTCTCCCTCGGCCACAATTGCTCTTGCGAGAGGATGCTCACTCTTCTGCTCGAGCGCGTAAGCCACGCTCATCAACTCCGTCTTACCGACTCCGTCAGCAGGGATGATATCGGTAACCGCAGGTTTGCCTTCGGTGATGGTTCCGGTCTTGTCAAGAGCCACAATCTGTACTCTTCCCGCGTTCTCAAGGGCCTCCGAGGTCTTAAACAGCACTCCGTTTCTCGCACCCATCCCGTTTCCGACCATGATCGCCACAGGAGTGGCAAGTCCAAGTGCACAGGGGCAGGAAATGACGAGAACGCTGATGGCCCGCTCAAGGGCAAATGCCGGTGTCTGTCCGAGAAGCAGCCAGATCACCATCACCGCAACAGCGATCAGAATAACCGCCGGCACAAAAATTCCGGAAACTCTGTCGGCGATTCTGGCAATCGGAGCCTTCGTCGACGCAGCGTCGCTGACCATCTGAATGATCTGTGAGAACGTGGTGTCCTCTCCGATCCTTGTCGTCCTCGCACGAATATATCCGGAACGGTTTATCGTTGCGGCGCTGACCGGATCATCTACTCCCTTATCAACCGGAACGGACTCGCCGGTGAGCGCAGATTCATCAACAGCTGTTGTGCCTTCGATGATCACACCGTCAACCGGAATGGATTCGCCGGGTTTCACAACAAAAATGTCCCCGGGATGCACCTCATCAATCGATATTTCGACCTGCTGTCCGTCCCGCTCCACAACCGCCGTCTTCGGAGCCATCTTCATCAGATTCTTCAAAGCATCTGTCGTTCTTCCCTTGGAGAGAGATTCCAGTGTCTTTCCAACGGTGATCAGTGCCGGTATCATCGCCGCCGACTCAAAATACAGCTGATTATGATACAGCGGCATCAGGTCCATGTTCGATGTGCCGGTTGTCAGCAGATATGTCATCCGGAACAGGATGAACAGGGACCAGCCGAAGGATACGCCGGAGCCCAGAGCCACCAGTGTATCCATATTGGGAGAGCCGTGAAAGAGCGACTTGAAGCCGGAGATAAAAAATGCCCGGTTGATGATCATCACCACGATCGTAAGCAGCATCTGAAGAATCGCAAGACCGATGTGGTTATGTACCAGAAATTCCGGTACCGGCCAGTTCCACATATTGTGCCCCATTGTGATATACATCAGCGCGATCAGAAATCCGACAGACAGAATCAGCCGACGGACAAGCTTCGGCGTCTCGCGGTCCTTCAGTGCGTCCTCCTCTGCCGCAAGCTTTGCGGCAGAACTCTGCTTCTGTGCGGCAGCATTCTTCGGCTCGGCACCGTATCCGGCATCCTCCACCGCTTTTATGATTTCAGCCGGTCCGGCTGTACCGTCAACAGCCATCGAATTGGTCAGAAGAGAAACCGATACCGATTTCACTCCCGGAACCTTTGAAACAGCTTTTTCCACATGGGCCTGGCATGAAGCACATGTCATACCTGTTACAATATACTGATTCATTGTGACTTTGACCTTCTTTCTTCATGTTAAATCCTTCGATTTCCGCAATTCTTACTCAAAATGCATCCATCTCTGTATTCGTTTCTCAAAATACTTCCCTTTCCGCATTTCACGCCCGAAACGCTTTCCTTTCCGTATTTCACTTATTTCATAAGCTTCTGAAGCACACTGCACAGCTCATCAATTGTCTCATCATTGCCCTGACGGATATCATTTGCCACGCAGCCACGGATATGACAGCCGAGAAGCACCTTGTTGAAGCTGTTCAGCGCACTTGTCGCGGCTGAAACCTGAATCAAAATGTCCGGACAGTAGGCATTATTCTCCACCATCTTCTCAATACCACGAATCTGTCCTTCCACCCTTTTCAGACGAGTCAGCAAAGCCTTCTGCTCCTCCGGCGTCCTCGCCTTGTGCTTTCCCGATCCACATCCGCAGGTATTTTCTCCCGCAAGAACTGCTTCTTCGAGCATTTCAGCGTCCTTGTCCGCCTGCCAGTCTTCACCGTCCAAAGCATGATCCGAACAACATGCAGGTATCTTTGTTTTCTTCTCTTCTAAATCTTTCATAACCGCCTCCCGTAATACCCCGGCCGGGTATCTCATCTGTTGTTAGAATATACCCTTACGGGGTATATGTCAACCATATTTTTTCATTGCTAACTGGCAACTATATTTTATCATTGGTGACTGGCAACATAGTTTATCCGTTGTAACTGGCAATCATCTGAAATATACTTCGCATTCGGCTACGGCTCACTGTTCCTGTAAAAAAGGCTGCCGCACTTTCGTGCAGCAGCCTGCTTTTTCATTCTCTTTTGCGGTTTTTCATCTGAATCAGGACGCCCAGGATGACCATCAGAAGAATTCCTGCAGCATCTGCTGCAGCGGCAGCCCGATAATCAAAGACTTCCCCTGTGAGCGAGAGATCTCCGTTCTCTGCCTCTGTAATCGTCCGAACCTCCCGTCCATTTTCATCGGTCCAGAATCCGAATGACGTCAGGAATGGCATTGCCGGATTTTTCAGCCGGAGCGGCAGATTCTCCACGGTGTACGTCTCCGGAAGCCCCGCAATGCTGTATACCCCCGGAGTGTACCGGATATGATAGACGACGGGTTCGGCACTCATGGTGATTTCCACATCATGATCGGGCATCCGGAAGTCAGCGCCATCCGCCTCATTGCCCGGCAGCGCATCCGGCAGATCTCCGGTAATTTTCAGATCTTTGTATCCCCTCTCCTCCGACGCGAGAAGACTGACCTCATCGCCGAACGTGCAGCGGATCGTAAAACTCCGCTCCCGATCGCCGGATTTTTGACTTCCCGGAACCGATTCCCCGTTGAGACTGACTCCCTTTCCGGCGTGAATCGTCAGCTTGTACGACAGCGGAGTATAAGTGAACTCAAATTTTGCGGCACCGTCTGCGGAAATGACGCCGGTCTGCGCATCGGGAGTCTTGTATCCATCTTTTGCCGGCGGATTCACCGTTATTTTTTCCCCGGTCGTCCCATATCTCGTCTCCACATCATCCGCTTCGCTCCCGCAGTGAAAAATCACCTGATACGGTGTGTGATCCGATGTCTTCCACGATGCCGTAAGGGTGATATTCTCAGACGGCATCTCTGTCTGATCCGTCACTCTGCTTCCGTTCAGACACCAGCCGTCAAAAACATATCCCTTTTTTTCAGGTGCCGGCAGATCTGTCAGGGATTCTCCCTCCCGGATCTTTTTCTCTTTTACAGGGCAGGTCCCGCCCGCCGCGTCAAAGACAACCGTATATTCTCTCTTTTCCGCCTCCGACACCGCATTCCGGATGTAATCATGAATGGCCCGATAGGTGCCGTCGTCATAATGAATTCCATCCACTGTGGCGTAGCCTCCCGACAGAAGGCTACTGTAGGAATCGATCCAGGTAACCTTGTCACTCAGCGCGTTCCTCAGCGTATCATTGAACGGCGCGCAGGTGCCATCATTGGAATAAACCGATGAGGACGTCTCCGCTCCTCCGTTTCGGTGGCCGACCGGATTCACGGAATCAAAGAACACGCGGTTGCCGTCCCTGCTCCAGCTGTCTGCGTTCGCATTCACATATTCCGCATAACGGTTCGCGCTGCTCACAGGGGAACCCATATCATTGCAGCCCATGAGGATAACAAGATCTGTATTCCCCTGTTCCATCCAGGGCTCTGCCTCTGCCATACCTGTTCCGGCAAACCAGTCAAAACCCATGGCTACACGTCCGATATAAATCTCATTTCCCAGAGATGCGTTAATGTCCTCGCTGTAGCCGGACCCGGAAAGCGTGATGTACATGCCGACCGTTCTGGAATCCCCGACAAAGACAATTCTGCGGTTTTCATCTGCCGTCCCCGCAGCCGCGCCATCCGTTTTAACCGTACGCACTGTCTCGGTATTTTCCGCCCATGAACTCTTTCCTGCGGTACTCACCGTACCGGAAATTTCCGCTCCGGCGGCAGGAAGCGCGAGAAACAGGAGCATAGCGGCAAAGAGGCTGACAAGTATGCCTGCAAACCGCAGATGCGGATAAGATCGTCTGTGACCGGATCCGTCATTTGAGTGTTGTCCGAATGTATGATCCCTCATCAGTCCCTTGTCTCCATGACGATCAGAATTCCTTCCCTGCACTCGATGATACCCTCATCTGCGACAATCTCATTGCTTGTCGTAAGCCCTCCGTCGCCCTGGATGATGTCCGCGTCCTTCAGCGGATATCGGAATCCTGTGAGGCTGACCCCGTGAGCCTCTCCGCGAAACGGGTAGACCGAGACATACTTTCCGTACTGCTCCGATTTTGGGATCACGATTTTCCGTCCCACCGGCATGGAGATCCGGTTCGTTCCGTCGATGATACTGCCCTCAATCCCTTGTGCATAGAGCTTATACAGGTCAAACACACTGCTGAAGACATGATCCAGCCTCGAACCCGTAGCCCCGAAAAAGCAGACGGCATCCGCGCCGACGGATACAGCCTTCTCGAGAGCAATGTCGGTATCCGTCATATCCTTTTCCGGACGGTATTCATCGATCGGGATACCTGCCCTCCGGAATGCGGCAAGCTCCGGGGAAGCCTCCGCTCTCTCCTTCGATGACAGTGCCGTTCCACCCGCGGAAAGGCTGTCAAAGTCTCCCACGATATAATCCGGCGTGATCTGGTTCTGATAGCAGAACCGTACGCCACGGTCCGCCGCGATGCAGATCTCCGGTTTTTCCTTATTCAGATACTCCAGGGCAGCCCTTTTATCGATGCTTCCCCCGGAAAAAATAACCACTTTCCGCACGTTTTTCTTCTTTCCTCTCGCTCGTTCTTATCCCCGCGTATTGTTCCGCTCTCATCTATCCCTGCCGTATCACTGCAGGATTATTCCGGCTTCTTACCTTAAAAATTTATACCCGCAAGCCTTCTCCGGCGTCCGGTGCGTGTTTCAGTCCGTGACTCAGCTGCCTGATATCTCCTTCTCATGAATCCGTTTCATCAGATCGGATGCATTTTTCGCGATATCGCCGCGGAAAACAGCCGATCCGGCCACAATCACAGACGCGCCGGCGTCCAGAACGGTATCAATCGTGGAAGCATTGATGCCGCCGTCAACCTCAATGGGAAGATCCTGATACCCGGCCTCATCCAGCTTCCGCCGCAGATCACGAATCTTCGCCGTCATTGACGGTATATATTTCTGTCCGCCGTATCCCGGATTCACGGTCATGATCAGAACCATATCCACCTTATCCAGCACATAATCAAGCACCTGCAGCGGTGTCGCCGGATTCAGAGCAACCCCGGCCTTCATTCCGCTCTCATGGATATGCTGAAGCGTCCGGTCCAGGTGCGCACAGGCCTCTGCGTGAACGGTAAACATATCCGCGCCCGCCTTCGCGTAATCGTCCACGAACCGGTCCGGCTCGGTCACCATCATGTGAACATCAAAGAACATTTTCGAAACAGGCCGGACCGAACGGATCACGACATCACCGAAGGAAACCGGCGGCACAAACTGACCGTCCATCACGTCAATGTGAAGCCATGGTGCTCCGGCGTCTTCCAGGATGCGTACCTGTTCGCCGAGTTTTGAAAAATCCGCAGATAAAATAGAGGGGCTAAGTCGGTAAATTCTAGTCATGTCAGTATCTCCTTTTCTTCATCTCACGCAGTTCTTCATAAAACCTGCAGTAATTGTCATATCTCTCCTGAAAAATTTTTCCATTCTCCACCGCTTCCCGGACACCGCAGTCCGGCTCACGTATATGAGAGCATCCCTGAAAACGGCAGTTCGGCTCATATTGTGCAAATTCCGGGAAATACTTCTGAAGCTCCTCCGGTTCCATCTCCGGAAGATCCAGCGAGGTAAATCCGGGTGTGTCACAGAAGTAGGTGTCCTCCCCCAGAGCAATGAGCTGCGAATGCCGGGTGGTATTTTTTCCTCTTCCGAGCTTCCGGCTGAGCTCCCCGGTCTCCATATGGACCTCACTCTGCATAAGATTGGTGAGCGTTGATTTTCCGGCTCCTGAGGGGCCTGCCACAACGGTCGTCCTCCCCTTCAGACGGCGGATCACCTCCTCCGTCCCCTCCTGCCTCTCCGCGCTGATCAGAAGGACCTCATACCCGCAGGACACATAGATATCCCGCCAGTGAGACGCTTCCCTGCTGTCCGCAATGTCCTTCTTGTTGAAGCAGATGAGTACCGGAATATGCTGCCTCTCCATCGAGATCAGAAACCGGTCCAACAGCCCGGATTCCGGATCCGGACTTTTCAGCGCAAAAAAAACCAGAGCCTGGTCCACACCCGCCACCGCCGGACGGATCAGCGAATTCTTACGCGGAAGGATCCTCACTACATTTGCCGTCCGCTTCGTCTCATCAAGCACCTCGATCTCCACCCGGTCCCCGACCAGCGGCTTCATCTTCTCTTTTCGAAATATTCCCTTCGCCTTGCATTCGTATTCGCCTTTTTCGGTTTCTACATAATAGAAACCGGCGATTCCTTTAATGATTCTCCCTGTCATTCCTCACATCCTGCCGATTCTCTGATTACCGGAAACAGAAAAAGGCTGTACACCGCCCGGGATCTCTCCCGGTCAGCGCATCAGCCTGTATCTTTTTCCTGTCTGTCAGCTCTCCTCCTGGAAGGTTACATTCGGATACTTCGCGATCAGCGTACCATCCTCATATACATTGATCACACCGGTCTCACCGGAAGTGCTCTCGATCGGAGTACTGTACGTTCCGCCATTCCATGGGTCCGAGCCCTCGTAAATTGTTGTGGTCTGGTCGCCCTGTACCAGCTCGAGCTTAACGGTTCCGCCATTGTATCCGGACGGCTGGGACAGCGGGCTGTAGCACACATACTTCTTCGCGGAAGTGCTGCTGGTGCTGCTCAGCTTATTGATCGTCAGTGTCACACTCGATCCTGCGTCCACAGATGTGCCGACATCCGGGCTCACGGCAAGAACAACACCGTCCGCCTGTGTCTTATCCTCAGATTCCTTTTCCTTGTAAGAAAGCCCCATGGAATCCAGGGTAGATTCCGCATCTTCCTTTGACCATCCGACAACAGAAGGAACCTGCACCTTGTTCGAGTCATCCTCTCCCTTGCTGACGGTCAGTGTCACCGTGCTTCCTGCAGCGACGCTGGTTCCCTCTGCGGGATCACATGAGATGACATAACCCACATCAACGGAATCGCTGTAGTCCAGAGAAACCTCTACCTGAAGGCCCACTCCCGTCAGCAGATCCGTCGCCTGCTGCTGCGTAGCTCCGGTAATACCGCTGGGCACCGTGACATCCGCCTTTCCTGTGCTGACCGTAACATTAATTGTTGTTCCGGGATCAACCTTCGTACCCGCCTCAATCGACTGGGCCATGATCTGACCCTCGGAGTAATCCTCCGATGTCTGCTCATCGGTCTCACTCACACCGATTCCAAGCTTGTTTGTCGCCTGCTGTGCCTCCTCCAGTGTCATACCGAGAAGCTTCGGAACCTCCACCTGAGAATCCGAGGACGAAGAGGAGCTCTCCTCTGACGTACTCGCTGAGGTTGCCGCCGCGGAACTGCTGCTCTTGGAGGAAGATCCTCCGAAATGGAATACCCCTGCCATATTGCCGATGACAAGAATCAGAATCACGATAATGATCGCGCCGACGATAAATCCGCCGATCGTGATTGCCTTCTCCAGCTTCGTGCTTCCGGCATCCTCCTCATCGTCATCATCGTCATCATCGTTATAATGATCCAGGTATTTCTTGCGGCGCTCATATCTGTCGTCGTCATCATCGTCGTCATCGCCGCGAAGCGTTCCATTGTTCATGCCGCGCCGTATCTCATTCATTTCATGGTCGGTCATCTTCACGGTTGCCGCGTGAGAAGCCAGAGGCGCAATCTGAACAAAATTGCCCTGAGGGTCGATCAGCGAACGCTTCAGGTCATCGATCAGCTCACCGACATTCTGATAGCGGCGCTCCGGATTCTTCTGTGTACACTTCAGAATGATCTGCTCCAGGGAATACGGAAGATCCGGCGTGTATATTGACGGCGGAACAATCTCCTCCTGCAGATGCTTGATCGCAATCGCAACCGTCGTATCGCCGTCAAACGGAACCCTTCCGGTTACCATCTCATACATCGTGATGCCAAGTGAATAGATATCGCTCTTGGCGTCAGAGTAACCTCCCCGAACCTGCTCTGGAGAGCTGTAATGCACCGATCCCATCACATTGGCCGTAATGGTATTCGAATTGATGGCCTTGGCAATACCGAAATCGGAGAGCTTCACCTTTCCGTCGGTTGAAATCATGATATTCTGGGGCTTGACATCCCTGTGGACGATTCCCACATTATGGGCAGCCTCCAGACCCAGAGAAACCTGAATCGCGATACTGGTTGCTTCCTTTACGCTCAGTTTTCCCTTCTTTGCGATGTAATTCTTGAGCGTGATCCCCTCGATCAGCTCCATGACAATATACTGAAGGCCCCTGTCCTCACCGACATCATATACATTTACAACATTCGGATGGGAAAGCTTGGCAGCCGCCTGAGCCTCCTTCTGGAATTTCGCTACAAAACTGCTGTCCTCACGGAACTCCGCCTTCATGACTTTGACCGCGACGAGACGATTCAGTTTTCTGTCCTGAGCTTTATAAACATCCGCCATACCGCCATATCCGATTCTGGACATGATCTCATAGCGTTCGCCCAGTATAACTCCCTCTTTTAACATAACACTCTCACCTCGTTTGCTCTGTTCATGCCTCTACCACAATGACAGCGATGTTATCCCGTCCGCCGTTCGCGTTAGCCTCATCAACCAGAACCTGCGCCTTATCTGCTTCTGTATCTTCACCCTTCAAAATTTCGAAGATTCTCTGATCCTCGACCATATTGGATAAGCCATCCGAACACATCAGGATCTGGTCCCCCGTATCCAGTTTTACATCGAAGAAGTCAATCTTGACATCCTCATTTGTTCCGACCGCTCTTGTAATTATATTCTTGTCCGGATGATTTCTGCCCTCCTCCGGTGTCAGTTCTCCAAGGCGAACCATTTCAGCAATCAGAGAATGGTCCTGCGTGATCTGTGTCATGGAATCGCTTCCCGCCAGATATAGCCTGGAGTCTCCGACATTTGCGATGTACGCATATCCGCCGACCACGGTGCATACCACCATTGTCGTTCCCATGCCAGCCATAGACGGATCATTTCTGGACTGAGAAAAAACCTCACGGTTTGCCGCCTCGATCGCATTCCTCATGACCTTTACCGGATTGAAATTCTTATCCTTGCGAACGGTCTCGACCAGTACCGACACCCCATATCGTGATGCAAAGTCGCCGGCATTATGTCCGCCCATTCCATCCGCAACCACAAAAAGATTCGGCAGATTGCCCACCGACTCCTCTGAAGTAAAGATAAAATCCTGATTCATATGTCTTTTCTGGCCGATATCGGTTGCAGAAAATACCCTCATGCCTAATTCTCCTGGTTACTGTCAATATAACTTTTGCGCAATTGTCCACAGGCACCGTCGATATCAGCGCCCATTTCCCTTCTTATAGTAACATTAATCCCGTAATTTTCAAGTTTATTTTGAAAATTCAGAACCGCCTGACGGCCGGAACGGGCGAAATGGCGCTCTTTTACCGGGTTGACCGGGATGAGATTCACATGACAATTGAGCCCCTGGAGCAAGCCTGCCAGCTCAGCGGCATCCTCCTCCGAATCGTTCTGTCCCTTCGCAAGCGCGTACTCAAACGTCAGCCTGCGTCCTGTTTCCGCAAAATAATAACGGCATGCGTCCATCAGCTCCCGGATGCTGTACTTGTTCGCGACCGGCATCAGCTTCCTTCTCTTCTCATCGTTCGGAGCATGAAGGGAAATCGCGAGGGTAATCTGAAGATCCTCTTTCGCCAGCTGACGGATTCTCGGAACAATTCCGCAGGTCGACACCGTGATATTCCGCTGGCTGATATTCAGCCCCTCCTCTGCGCTTGCGAGACGTACAAAGCGAACCACGCTGTCGTAATTCTCCATGGGCTCTCCGCTTCCCATAATGACGACATTGGAAACCCTTTCCCCGGTAATCCTCTGGATCTGATAGACTTGCTCAAGCATCTCCGACGCGGTAAGCGAACGCACCAGACCGTCCAGGGTGGATGCGCAGAAACGGCATCCCATCCTGCATCCAACCTGGGAAGAAATGCAGACGGAATTTCCGTGATGATATTTCATCCAGACGCTCTCGATCACATTCCCGTCATTTAATGCAAACAGATACTTTCTCGTTCCGTCAATCGCCGAAACCTGCTCCCGGACCGCTCTCAGTCTCGTCAGCGGATACTCCTGTCCCAGTTTCTCACGGAGCTTCAGAGAAAGGCTGGTCATCTCGTCATAGCTCTCCACCCGCTTCTGATGCATCCAGGAAAAAAGCTGCGCCGCCCGGAACTTTTTCTCCCCGAGGCTCTGCATGCACTCCTCCAGTTCCCCAGGAAGCATTGATTTAATATCTGTCACGCCCTGCAATTTTTCCTCACTGCTGATCATTTAAATCCTCCCGACCCTTGTCTCTCCGCCGGCCGAACAACTCTCCCGGCCGGTTTCTTCTCCGCCGGCCGCAGCTGTCTTCCCGGCGCCTGCTTCGTTTGCGGCATCCGCAGCGTTCTGCTTCTTCTCCTGCTTCCGGCTTCCCTCCAGTTTGCGGAACCTCGCGAAGAAGAATCCATCGCAGTGATGAATGCCCGGAAGCAGCTGCACAAAGCCCCTTTCTGCGGTTTTTCTCAAGCTCTCGTCTGCGAGCAGCTCGTCCGGCAGAATATCCGTAAGTCCGACGCTCTCCAGCGGGAATCTGTCCAGAAGCCATCTTACATTGTCCTCGTTCTCGGTCCTGGCGATGGTGCAGGTGCTGAACAGCAGAATTCCTCCCGGACGCACATACGACACAGCGTTTGTCAGAATTTTTCTCTGAAGAGCAGCGAGCTCCATTTCCTTCTTATGAGAAGCACGGTATTTGATATCCGGTTTCTTGCCGATGACACCGTAGCCGGAGCAGGGCACATCCGCGATGACCACATCGGCTGTCCCGAAGCGCTCCGGAAGTGGAACGGAGGCATCCTGCACCTCTATTTCAATATTTTTCACCTGACAGCGATCCACATTCTCCCGTATGAGAGCTGCCTTCGCTTCCGTGAGATCACCGGAGATCACCTTCCCCGTGCCTTCCATCAGATCAGCCGCGAGCAGGCTTTTCCCTCCCGGAGCTGCACAGAGATCGAAAACCAGATCCCCCGGACGGATCCCCGCGCAGCGGACCGCAAGCTGTGAGCTCACATCCTGCATGAGAAACCCGCCATCTTCAAATGGTAAAAGCTCCGCGGGATTTCCCGCATTCTTGAGATACCAGGCATCCGGCACATAAGGAGCCTTCTCCAGCTCCACCCCCTCTGTCTTCAGTTCTCTCACGACATCTTCTGCCCCGGCATATAATCCGTCTTCCTTCCGTTTCCGGACACGGATGGTTACCTCGTTCTGCTCAAGAAATCCGCGGCAGATGTCCTCCGTTTTTTCAATGCCGAACGCATTGATCCAGTCTGACACCAGCAGCTCCGGCATCGAATACCGGACCGACAGACACCGGACCGGCTCTTCCATCGGGGGATAAACGATCCTCTCCGGATGCCTCGAAATATTCCGCAGCACCCCGTTCACGAATCCCTTCAGACCGGAAAATCCCTTTCTTCCCGCAAGACGTACACTCTCGTTTACCGCAGCGGAATCCGGCACCGAATCCATGAACTGCAGCTGATACACGCCCATCCGCAGGATCTCCCGGATCACCGGCTTCATGTGCTCTGTCTTTGTTTTTGAAAAGAGATTCAGAATATAATCAAGACGGATCTGATATTCCAGCGTTCCCTCCGTCAGACGAAGATAAAAGGCACGCTCCTGATCCGACAGCCACCCGTAGCGCTGCAGAACGTCCCGGATGACGAAATGGCTCTGCCGGCCATCCTCCCGGATGGCGAGCAGAGTCTCAAGCGCCAGTTCTCTGATATTGATTCTCTCAATCACGTCTACGGCTTCCTCCTGACAAAATGATCATCCTCAGCAGATACAAAAGGGACGCGCATACTGCGGCAACATAGGTCATCGCAGCCGCGATGAGAACCTTTCTCGTATCGGAGAGTTCCCGTCCCTCTTCCATTCCCATCGTTTTCAGCTTCTGCATAGCCCGGTGAGACGCGTTGAATTCTACCGGAAGCGTCACAAGCTGGAACAGCAGTGCGAGGCAGAACAAAAGGATGCCAATCTCCGTCAGAATACCGGACTGGAATACAAGGCCGATGAAGAACAGGATCCACGAAAAACGCGAGCCGAAATCAGCAGCCGGAACTAGTGCCGAACGAATACGCAGCGGCGCATAGTCTTTCGCATCCTGAATCGCATGACCGCATTCATGTGCGGCGACGCCAAGCGCCGCTACCGATGTACTTCCATAAATCGATTCCGACAGATTCACCGTCTTCGACCTCGGATCATAATGATCCGTCAGACTTCCTCTGACGCGGCGCACCTGAACTCCGTAAATACCCTCGCTTTCAAGAATTCTCTGCGCCACTTCCGCCCCTGTCATGCCATATGAGCTTCGAACCCTGCTGTATTTCCGGAACGTGCTTTGCATGGTCGTCTGAACAATCAGCGAGAGTACAAACGCAAGAATGACAAGAATATAAGTCCAGTCAAAATACAATCCGTATCCGCCGTAGTACATAGGAGAGCCTCCTCTCTTGATGCGAATGAATCCCGGCTGTCTTCCGGGAATCCTCTCGTTAATAGGAATCCCGGCAATTTTCCGGGAACCATCTGTATCTGTATAAAACCCGGTTATTCCCCGGGAAAATCTGTCTCTGTATTATACCCGGTATAACACCCTGTTATTCCCCGAGAACGGTCCCCGTCTTCACACTGTGTCCGCGCAGAAAATCCGAAGCTTTCATGCGCTTCTTTCCTTCCAGCTGAAGTTCCGTGATCCGCAGTGCATTTTCACCGGTCTGAACGAGCAGGCCGCTCTCATCCGCGGCAAGTACCGTGCCGGGCTTTTCCCCGGATTCTCCCGTTTCAACCTGACTCTTCCAGATCTTCAGTCCTTTCCCCTGCAGGGAGGTGTATGCGGCTGGCCAGGGATTCATTCCTCTGATGAAACATTCCAGCTTCCTGGCCGGAAGCGACCAGTCAATTCTTCCATCCTCCTTGCTGATCATACGCGCGTATGCGGTCGGGCTTTCCGCCGGCTGTTTCACCGGATGAAGCTCGCCCTTCTCCACCTTTGGCAGCGTTTCCACCAAAAGCTCCGCCCCCGCCTTCGCGAGTTTGTCAAACAGCGAGCCGCCGGTCTCCTCTTTCGAGATCGCCACCTCGACCGACGCCAGCATGTCACCGGTATCCAGTCCCTCGTTCATCTGCATAATCGTTACTCCGGACTTTTCTTCGCCGTCGATGACCGCCCACTGAATCGGCGCCGCTCCACGATATTTAGGAAGCAGAGACGCGTGTACATTCAAACATCCGTATTTCGGCAGTTCCAGGATCTCCTTTGGAATAATCTTTCCGTATGCTGCCACCACGATGACATCCGGCGCAAGCTCCCTCAGCGTCTCCAGAAACTCCGGATTGTTCCGCAGCTTCCGCGGCTGGAACACCGCCAATCCACGCTTCAGAGCAGCTGCCTTGACGGCGGTAGGCTTCAGCTCCTGCTTCCTTCCCACCGGCTTGTCCGTCTGGGTGACAACACCCGCAATCTCATACCCCGCATCCGCGATCGCATTCAGTGTACCGACCGCAAAATCCGGCGTGCCCATAAATACAACTCTCATAAATCACCTCATCACTTTCTGTCTGCGTCATACACAGCGCAGATTGCAATTTCTCAATCCACCGGCAGCCGGATTAAAGCTCATCCTCCGGTGCTTCCTCTTCATCCTCTTCATCCTCTCCCTGATCCACCGGGTGAATCGGCTCGAGCGCGCGTGACGGATACATAATGCCGTCAAGATGATCAAACTCGTGACAGCAGGCGCGGGCAAGGAGACCGTCAGCCTCCAGCTCAAACGGCTCCATATTGATGTCGAGCGCCCTTACCTTTACATGTTCGGGTCTCGTGACGAGCGCGCACATCCCGGGAATGCTCAGGCAGCCCTCCTCACCGGTCTGCTCACCGGACTGCTCGATGATCTCAGGGTTAATGAACACGTAGGGATGCTCACCGTCCACGTCGATGACACACAGCCGTCGCAGCACCCCGACCTGCGGGCCGGCAAGGCCGACGCCGTACGCGTGATACATCGTCTCAAACATATCCTGAATCAGAATCTTTGTCCTGAGATTCATCTTCTCAACCGGTCTGCATTTCTTTGTGAGAATCGGATCTCCCTCTTCTCTGATCTTTCTGATACCCATAATCTATTTCTCCTTCATATATATAAATCTGCTGTGCTCCCGCTTCCCGCCGGCAGCCAGCTCATACATAAAAGCCAGCCCGGCTCCTGCCTCCCGACGGTGCGCAGTCAACGCATGATTGCCGGAAAACGTGGTCAGATGCCCTGCGCCTACGCATTCAGATCATACTGAAACATCATCCGGTTAAACCCGGAATTGATTTCAATGAACTTCTCCGCCAGTCTTCTGAGCCGGATAATCCGCTCCTCATCCGGTTCCTTTACATAAAGTACCTGCCGGTAAATATCCTGTATCTTCCGGATATTCTCGGGAGCAGGTCCGATAATCACCGTATCCCTGCTCTGATTGCGAATCAGATACCTCTTAAGGTGCCCCATCGCAACAACGAGTCTCTGCTCGTCCGCACAGGACCCGTGAATCGCCAGAAGATTGCATGCCGGCGGATAATGCATCATCTCCCTCGCAAGCATTTCTTCGTCATAGAACGCATCGTAGTCCTGCTTCGCCGCTGCCCGAATGCTGTAGTGATCCGGATGGTAGGTCTGGATATAAGCCTCTCCCGGAAGATCGCCTCTTCCGGCGCGGCCCACCGCCTGTACCAGAAGCTGGTACGTCCGCTCCGCCGCTCTGTAATCACTGACAAACAGCGAGAGATCGGCTGCGAGAACGCCCACCAGAGTAACCCTTGGAAAATCATGTCCTTTCACGATCATCTGGGTTCCGACCAGAATATCCGCCTCGCCTGAGGCAAAGGAGCGCAGTATTCTGGCATAGCCGTCCTTTTTTCTTGTGGTATCCGCATCCATACGAATGATACCCGCCTCCGGGAAAAAACGGTGAAGCTCCGCCTCGACCTTCTCTGTTCCTGCCCGAAAGCCCCCGATATACGGAGATCCGCACGAAGGGCACCGGCTCACCTGGCCGATTTCATAGCCGCAATAATGGCACACCAGCTTGCCGTTTGTGTGAAATGTCAGAGAGACATCGCAGTGCGGACATTTGATCACCTCTCCGCAGGATCTGCAGGAAATAAAACCGGAATATCCTCTCCGGTTCAGGAACAGGATCGTCTGTTCCTTCCTCGCAAGTCGCTCACTGATCGCCTTTCGGAGAGCTTCACTCAGTATGGAGCGGTTTCCGTGCCTAAGTTCCTCTCTCATGTCTTCCACATGGACCGCAGGCAGATCAGCATTTCCGTAACGGCTTTCCAGAAGAAAACCGGCGTAACGGCCCTCTCTGCACCGGAAGACGGAATCAACCGAAGGAGTCGCGGATCCGAATACCACATGGGCGTTCTCGATCCTCGCTCTCTCCAGCGCGGTCTCTCTTGCGTCATACCTCGGCGCATTTTCACTGCGGTAAGAAGATTCCTGCTCTTCATCGATGATGATCAGGCCAAGCTCCGGGAACGGAGTAAAAAGGGCAGACCGCGGACCGATCACGATCTGCGCCTCCCCCTTCTTCAACCGTTCGAACTGGTCATACCGTTCCCCTTTTGACATCTTCGAATTCAGAATCGTAACGGCATTCCCGAAACGGCTGCGAAACCTCTTCACATTCTGCCAGGAAAGCGCGATCTCCGGAATAAGCAGAATCACCTGCCTTCCCTCTTTCAGCACTTTCTCCATCAGATCCATATAGACAAGGGTCTTTCCGCTCCCGGTCACTCCCCGGATCAGACACGGGCGGTTCGCTCCCTCCCACTCTCTGAGAATACCGCTGCACACCCGGCTCTGCTCCGCCGTCAGAATACAGGGTTCTTCCTTCTCCTCCGGTTCCTGCAGATCATCCGGAGTTCTCGTAAGATCCGCGCTTCTCACGGAAATCACGCCCTCACGTTCCAGGCTTCTCAGACTCTCCGGAGTGATCTTCAGCGTTCCTGTCACATAGCTCTTCTCAAGCTCGTTTGTCTTCAGCAGCGCCGTCAGCAGCCGGACCTTTGCCGCGTAATGGCGTCTTGTATACTGTTCCAGAAGAACTCTCGTCTTCTTCTCCGGCCACACCAGCGAAACCTCTTCCCGTACCGCGTGCTTTTCCTTCTCACGCACCGGAAGAACCGTCTTCAGGGCATTGTTCAGACTGGAGCCGTACGTCGTCTTCATCCAGAGCGCCAGCTCAATAAGCTTTGACTCAATCGTAACCCGGTTATCCGGCACTTCAAGGATCGGCTTGATACGGTCCCTTGCAATTCTCGGTTCAGTTCCGATATTGAGCACATATCCCTCCGCCGACCGTTTTCCGTTTCCGAAGGGAATCCTCACGACGCACCCGATCCGGACCTTATTCTCAAGCTCCGGAGGAATCCGGTACTGGTAGGAACGATCCATGCTCGCCTGTGTGACATCCACGATCACATCCGCATATCTTTCCTTCTCTAAACTCACCTGCTGCTCCCCTTGATCAAACGTCTCAGCCCTGATGAATGGTATACTCCCTGTCCCTGATCTCTCCGCCTGCCTTCAGCGTTTCCGCATCTCTGTCCAGAATCTCCCGGATGATAACGCGCTCGTCCATGGGATATTTTTTCCCCTTGATGATCTGATAGTCCTCATGGCCCTTACCCGCAAGGACGATGATATCTCCGGGTTCTCCGTGATGAATCGCCCATGCAATCGCCTCCCGGCGATCAATGATCGTCACGTACCGGCCATCTGTCTTCCGGATACCGGTCACGATATTGTCGATGATCGCCTGCGGCTCCTCATTTCGCGGATTATCCGACGTAATAATCGTCAGATCTGCCATTCTGCCGGAAACCTCTCCCATGGAAAATCTTCTCTCGGGATCGCGGTTACCGCCGCATCCGAACAGACAGATCAGTCTCGACGGATGATATTCACGCAATGTCGAGAGCAGACTTTCCAGCGCCATCGCATTATGCGCATAATCGATCATGACGGTAAAATTGTCAGATACATGTACCATCTCCACCCTGCCCTTCACTTTCGCATGGGTCAGAGCGTCCATGATTGCGTCCGGTGTCACGCCAAAATGATGGCAGACGGCGATAGCCGCCAGAGAATTATACACGGAAAACTTGCCGGGAATATCGATTTCCACCGGAATATTGACGATTCCGCTCGCCTCATAGCGTATTCCCAGTCTTCCTCTCTTGCTGAGCATCATGGCATTGGAGGCTCTGAGCGAGGCATTGCTGTCAAATCCGTAAGTCTCCAGCTTCTCGCAGGTATTGCCCTCGACGATCTGCTCATAATGGCGGTCATCACGGTTGACGATACCGATCCGGCACTGCCGGAGAAGCTTTTTCTTGCACTCCATGTAGTCCTCAAAGCTTTTGTGCTCATTCGGGCCGATATGATCCGGCGCGATATTGGTAAAAATACCGAAGTCAAAATAGATTCCCGCCACACGGTCCAGCATCAGCGCCTGAGACGACACTTCCATCACCACACTGTCAAACCCGGACTCAACCATCTCCGAGAAATACTCATTGATCAGATATGATTCCGGTGTCGTATTCTCCGAAGGAATCACACGCTTTCCGGTGATGCTCTCAATCGTTCCGATCAGGCCGCACTTGTGGCCGGCCGCGTTCAGAATCGACTGAATCATGTAACTGGTGGTCGTCTTCCCCTTCGTTCCCGTGATACCGATCGTCGTCAGCTTCTTCGCCGGATGATCAAACCACTCCGCGGAAATCAAGGCCAGTGCATACCGGGAATTCTCGACCCGAATCACCGTCACAGAAGACGGAACTTCAACTGCGTCCTCCGCCACAATCGCGCACGCGCCCTTCTGTGCAGCAACCGACGCATACTTATGACCGTCAGATACTGCGCCCTTGATGCAGACAAACAGGAAATTCTCCTCCACCTTCCGGGAATCATAAGCGACTCCCATAATTTCTCTGTCTTCACTGCCCTGAATCACCTCATATTTCAGTCCAGCCAGCAGCTGTCTCAGATTCTTTTCCATTCTTCACTCTCCTTATATTAAACCAGCAATATCCGCGTGATGTTCCGGATATTTACCGCAACGAGATAAAACACGCTGCGCGAGTTTTATCTCGCTATCGCGACGCTCGCCGCACACGAATACTTCGCATTCGGCTGCGGCTCACTGTTCGCGTAAATAAAAAAC
This sequence comes from Bilifractor sp. LCP19S3_H10, assembly GCF_052119185.1. NCBI lineage: Bacteria > Bacillati > Bacillota > Clostridia > Lachnospirales > Lachnospiraceae > Bilifractor > Bilifractor sp. LCP19S3_H10. The sequence goes on from NZ_JBQKFT010000003.1 coordinate 204,408, forward strand.
ACTTTTCATCTCACACCGGCAGGATTGCGGGAGTGCGGGGCACGAAGCAATCCGCAGCTTACACCATATGTGGCGTCCTTGCAGAGCATCCCGGTTTATGTGAAGGACACAAAAACTCAAACTAAAGAATACCATATTGCGTCCGATACGTAAAGAAGCACCGGCGGAATTCCGTTTCATCAGAAAAATCCTGCCGGTGCTTCTTTAAATGAGGGGGAGATAGTGAGTGGTTAATCAACTATCTGTGTCTCATCATACGGAACAGATGTGTACAATCTGTGATCGTCTTCATAAAAAAGTATAAACTCCGCTCTATATTTTTTTAAGCAAAGAATCGCCTGATATCCCCATTGCCAACGCAGGGGGCAGTACGATTGGTAATGTAACCGATGCATTGCCCGAATACTTGATCTCCCCATTGCCAGCGCATGGGGCTGTACGGTGGCATCTGATAAACCATATCATCACGCCTGATCTCCGCCGGAAAACGCATGGTTCACAACCACGATTCCAACGCTGACCAGCACAAGGGCCAGCAGCCCGCGGAGGCTGAATGCCTGATTCGACTCTCCGAGAAGAACCGCTGACAGCAAGACACCGATGACCGGGTTGAAAAAGCCGAAGACCGCGATCCGGCTAACCGGATTAGCGGCAAGGAGCATGCTCCATATCGTATACGCAGCCGCAGATATAAAAGCCATATACAGAAGCAGCAGAATCCCCGCCGGATGAACCCTCAGTCTGCCTCCCGCAAAAAATCCGCCAGCCGCAAGTACAACGCCGCCAAAAAGGAACTGATAGCCCGACATCGTAACCGGATTTTCTCTCCGGGCACATCTTTTAATATAGGAAGAAGAAAACGCGGCCAGGATGGTTGAAATCAGAATGAAGCCTTCTCCGGCGAAGGTAAAGCCCAGCCTCGCTCCGCCTCCGGACGGAAGCTGAATCAGCAGAACCCCTGCGAACCCAGCCACACATCCCAGTATCTTATTCCAGGTGAGATGCTCCGTCCGGAAAATCAGCGCGGCAATCAGGATCGTAAAGAAGGTATTCGCCCCCTCAATGATAGACGAACTCACTCCCGTTGAATGGGCGAGTCCGATGTAAAAGAAGAAATACTGGCCGATGGTCTGCATCAGAGAGAGGCCCATCACCGGCACGATCATCTCCTTTTTCGGACGCAGCGGTTTCTTCTGCTGCAGGCTTCCGGTCAGGAGAACCATCAGCCCCGCAATGGCAAACCGTACTCCGGCAAAAAAAATCTGCCCCGCGGTGTCCGAGGCGGCAATGTCAAACATCCGGTAGCCGATTTTTATACACGGAAAAGCACTTCCCCACAAAAAGCAGCTGATAAATGCCAGGAGGATAATTGCCGGAACCGATGTCAGATCCAGTTTTTTCTTTGTGTCACTAACCCTCATTCTGTTGTCTTTCCTTCCTCTTTGTCTCAGTTATCCTCATTTTGTCTTCTCTTCCTCTTTTTATGGCAGTTATTCTCATTCTATCTTTCCTTCCTCTTTTTCTCCGCTTCCATCTCTGTCCGGCATATCCTCACCGACCGGAAACTCGCGGAAGAAGATCCCCATCACCAGAAAGGAGACTGCCGGGGCTGTAAAAGCAAGCACATAGATCAGCCTTCCCGCCATGATTCCCGCAAATGCTCCCGCGATGCCAAGGCCAATTCCAACTGGGAGGAACAAGAGACTCAGCCGCCGCAGCTGCTGCGCGCGGGTCAGGTGATCCTTTTTTCTCTTTCCGGACTTTTTTTCTTTCCTGTTCCTCTGCATGGCTTACCTCCTGATCCATAAAGGCACAAAAAAGACATTCCCATCGCGGTATAATAAACCGTCGGACAGGACTGTCTGCTGCATATCATCTTCTGTTTGTTACGATTCCCGGATATACTTAAGTTCATATCTCCTCGATATTCATACGTTCGCATCTCTTAGATTTTCTTAAGTTCGTATTTCTCCGGTATTCTTAAACTCTCATCCTTCTACAATCAGGAATCTGCCGTCACCGATATTGAAGACCTCCGCCTCTTCGAGCGGATCTCCCTCAAGATCAATGCCCTCCTCCTCAAAATACTGGCGAACCTCATCCCTGGAATCTACAACAACCGCGCAGACATCCTCCAGGAAGTACTCCGCCTCTTCCTCTGAAGAAGCTACCGGTTCCGGGAATAATCTGTCCTGATTTTCAAGAAAGCATTTCAACACTGCCTCATCATAATCCTGCATAGTAAACCCCCATGCCCCACAAGCGGGGCGCCACAGACTGTATCAGCTACGGATTGCTCCGTGCTTTGCGTTCCTGCAATCCTACATGTGACCGGCTTCGTCGGTCTGTCGCGGCGTTTGCCTCATTGCTTCACACCTTGTGTGAGCGGATGTGGCTCACTGCCCGCGCATATTCACGTTTTCGCCGTGTTTCACACGGCTTCACACTCATCCCTCTACCAGGTATGAACGGGATAAATTCCGTAACCTATCAGGGACGGATACAACATGTAATTTATAGCCGGATACAACACGTAATTTATAATACAAACGTATCGAATCAGACTCCTCATGTCAAGATTATTTCTGCCTTTTTATGGAAAAAATGACGTTTTTTTCAGACAGAATGCGTGATCCAGAGGGCCGCTTCCCTTTCCAAGATCAAGCATGGCAGAAAGCGCGCCCGTCAGATAGTCCTTCGCCTTCTGCACCGCGTCATACATCGTGCTGCCTTTTGCAAGATTTGATGCGATCGCGCTCGACAGCGTGCAGCCGGTTCCATGGCTGTTCGGATTTTCAATCCGTTTTCCGCTGAACCAGTAAATCTCACCCTGATCAATCAGAAGGTCATCCGCGTTCCCCGCGATATGTCCTCCCTTCACCAGCACAGAGCAATGATAGCGGCTGTTGATCTTCCTCCCGGCACGGACCATATCTTCCCTGTTTTCAATGGAAATGCCCGACAGGATCTGTGCCTCCGGAATATTCGGCGTGACAAGGGAAGAAACGGGAAGCAATTCCTCTGTCATTGCCTTTACCGAATTCTCGTTCGCCAGAAGAGACCCGGTGCTTGCTGCCATGACCGGATCTACGACCACATTTCGCGCCCCGTAATACCGGAGCCTGTCACTGATGACATGCAGCAGCGCGGCCGACGGAACCATTCCGATCTTCACGGCATCCGGAAAGATATCTTCAAAAACCGCATCAATCTGTTCTTTCAGGAATTCAGGAACTGCCTCTTGAACCGCTCTCACCCCGGTGGTATTCTGTGCCGTCATCGCCGTTATCACACTCATGGCATAGACACCGTTTATCGTCATCGTCTTCAGATCCGCCTGAATGCCGGCACCCCCGCTGCAGTCACTTCCCGCAATCGATAAAGCTGTTTTTCGTTTCATATGCTCAACCTCCACTTTGATTCGCTGTTTCCCCGCCAATGTCAGACATCTCTTCGTCTTCCCAAGACTATTCAGAGAACCCCCAGACTATCCGCAGACCCCAGAATATCCGCAGGATCCCCAGACTATCCGCAGACCCCCAAGAATATCCGCAGAATCCCCAGACTATCCGCAGAACCCCTTATCGTAATGATCTCTGCATTATGCTATAATAGCAGTGGTTATACGTATCCAGATCATAGCGGTTATATGTATCCAGACCATATCGCAGCAAACGGTCATGCTGGCTTAACTCCGGCATACCGAGACACATTCTGTGTATACTGTGTAAAACAAGGAGGTTACCATCATGGAATTGAAGAAGGCAATGAACAACAGAAAATCAATCCGCTCCTATAACGGAAAACCCATTACCGACGCTCAGCTTGCATCTATACTTACAGCTGCGTATGAATCACCAATCGGAATGGGGAAATATGACAGCATCCACCTCACCATCGTGACAAACAAAGAGCTTCTGGACGCCATCGACAAGGCGGGCGCAAAATTCTTCGGGAATCCGTCCATGCACCCGCTCTACGGCGCACCGATGCTGATCGTCGTTTCCTCCAGCGATCAGGGCAATGTGGCAAGTGCCAACGTAGCCATGATTATCGAGAACATGTCCCTTGCCGCTGTAGAGGAGGGCGTTGGTCACTGCGATATCTACGGTGCCACCTACGCACTCTCCCAGGATCCGGCGATCGTCGCGAAGCTGAACCTGCCGGAAGGCTTCACTCCCACCGGTTCCATTATTCTCGGCCAGACCGAAGCCGGATATTCCGACCGCGAAATCCCGGAGAAGCATAAGTTCTCCTGCAACACCGTCGACTGAAGCCAGCTGCCGGCCGTCTCTCCAAAGCGGCCGGACACTGTATTTTCCAGAAGCACAGCCGGCGGATGACATCTGCCGGCAGCAAACGAGATAAAACACGCTGCGCGAGTTTTATCTCGCTATCGCGACGCTCGCCGCACACGAATGCTTCGCATTCGGCTGCGGCTCACTGTTCGCGTAAATCAAAGTCCGTTTGCGTCTTTCGCCGTTTCCGCGCCCGCAAGATTCCGGATCCACGAATAGGTTGATACCTTGTGCGTCACGGTAAAGCATTTCAGGATCTGATCCATGTTCAGCCAGAGCACCATCGCCCAGAACGGCCAGCCGAGCACGAAACAGCCGACCAGGCCCATCGGAATCACGACAATCCAGCTGTATACAATATCGCTGATCATAGAATAACGGGTATCCCCGCCGGCGCGGATGATTCCCATCTGCTCCGGCATCTGGAAAGACATGCCGATTGCAATAAAGGCCTGTATAGTCATCTGCGTCAGCGCATAGGAATATGCCGTATCGGTCAGCTTATACAGAGACAGCACCGGGTACCGGAGTGCCAGAAGAATCACACACGATGTGCAGCCGACCACCAGGAAAATCGCCTGGAGCGAATGCACCATCTGTCTGAGCTTCCTGATTTTCCCGCTCCCAACGGTTTTGCCCACATGCACGCCGGCGGCAGACGAGGCGCCGACCGGTATCATCTTGACATACTGAAAAAAGGTTCCGGCGACTCCGGAGGCTGCCAGCGCATCACTGGAGAGATGACCGAAGATCACGGTCTGAATCGCCACCGCACTGGCAAACACAATGGCGGAAACCACACACGGAAGCGCCACCTTCAGATAATTCTTCAGGATATCTCCGTTCACCCGCATCATCTTCCGGAGATCCAGACGAAGCGGGACGTTCCGGCTGAACCGGCAATAGAACACAAGCACCACAAGCCCCGTCAGATTCGCAATCAGCGTACCGATCGCCGCGCCATGAATTCCCATCTCCGGGAAACCGAATTTTCCATAAATCAGGCAGTAATTGATTCCCGCATTGATCACAAGCTCCAGGCAGGAAAGCAGAAACGCAATCCGTACAACCTGAACGCTGCGCAGCGTTGACAGGATCAGATTCGTCACGATAAAGATCAGATACGTGTACCGGATGATCGACAGATAAGAGACTCCCATCCGGATGATATCCGGATCATCGGTAAAGATACCAACCATACGGTCCGGCGCGACGAACGCAGCTGCCGTCAGAGCCGCTCCCGCAAGTATCCCGCACAGCATCGCCGTGCCGGAGATTCTCTGAATCATCTCCGTGTCTTTTTTTCCCCAGTACTGGCTGGAAAGAATGACAATTCCCTCGCCGAGTCCCATGACCGTAAACTGCTGCAGAATGTACTGAATCTGATTGCAGGCAGCTGCGGCGGACAGCGCTGTCTGACTGTAACCGCCAAGCATGATGTTGTCAGCCACATTTACCGAATAGGTAATGATATTCTGGAAGACGAGAAGCGCCATCATGACAAAAAAAGATTTGTAAAACTCTCTGCTGTGCAGAAAGAAGCCCATATCCTTCTTCTCACCGCTCAGCGCTGATCTGCCTTCACCTCTCATGATTCCTCCACACCCCGTCAATCACATCAAATCCTGTCATTTTTGTCCTCCTGCCTCTATACAGAATGTGGCACGACTTATCGTATGGCCGTTTACCGTATAGGTTTTGGGTATGCTTTCTCAAAGCAATTCAATTAACCTCTCATCTTCTTTATGTCATCACACTGATAATCAATGCGATCGCCCCGACAATCAGGATAATCGCGAACATAAACAGCCCAAATCCGAATACTGTTGCCGCAAGTCCCGCCAGAACCAGCCAGCCGAAAATGCCCAGAACTCCGCCAAGGATCTTCCCGACAGCATGCAAGATAATGCCTGTCAGCTTAAAAAGTCCGATCACGATCAATATCAGCAGCAAAAGACCAAACATTTTTTCTACACCTCCCTGCTCCAGGAGAGCACACGATCCCGCATTCCTTCGATATCGAGCACTCCATACGCAAATCCCTTCCGGACCAGTTCTTCCGGAACGTATTCGTCATATTTTTCAAAAACCGGAACCTCCTTCGGATATACCAGCTCTAGCGGGTCGATATCTTTCCCGGCCTCCTCAGATACGATCCGGTAAAACTCCGTCTCGTCCGTTTTCATGGTAAACTGCATGTAATACGGTCTGGACGCATTCAGCCCTTTCAGACCCAGCCGCCCTGCGCACCGGATTTTCAGGAAACGCTCCAGCGCAAGAAACGCGTAGCTTCCGAGCCAGGGAAAAAGCGCCCACATGTTTCCTCCGAGATGTACAAGCGGATGCTCCTTCATTCCGGATTTCCGGAATGTCTCTCTCGCATCGAAAAGTCTTCCCACGGCGTGACGCATGAGATACGGATATGATTTTTCCTCACAGAGCACCCCGTACATCCGTTCCAGAATGCGGGTGTGTATATCTCCGGCCACATCACCGAAATAGGCGGGGATATTTCCCTTGACGAGCGTACAGTACACCTCTCTGCGCTTATGATCCACTTCCTCCACCACCCAGACGCGGCCGGCGATGGCAATTTTGTCCCCTGCAGGCGGTGGTTTCACGATGGTTCCGATCTGCTCGGATCCGGAGCGCACGGTGTATTCGATGTTTTCCTGAAAGACGGCGTAAAATTTGTAGTTGTTGACAATCCGCTCGCCCGTTATTCCCACAATCAGCCCTCCGTTTTCGGTCCGGTTGATGTGGTCGATCTCCAGCAGATGCCGCAGAAGCACACGGTAATCGTCAGCCGTGATCCGATGAAAGGCCGAGAGCGTCAGCACACGCGATGCCAGCTCTCCAGGCGTCATCTCTCCGCAGGACGCAAGCGTGCTCATGGTCTGATGGTACAGCAGGCTGAACGGGAGCCGGCCGGTGCGGGGCGGCTCGACAAAGCGTTCCTCAAGATACAGCTGAACCAGGGCAATCCCCTGTATCAGATACCACGGGATCATCTCCGGCAGCATCGCTCTGGGTTCCGGGTGATCCTCACGCATCACGAACCACATCTCTGAAGGATTGCCCCTTCTGCCTGTCCTTCCCATTCTCTGGAGGAAACCGGACACCGTAAACGGCGCATCGATCTGAAAGGCGCGCTCCAGTTTTCCAATATCGATGCCGAGCTCGAGTGTTGCCGTGGCACACACCGACATCAGGGAATCCTCCTCCTTCATCTCTTCTTCCGCACTCTCCCGATAGGATGCCGACAGGTTTCCGTGATGAATCAGAAAACGGTCAGGCTCGTGCACCGCCTCGCAGTACTGCCTCAGATGCTGACAGACCGCCTCGCATTCCTCACGTGAATTTGTGAAAATCAGGCATTTCTTTCCCCGGGTGTGTTCAAAAATATACCCGATTCCGGGATCAGCCGCCTTCGGCGCGGTATCGGTTGCTTCTTCCATTACAGCGCCATTCGGCGCGGCATCAGCTGCCTCTTCCATAGCCGGAGCTTTCGGCCCGGCACCGGCTGCCTCTTCCATTGTCGAAGCCTTCGGTCCGGCACCGGCTGTTATTCCGGCAGCCGGTAGCTTCTCCGGAATCGTTTTCCCCTCATCCGCCTGCGGAGCGGTGTTAAAAAAATGCTCCATCGAGAGATGCCAGACCTCTTTCGCGCCCTCGAATTCCGGAATGATGCAGCCTCTTCCGCTGCCGGCAGACAGGAATTTCCCCGCTTCCTCCGGATTCCCGATAGTGGCGGACAGCCCGATTCTCCTCGGATTGCAGCCTGCCAGTCTGCAGAGCCGTTCGATCAGGCAGAAGGTCTGCAGTCCCCGGTCCGCCCGCAGAAGCGAATGAATCTCATCAATCACGATGAATCGCAGATCTCCGAACAGGGAAGGAATCTCCATATGTTTATTGATCATCAGAGACTCCAGAGATTCGGGTGTGATCTGCAGAATACCTGATGGCTTCTTCAGAAGCCTTCGCTTCCCCGACTGTGCCGCGTCTCCGTGCCAGCGGGTGACAGCGATCCCGGCTTCTTCGCACAGTTCATTCAGCCTCCCGAACTGATCGTTGATCAATGCCTTCAGTGGTGCAATATACAGAACACCGACACTTCGGGATGGTTCCTCATCCAATAGAGACAGGATGGGAAAAAAAGCCGCTTCGGTTTTGCCCGAGGCAGTCGGCGCAGTCAGAAGAACATTCTGGTCAGAGCCGAAGATTGCTTCTCCCGCTGCATTCTGAACACCCCGAAGCGTCTGCCAGCCGGAGCGGTAAATATAATCCTGTATAAATGGTGCATACCTTGCGAATACATTCATTCCCTGCTCTCTTTCAGATCGTAAAGGTCGCGTAGCTGCTGTCTGTCTGATCCGATACAGCTTCCGACTTCGTGTACGTAAATGCGTCCGATGCAAGCATCTTCTCCATGTCGAGGGACGGATTCTGATACAGCAGATCAAGCAGCTCGATAAAATCACGGATCACTTCTCTGGGCGTGATGTTCTGATCCGCTCCGATCCGTCCATACTCAAGCTTGATGAAATCGCCAAGCTCTTCCGTCGTAACTCTTCTCTCGTACTGATACAATCCGGCATGCATGTCAGACAATTTTTCACACAGGACCAGCATTTCCTCCGGAGTCAGAGGATCAAGCCGGATGACCGGCGCGAGGAGATCTCTCGCCCCCGGCCTCGAAAATTTCCCCTCCGCAAGTCTGGATCGAAGCGCCTCGTAGCTGTACACCCCGCGGCGCCTGTCTTCCACCGCCTGCGGTGTCGCTCCCATGATGATGCCAAGGTATTTTGCCTTCCCCTGCAGGGTGTCATTATACATGGTGAGCATCTTCTCATAGTTGTACTGCCGGGTGATGGCATTCGGGATCTTATACAGATTCACCAGCTCATCGATCATGATCATCATCCCCGAGTAGCCCGCCAGGCGAAAAAAAACAGCAAACAGCTTCAGATAATCGTACCAGTCATCGTCCGTGATAATGATATTTACGCCGAGCTCCTCTTTCGCCTCGCGTTTCAGCGCGTATTCGCCCCGAAACCAGCGGACAACCTTTCCCTTTGTCTCGTCATCTCCATCAATGTAAGCATGGTAATAGCGCGACAGAAGAGAAGCGAACTCAAATCCGTGCACCAGCTCGCTGATCTGCGAGGTGACAGCGACGATTTTCCGGTCTACCGCCTCCGTGAGCAGAGGATCGCCCGGCATCCGTCCCGTCTCCCCTGATGCATCCGCCTGCACCGCACTGATCCACCGATCCAGAACCAGTGTAAGTGCCCCTCCCTCCGGCTTTGTCTTTGTGGAGAGATTTCCAATCAGTTCCCGATACGTCGCGAGGCCCTGTCCACGCGTTCCCTGAAGACGGCGTTCCGGCGAAAGATCCGCATCCGCCACAATAAAACCGCGGTCCATCACATAATTCCGGATCGTCTGGATCAGAAAGCTCTTGCCTGATCCGTACCTTCCGACAATGAACCGGAAGGATGCGCCTCCCTCTGAGATAATGTCTACATCATGTAAAAGCGCCTCGATCTCGTTCTTTCTGCCGACTGCGATATAGGGCAGTCCGATCCTCGGAACTACGCCGCCCTTCAGCGAATTCAGAACCGTCTGCGCGATTCTCTTCGGTACTTTTCTGTGCTCATCACTCATAAGCTGATCTCTCCCAACGCTTGAATCATATCCTCTCTGTAATCCTCAACGACGCAGATCTCATCCCCGTCGCATTCGACGACACTATCGCCGATTTCATCGAAAAACGCCTCGTTGATCGCATCCGCGATAACAGCAGGCATCAGATGATTTTCTCTTACCACATCGTTCACGGGCTTCCCGTCCAGAAGCATGAGCAAAATCCGGCGGTACAGGCTGTCCGCACCGGTTTTCGGTTTTACTCCCGCATCTCCATCCGCTTCACCCGACGACGGCCGATCCTTCTTCACGACGGCCTCTGTATCCACATCACTCGACGATGGCCGCATTTTCTTGACGGCAGGCTCTATGTCTGCCATATACAACGATGGTCGGATCTTGTTCACAACTACCTCTGTATCTGCCTCAGCCGACGACAGATCCATCTTCACAGCGGAATCCATCTTCTGTCCGCCCGTGCTCTCCGGCTCCCGGCTTTCCTCTATCTCTTCATCGGTCAGAAGGCTGTCCCGCGTGATCGCGGCATCCTCCCGGATCTGCTTCAGACCCGCATAATCTATTTCAATCACGGGCATCGCTGCTCTTTGCTCTTCCGCCTCCATCTCCCGAAGCGCAGCTTCAATGTAAGGAACCGCCCATTGCTCGTCCTTTCTTTCCCGAAGATAATGTCCCGTTCTCAGCTCTCTGCGTAAAATCCTGTCCGAGGCGCGAAGCAGGGAACGGAACCAGTCCAGATGCAATCCAAGACCGCCGTACCGCTCCTCCTGCCACTTCCCGTCCCGCAGATGAAATGTTCTGCATTCATCCATCTCGAAATCCATGTCCGGAAGTTCCCTTTTCTCCCAGTATACTGCATTTGAGAGCGGATGCCACGGATAACATTTCCTTGTGCCGAAACACACCGTAAAAATATCCCTCCCGTTATCCTCAAAATGTTCAGAGAGATATCTCCAGATTCCGGCGAGAAGTTGACTACCCTTCCTTCTGTTTCGGGTAAGAACGGCGGATTTTTCAATCGTTTGTCCTGTGAAGCGGCTCATCGCATGAAAAATCTCCTCATCCGAATGATTCTCCGGGTTTTTCAGGATCACAAGAGAATGATCAAAATCCAAAGCTTCCGGATTTGCGTATGAGCGAACCCTCTCTGCCGGCAGTCCATGAAGCACCGCATATTCAAACATCCACCGGCGAATGTTTTTCCGCATTCCCGGATCACTGATGCCGGCATCTACATAGTTTTCCTCAAATGTCTCCATCTTCTGAAGCACATCGTCAACCGATGACGCGCCGATGCCGCACAGAAGCTCGTATAGGTACATATAGGCAAGCGACGTGGAGATCGGGCGGTATTCTCCGTTTCGTATTACGGTTCTCCAGGTAAAGTAGCCGCGCAGCTGACGGATATTCAGATCATGATAGGTCGTGAAATAACGTCTGAAATCACCCTTCCAGGGGAAATCATCCTCATACTTCTCCATGAATTTTCCCTGCCTGCAGAACATCCTGGCACGGTGTTCAGGCGAACCGTCCCCGAACTCATACAGACGGATCATTTCCAGAATCTGTCCGGGCACATCAGAGGAGTATCCGTTCCGTTCCTCTGAATGACTTTGTTCCACCGAAGAACCCCGCCGCGCTGAAAGGCTTCCTTCCACCGAAGAACCTCGGCCCGCTGAATGACTTTCTTCCGCCGAAAAACCCCGGCCTGCTGAAAGGCTTCCTTCTGCTTCTGCACCCTGTTTCGCTTCTGCATTGCACCTGGCTGCTCTTTCCTTGCGCGGGAACTGCCCGGAAATGCTGCCCGCAAATGGAAGCGGTGTATCCCGGTATACGTCTTCTCTTTTATTTTTTCCCTTCCCTGTGTTGTCCACCACAATACTGGCAGTCAATTCCGACCTCTCCATGACATTTTCTTCACCAAATCAACAAACAGATACTTTTTCCAATTTAAAGATCCAGAAACCGTTCCGTTACAATCTCTAAATCCGGGATCCGTTTCTGTTACAATCTCTAATTACAGAAACCATTTCTATCACAATTCCAAAATCCGAAACACGATTCTTGTTCAATCACAAAATCCGAAATCCGATTCTGTTATATTCTCAATTATTATATCAGCTGCAATGAAAAAGAACAAATTTTCGATTATTGCGGGATCTGTTTTGACTCTGTGTGGTATTGTATAGGAGACGACCAGACGCTTAAAGCTGATGAAAAGATAAGGGAAGTTGAAACGAATATGTGTACGCGATTTTTTATCGAACCTTCTGAAGAAATGAATCAATACACGGAGGCAGCGGGCAGCACGGCGCTTCTGCGCAGAATGACCGATCGGCTGGGAAGAGAATTCAGAACATCCGGAGAAATCCGTCCGACCGATATTGCCGCCGTAATTGCGCCCTCCGCTTCCGCAGAAAAAGCTGTGTATCCGATGATATGGGGATATCATATCCCCGGTGTGAAAGGGCCCGTCGTGAACGCCAGAATCGAATCCGCAAACAAGAAAGTCTCCTTTTCCTGTGACTGGAGACGGCATCGCTGCGTCATTCCCGCATCCTGGTATTTCGAATGGGAGCATATCCGGACGTCCGGCGGACGGATACAAACCGGTGAAAAGTACGCAGTACGTCCCGAAGCATCCGATCTGACCTACCTTGCCGGGCTGTACCACATGGAAGAGACGAGCGGCCTGACATATCCGGTCTTCACCGTTCTCACAAGAGAGCCGACCCCGGAACTCGCGCGTATTCACAACCGAATGCCTGTCATCCTTCCTCGAGAGGCAATCGGGGACTGGATTTGCCCGGACTCAGATCCGGAGAAAATCGCCGCAGAAATGCTGGACGATATGATTATCACCCCTGTTTCCCGCCATGCTCCGGTTCGTCCGGACTGATTCCATCTGCACCAGATCATTATGCGATTACCCGCGTTCCATCCGCATCGGTCCGCTATGCGATTACCCGCGTTCCATCCGCATCGGTTCGTCTGTCCGGTTTCCCGCATTCCGTCCGGACCGGTTCGTCATGCGATTACCCGCGTTCCATTACAACCGGTTCATCTATCCGGCCGACACGAATCAGAAGATCACCGGCATGCCTCCTGCCCTTGACAACGCAATTTCCTTTATACTCATCCATCACATAACAAAGCCGGGTTCCGAAACGTACTGTAGACTGCAGTCCGTCCTGCCCTTTTCCCTCTGTGGAAAGATTCGTGACAATGATCCGGAAGGCTTCGTTTTTTGCCGGAAAAACCGTCGGGAAATTCAGGATGATTCTTCGATCCTTTATCTTGCCAGCCTGAACTGTTTTGTCCGCAATGACATCCTCCGGGCGATATGCGGCAGAATTTGCCTCTTCTCCGGAATCACCGGAGACCACGACGATCCGGTACTTGTCCTTCGTATTTCCTCTGCCTGCCGTTCTTGCCCGGATCAGAATGGTATTAAATGCTCCCGAAGGATAGTAGCTCTGAGTCAGCGTCTGGCCTTCCGGAACACTGACCCAGTCGGCCAGAGCCGTACTGTCACACACAATGGAAGGTACATCAAAAACGCCCGATGCCGCTGTGATGACGTATTTCTGAAACAGCCCGAGCCCGGTTACGGCAAGCAGAACAACGAGTACGAGCCGACGTATGGTTTTCGCGGAAGACGGCGCATCCTGATATTTTCCCTCATATACGCGGTACGCTTTTTCCCAGGCGGGCAGGCTGACCAGAATCAGATATGGCAGGAAGGGATAGCTGTAAACCGGCTTTCCTTCCCAGAATGTATAGAAGACAAAACCTCCAAGCAGGGTGATGACGCATACCTGGAAGATAAAATTGCCGGCACATCCCGATTTTCTCCCGGAACAAAGCCAGACCAGAATCCCGGCAAGAGCCATAAAAAGCATCACCATACGATATGCCTGGCACCACAGATAAAGAATTCCGGCACCCGGTCCATTCAGGAACTGATACAGCCACGGAATACTGTTCTCTGATCCCATGCTGCGGCTGAGATATTCCGCGGTTCCATCCGACCATGTCAGTCCTGTTTTTTCCAGATAATGCTTCACATTGCCAGCCAGACCACGTTCCTTCAGAATCTGCCGGACTGCTGCAATGTCCGCTTCCCTGTTCTCCTTCTCGGTGTACATGCGCCGGTTAAAATTCATATCTTCCGAGTTCACCCGTCCGGTCTCCGAAGCGCCAAGCATCAGCCAGTATACGGTCGGAAACTGTGTGTCTGTCACCGGATCGAGACGCAGGGAAGCGTTTCGGATCGAAGAAGATGTCACCGCCATCAGAAAAATCACACAGACAGCAGGGATACCCTTTCTGACAAGATTCCGCAATTTCCGGTTCTTTTCCCGTGTAAAGGAAGATGTTTCTTTTAAAAGCTTCTGCACGCCTGCGCATACGCCGCACAGAACGAGAGCGATTACCGGGAACGCGGCCGTCGGACGAAAATAATATGCGGTCACAGCCGTCAGTCCGATCACCAGAAACTCCACAAAATGCAGTGTTCCGCTGTCCTTCCCCTTCAGAAACGCCGCAGCCATCCACAGGCTCAGCATCATCAGCGGCATGCTGAGCGTACAGGTATAGGGCCAGCATATCAGAAGAATATTCAGCGGATTGAAAACGCTCAGCACAAATACCTTCAGTGCTGCCTTCGGCCCCCTCAGAAGAAAAACCGTCCGCCAGGTCATGAGAATGCCAAGATCGACGGCAGCCACATTCAGCACCGCAAACACCGTGCGATACGCATGAATATGCAGCAACATACAGACCCTGAAGACCTGAACGCAGAAAATCAGGTAAAGATCATTATTTCCATATTTGGCAAAATACGTGGATTTTGTATAATCAACGATCTGGTGAACGCCCCGCGCGATAGCAAGCGCCTGATCCTGAACCTCAAAGGCATCCGTATTCTGAATGGTACGCAGTCCGAACGCGATGAAAAGCTGCATCACCAGAAATACACCGCCGAGAATCAGAAACATCAGCAGCCTTTTCCTATGACCCGCACGATCAATCCAGGCAAATGCCAGGAAAATGAATCCCACAAACAGCAGAATCAGCGCAATCAGAAAGACACGGATCTCAACAGAAGACCAGGTCTCCGGAAAGCGCTGTATGATTCCCTCTACCGCCATATCCGAAAGTCCCTTTCCGAACCCCGTGATGAGTGAAAAAAATAGTGCAAATCCCAGCATGCATGCGGTGATGCCTGAGAGCACGAAAGAAAACATACGTCCCAGAAATTTCATCATTATCAAGCCTCTTCATAAATGGAAGTCTACGCAATTTATACTGGCACATTGCACTATTTTGTCAAGTGAAATTTATGCGATTTTACAATTAAAAATTTGGAATTTTAATAATTCCTTAAATCAGGTCTCTATTGATTTTATTCTTCCTTCGAGTAACAATTCCGGCTGAAAGAGGACTTTTTTCTCCTCGGTATTCTGCGATCTAATCTCATTAATCAGATATTCTGCAGCCTTTTTCCCCATATCAATTCCGCCCAGTCGAATAGTTCCTATTTTCGGTCGGATCAAATCAGCTAACATGGTTCCATCACAACCAACCACAGAAATATCATCCGGTATCCGCAGTCCTCTCTCAAGGATTGTCTTGCATGCCCCGATTGCCATTAAGTCATTTCCAGCTATAACCGCAGAAAAATCTGGCTTTCCGCCTTTGTGCATACATGCATCGAGAATCTTCCGCATGCAATCCTGTCCAGATTCCATCTTATAATTGCCTGTCATGATCAGAGAATTATCTGCACTCAGTCCATTTTGTTTCAGTCCATTTTTAAATCCTTCCAGTCTCCGGATCGCATTCGTAGCAGTTGGCGGGCCACTGATATATGCTATACGTCTATGTCCACATCTGTACAGATAATTCACTACCTGTTCCTCGGCTTCCCGGTTTGCGAAAAGAATTCTCGGTACATCTTTGAGCTCCTCACCATACCTTTCCACCGTAACAATCGGGAATCCTCTTTTATGAAGATCTACAATAGTCGTATTATCATCTTCACCATTTGATGTACTGATAATAATTCCATCCGTCAGGTTTTCAGCAAGATTCAAAAGATAGTCCCTTTCTTTTTTGGAACTTCCATCTGTATTACATAATATCAGCTGATATCCAAGTTTAGATGCATACTCTTCTACTCCTCGGAACAAATCTTGAAAAAAGCTATTGTATATATCAGGAAAGATCACTCCTATAAGATTTGTCCTCTGTGTAACCAGTGATCTTGCAATCTTGCTGGGATGATAATTAAGCCTCTCAATAGCATTCCAGACTCTCTGTTCCGTTTCCTTTGAGCAATAACCCTCAACATGATTCAATAGCCTGGAAACCGTGGTCGTCGATACCCCACTCTCTTTTGCTATATCCCGGATTGTTACCTTTTTACTCATCAACCAAACCTGCTAACTATAATATCACCAATGTTGCAAATTAAATTTGTGTGCTGATTTTGTTTTAATATTAACCCCATTATAAAATATTGACAACGAAAACATGCAAGAGAAAATCATACCTCTGCAAAGTGATAATCATCCTTCAAAGCAGCAGCATATCGCATTATACCGGTCTCTGTTGCTTCATCTCCGCTTATTTCTCCAGTAATTTTTCCTTCATGCATAACAAGAATTCTGTCACAAAGCGAAATAAGTTCCGGAAGTTCTGATGATACAATCACAATTCCTATCCCTCTTCTGGCGATCTCCCTTAGGATTCCATATATCTCATCCTTTGCCCCAACATCTATGCCGCGTGTAGGCTCATCACATAACAATATTGACGGATTGTTTGCTATCCATCTTGCAATAACTACCTTCTGCTGATTGCCCCCACTTAGAGTAAAAATCGGATTTGATGGATTACCTGCCTTAATCTTGTAAGCTGAGGTCATTTTTTCCATCAGAGCATCGGATTTCTTCTTGTTCAGGAACATTCCTTTCTTGATTTTATCAAGAACAACCATCTGCGCATTTTGCTGTACCGACATAGAGGCAATCAACCCATCATCTCTTCGATTCTCTGGAATCATACTGATTCGATACCGGATCGCGTCAGCCGGTGATTTCACAAGCACTTTTTTTCCTTCGATATAGAGTTCTCCGCTGTCGGGTTTGTTTGCTCCAAAAATTGAAGTGAGAACCTCCGTACGTCCAGCTCCGACAAATCCGGCAAGTCCTAAGATTTCGCCCTTTTTCAGTTGAAAACTGACATCATTAAACTGTCTCTTCTTACTGAAATGTTTCACTTCCATTAGCACTTCGTCCCTGACGTAGCTTTGTCTCTTCTTTGAACGATCTATCTTTCTGCCAACCATCAATGTCACAATATCATCCATGGTTAGATCTTTAATATCTCTGGTTGTGATAAAGCACCCATCACGAAGAATCGTAGCCCTGTCTCCCAGCTCCATACACTCCTCAAGCCTGTGAGAGACATAGAGAACAGTTGTTTTCTGATTCTTAACCAGTTCTCTTACGACTGAATACATAACGTCTCTCTGGTCATCTGTAAGTGCTGCAGTAGGTTCGTCCAAAATCAGTATCTTGGGTTTATAATATACCGCCTTTGCGATCTGTATTATAGACTGTTCTGCGATGCTAAGCTCTTCTACCAGTTGTGTTGGCTTCAAGTTAAGTTGGAACCGTTTCAGGAGTTTTTCTGTCTCGGCATTCATATACTTTTTATCCAAAAATAGTCCCTTTACAGCCTCTTTACGGTTCAGAAAAATATTTTCAGCTATCGTCATATTTAAACAAAGAGGAATTTCCTGATGCACAATGGAGATGCCCAATTTTTCTGATTGTTCCACCGTTTTAATAACGACTGGTTTTCCTCCAATATAAATCTGCCCTTCGGTCGGTTGAAAAATTCCTCCACACAGATTAATCAGCGTAGATTTTCCTGCACCGTTTTCTCCGCAGAGGCAATGTACCTCGCCTTCACGAATATCAAAGGATACCTTATTTAATGCAGTCGTCCCGCCAAATTTTTTGGTTATATTCTTAAACTGAATATAAGCTTCCATAGCAGCCTCCTGTTATCCTCTGGAATCTTTTCTATGCATAAAAGTATCCAATAATACTGCAAGAATCAAAACGACTCCGATAAAGCCATCCTGCCAGAACACTGGTACACTAAGAAGAACCATTCCATTCTTTACAACACTGATAATCATTGCCCCGATAAAGGTTCCCAGCATTGTTCCGCGTCCACCGCTTAAAGAAGCACCTCCAAGAATAACCGCCGCGATAACATCCATTTCACGTCCCTCGCCTGCAGTTGTCGGAACAGAACCCAAATACGCAATACTTATCATGGCTGCAAGCGCACTTACTGCTCCTGATATAATAAATCCCAGAATTTTTACACGATCTGTATTGATTCCAACAAGATTAGCTGCTTTGGGATTTCCTCCTGTAGCATACATATTGTAACCGGCTTCCGTTTTTGCCAGAACGACTCCTGCAACAATAAAAATGGCCGCCATAATAAAAATCTGAATCGGAATCGGTCCTACGGAGCCTCCCATTTTGAAAACCCAACTTTTAGTCACTGATTCGGGAAAAACGCTGATACTCTGTCCTCCAGAAATTGCATATGCTACACTTCGGAAGATTTTCATAGTTCCCAGGGTCGCTATGAAAGCCGGAATTTTTGCTTTTGTGATAAGAATACCATTCAACAACCCAATCGCACATCCCGCAACCAATGCAATCAGAAAGGCCATTGTTGGATTTGCATTACTCTTATACAACGTTGCAGCCAGCATACCGGTTGTACCAAAAATGGATCCAACGGACAGATCCATCTCTCCGGAAATAATTAAAAATGTCATACCAACTGCCATGATACCAATTTGTACCGTCTGTCGAATTACATTAATAAAGTTTGTAGGCGAAATGAATACCGGTCTCGCAATTGTAAGAAGAATAATTAATGCAAACAGAACGCAGATAACTCCAAGCTCACGAAATGATTTTAACTTTTCCTTCATGTCCTTCACTTTCCCTGTTCTTCAGTTATATATTCTCTTCTGACGCATTCACAGCGCCAGAAGAGCCTCTTCAACAACATCAACCAGATATCATTCGGGTTGTACATTGTCCACATTATCTGCTGTTACCATCTGCGCTCCAGTATTAATGTCAATGAAATCTGCACCATCTGCAAGGTTCATGTATAATTCCATAACAGAATAATATCCCTGCAGGTAAGGATTCTGTCCTACTGTAAGCTGCATATCACCATTCTTAATATGCTTCAGAGTACCTTCTGTAAGATCAAATCCTGCACCATAAACCTTTCCAGTGAGCCCGTATGCATTAATAAAGTTTCCAATAGCTTCACTGAATACATCTACACCAAGAATAGCGTTGACATCCTGATGTGCCAAATATGCACTTTCAATCACGCTGTAAGCATTATCCAGGTCTGTTCCAATATCAATTGTGTCAATATATTCTACATCAGGATATTCTTCTGCAGCCTTTTTAATTCCAGCTTCTCTTGCTTCCAAAGCCGAATCTGTCGGTCCGCAACTAGCCACAATATATTTGCCTTTTCCATTCATCACAGTCCCGAACATATACTTGCCGAGCTGATACCCGGCATCCTCGTAATCCTGACCGATAAACGCATCTGTACCACAATCTTCAGCATCCTGATTAAATCCGACTACTGGAATGCCCTGATCTTCTGCTTTTTTAATCACAGAGTTAAATCCAGTCGGATCCCAGGTTACAGTAGCAATTCCATCATAGTTTGCAGCAATTGCCGACTCTATCAAATTGACCTGTGCATCCAAGTCACTTGCAGTTGATGGTGAAGTCACATCTACTGTTATTCCCAGATCTTTGCCGGCTTGCTTTGCGCCATCTGCCAATGTTGTATAAAAGGAACTGTTCATAGCGTGCATAACAACAGAAATCTTCACATCCTTTGAACCAGTTTTTGTATCTCCTGATCCTGAAGCAACTACTTCTCCTGCAGCTGATGAACCCTGAGAAGCTGCTCCATCCGTTGCTGATCCTGATGTTCCGCAACCGGCAAGTGCCGCTGCCATAATTCCACATAATGCTAACGAAAGAATACCTTTTCTTGTCATAATTAAGCCCTCCGCTATTTATATATTGTAAATCATTATTCTATTCTCCACCGGTTATTTTCCGCCTTCCACCGGTCTGTCCTATAACAAGTTTTATCCCTTGTACTCCACTCGTTCCTCATAATAACCGGGAACTAAGCATCCTTCTTTTGCAAACCATTTTGGCGCATCAATTCCTGACTGAAGGACAACATTTCCAAACGGTTCAAACGAACCAGTTCTGATGATATACTTTGCCTTTGGAAGATATGTTGAAAATAACTTCTCATGTGGCATAGTCTCTACCTTACATCTTTTAGACAATGTGCAAACAGCCTCGAAATGCTTTGGATTATATTTTTTCTGTTCTTCTGCTACAATTACCTTCTCATAAATCATCTCTTCCATAATGTACTTCAACACCTGTTGAATTGTAGGGATGTCCTCGGCAAGCGCCAGATCAATTCTTGTCGCACTATCCGGCACCGGAACACCTGCATCTCCAATTACCATGATCTGAGTATGACCCATATCGCTAATGGCTCTCATCAGATCTCTGTTCAAAATTCCTCCAGATTTCATTTGTTCTCCTCCCTGAAATTATCTACTTCCACTCTGTATGGAATAGAATCAACCACACCATATCTGGTTACCGCAAGGCCGGCAGCAACATTTCCAAATTTCGCAGCTTCTTCAAGCCGTTTGCCCTCTGCTAAAGCTACGCAAAACGCCCCGCTAAAGGTATCGCCCGCCCCCGTAGTATCAACTGCAGAAACACATAGTCCTGGTACAACAGTAGTCCCATTTTCCGTAACAAGAAGTGTTCCGCGTTCACCAAGCGTCATAACTATATTTTTAATACCCCGTTTTCTCAGTCTTTGACCGACTTCCTCATCAGATATATTTTCGGACAGAGATATTCCCATCATTTGTCTTGCTTCAGTCTGATTAGGAGTTATGTAGTCACAATATTGGAAAATCTCCTCCGGGAGTTCCCGAAACGGCGCCGGATTCAATACAAAGCTAATTCCCGCCTTTTTGCATCTCTTTGCCGCATGCAAAACGGTTTCTACTGGCATTTCAAGCTGCATTAATAGGACTTTGCATTGTTCAATTTCCGGAAAAATACGATCAATATCTTCCGGTGTAAATTCATTATTTGCTCCCAGTCCAATGACAATTTCATTTTCTCCGTCTTCGTTTACATAGATTAACCCAGCACCTGTTGCTGTTCCTTTTGTGCTTTTTCGGATAAAGTCTGTCTTAATTCCTTCTTTATGATAAAGGTCAAGACACATCTGGCCAAAGGAGTCATCACCAATACACGTGGCATACAGAACATCAGCTCCCATTCTATGAGCAGCCACTGCCTGATTGGACCCCTTGCCTCCGTGCATCATTTCAAATCCATAGCCAGGTACCGTCTGCCCCGCAGTAGGAAAACGTTTGCATCTAATCGTTGCTCCCACAGCATAGCTTCCGATAACAGCAATTTTTGTCTTCTCGTTCATTTCTCTGCTCTTTCTATCTTTAATTTCTATAAGCAATTCAAAAATTATTAATCACTTACTGCGCATGAAACCACTCAGGTACCCCGTATTTCTTTGCAGTATCAAACAACGCGACAATCTTTTCCGGAGGAATATCCGCAAGAATATTATGAATCTGCGAGAAAACAAAACCGCCACCCGGAGCGAAAATCCGAATCATTTCTTTTGCTTCGTTTACAATATCTTCAATGCTTCCATGTGTCATGGTTGACTGTGTGCTGCATGCACTTCCCCATATGGTCAGCCTGTCTCCAAACTCTTTCTTTATCTGGACGGGATCCATGTTGTCACAATCTCTCTGAATAGGATTCAGAATATCAAATCCACTTTCAATAATGTCTCCAATGATCGGATAAATACTTCCATCGCAATGAAGAGAAATGTGCATATTCGGACATTTCTTTTTTATTGCCGCATTGATTTTTGCATGCCTCGGTTTGATAAATTCCCGATAAATTTCCGGAGATATCAGCATAGATTTCTGAGAACCTAAATCATCATTATTCTGCACGATCTGAATATAATCCCCCACTGCATCCAGATAACGTTCCATGTATGTAATATATGCGTCAGTCATTTTATCAAGATAATACTCAGCAAGATCCGGATCCTCATAGAAAAGCATTAGATAATTCTCATACCCAAAATCTTTAAAGCCTCGCTCGAAAAGACTAAAGCTAGTAAATCCTGAAATAGCAAAATCAGTATTTTCATAAATGTATTTTGCACGGTCATGAAGATAGTGCATTTCATAATCGCTGATCTGCGGAAGTCCAAGATATTGGCTATCTCCATCTTCTCCCTCAATGCTCAGTCCGCGGTCTACATCTTCTTCTGTTTCAGCATTTTCCAATGGGTGATATACTTCGTCATAAAAAATTCCGCCCTTAGGTCTGACCGCAATCAAATGGCCGTGTTTGTCATATATTCCCATTCCACCATTATCCAGAGGCTTTGGATGATAATATTTTGACTGCAAGCACGGGCCCCCATTTTCCGGAAGTTCGCCATCAGTATATTCATCAATTCGAACTCCTACAGAGGGAACCAATCTCGGAAGAATAACTACATCACTTCCAATTTTTTTCGCCACTTCAAAATCCATCTCGGCCAGCAACTGCTTCACATCAAAAAGAACTGTTTTGCTATTCACTCCCAGATATTTTTTTAATTTGTTGTACGCAATTGCATTTATTCCTGTAGATCTGGAAGACCCTAAATCAATCGGAACTCTATCTGTTTCTTCATGATTCAAAGCCATTAATACACGTTCGCGAGAATTCACTGTTAGCCTCCTTGTTAATCGTTATTGTTAATCGGTTTTGTTAATCGTTACACATACACTACCACCATATATCCTCAAATGCAAGATATAATGTTATATTCTACAAATTATATGATTATTTTCTATGTATTTTGTGCATATTAACATATTATTCTTGTTCCAGATTTTAATATGCCGCATGACTCTCACCGTCTCACTTATATCTCCTTTAATAGTGCTTGTCAGACGCATAGTATGTTGGTAAATCAAGGAAAATATGCTATATTCTTCATATCAAGGAGGTGATATTTGTGTCTAAAGTAATTTCAAATATCGGTCTTGATGCTGACTTGAAGCGAGAAAGCCAGAAACTTTACTCTGATCTGTTCTGAGCTTTCATCTGTGGTGATAGACTTATACCATGACAAAGCCTCATTAATACATACCTGCCGCTTTGCCATCAAATCACATGCCAAAAAAAGCTCATGTCAAGAGCAATATAGCCAGTTAATTTCCATTCAATGTACTAGTATTTACCAAATGTTAGAGGGGGATAATAATGAAACGTATTCTTTGTTATGGAGATTCTAATACTTATGGTGCAGATGGACGAAGATATCGAAGCGAAGGTATCTCACTTCGCTATGATGAGCAGACCAGATGGACAGAACTTCTTCAACAAAATCTAGGCACAGAGTACCTGGTATCAGAGGAGGGTTTCAATGGACGTACCACGGTTTTTGATGATCCCATGGAAAGTGGCAGAAATGGCTTTGCTTACCTCGATGTAATTTTTGGTTCTCATCAACCTCTTGATATTATTATTCTTATGCTTGGGACCAATGACACAAAACCCCGTTTTTCAGCTTCATCACAGGATATTTCCCGGGGAATGCAACGCATTATTCTCCGCCTGAAGGAGTTGATACATTCCTCTATCAATCCCCAAACGAAAATACTTCTTCTTGCACCCCCACATATCGAAAAATGTGAAACAGGAGAATATTTATACGAGTTTGACGAAAATTCCTCGATGAAAAGCCATGAACTTGCCAGACAATATTATCTACTCGCCAAGAACTACGACTGTCTTTTCGCCGATACTTCTATCTGGGTTTCGCCGGATCCCACAGATGGGGTTCATCTTGGTCCGGAAGGCCACAGAATATTTGCCAATAAATTAACCGGATTAGTGCAATCAATTGCGGAAAATATGCTCTGAGTGGCAATAATTATGTTTGAATTTTCCGGTGCGTCGGATCCGCCTGACCGGAGAACTGGGAACCGCCTGTCTCCCAAAAGTAAGCGGTTAATCGTCAGTAACCTGTCGAACCCGGCTAATTTTGAGATAATCAAATCGAATAAACCTAAGATTTTTTTGACTTTCCCAAAGTAGCTTCTAGATAGGGGGTGCGGACATTTTCTTGGAATTGCTACTTAGGCAGTCCAAGAAAATGTCCGCACCCCCTTATCCCTTCTTGTCGAAATAGCATTAAAAAGTTCCTGTCCGTCTTTATCCTGTGGTAGAATTGACATTGGCATAGAGAGTCTCCTTTGTGTGGTTGTTTCTGGTCAACTCAATTATACCAAAGGCACAGCGTCTATGCCTTTTTAATTGCCTACACTATTGAGTTTTCAACACACCTTTTGGGTGTGGGAAGTTTTAGTTAGTTAGATTACGTATAACTTTTCTATAGTCAAATGTTTTAATGAAAGTCGGCATTTAAAAATCTAGTTTATTTCTTCCCTCTTTCAACCATTAATGGCACAGGAGAAAAATTCTCCGGTCTGTCATACAGTCTGCACTCGCAATCGTCAATATGTTTCACCTTGAATCCATTTTTCTTATATGTCTCATAATCAAAGGCATTCAATTCATCAATTGCAATTTGGTGAAAACGTTTGAAATCCGGCCACCATTCCCATCCACTACCGAAATCATTATATAGATATGCATCTGCAATCTGTTTTCCCAATTCCGGAGTTACATAAAAAGCTCCCATTGCAAGCACATTAACACCATTACCTGTAATCGCACGGAATGCCGCCGGTACAGATTCTACAACACCTGCATGAACTCCCGGACATTTACTTGCCGCAATGTGAATACCCATTCCAGTCCCACAAAAAATCATGGCTCTTTCATATTCTTTTTCTGTAATCATTGACCCAACCCGCAGTCCGATTCGATGGAACATCAATTCAGTATCATCAGGATCAGAATCCTTCTGAACCCCAATATCTTTAATCTCCCATCCTTTATTTTCGAGGTACTTTTTTACTTCTTCTTTTAAATAAAAGCCTGCAAAATCGGCCCCCATAAGTAACTGCTTGTCTTTAACCATTTTCATTAAAACCGCCTCCTCGTAAAACAGATATGAACTTGTTGTTGCTTTTTCAAGCTCTGACTAAATGTTAAGTTGTATTAACAGCCTATTGCTATTTTTTCATGTCAGATCTACAACCATATTCAATATATTCCAAATATCCGAATACAATAGCATCTTTGATGAAGATGCTGTAATTTCTTAAATTGCAATCTCTGATTGTCTTTAAGCCCCTCACACGCTGCTGAAATTACGTCTAACTTATAAGACGCTTGTATGCCACTAATTTGTTTGACTTTAATCGTCCAATCTTAACAAATATTTTCTTCTCTATAATATATTTCTATATAGTCCAAATTACATTCTGGCTTTCATGGGTTTTTCACTTAAATAATCCATTATCAGAGCAAGAATCAAAACTGCTCCCCAAATCAATGTGACGTAATAAGTGGATACACTCTTAAACCGGTTTATTCCAGACTCAATAAACTTAAGAAGAACTATTGCTGTAACCGCGCCAGATACTTTACCTTTTCCTCCATTAGGACTTACTCCACCCAAAACCATAATCAGAATAGTCTGCATGGTATAATTAGAACCATAATCCGCTCGTGCAGATGAATATGTAGCAAGCATCATTAGACCACCTAATGCTGCGCAGAAAGACGATAAAATGTATGTTTTGAGTATAAGTAAAGTTGTATTAATTCCAGAAAAAACCGCCACATGTACATTCGTTCCATAAAGTCGTATTTTTGTGCCATAAGTAGTTTTTTCAAGTAAAAACCAGATAAAAAACGCTACAATAACAAAAACAATGACCTTTATAGGAAGGAATCCTCTGATGTTCTGAGAAAAGAAATCACAGAACTGCTTTGGGAAATCTGATATTGCTGCTCCTCCAGTCATGACAATATTCAAACCGAGCAATAATTCATTTACGCCCAGCGTCGCAAGAATCGGAGGAACTCGAAGTTTAGATACCAGAATTCCGTTCAAACACCCAACACCAAAGCCCACAAGAAGCGCAATAACAAAAAACATAAGGAAAAAAGCAGGATTCATTTCTCCGTCTGCTCCGAAAGTACGAATTGCAAGGAATACACAGAGTATCGATGTGAAGTTCGCTGTTCCTACCACAGACAGATCTATGCCGCCTGTAATCATAGGAAGCATACCTCCAAGAACCATCAATCCATATTCCGGAAACTGCCCAGCCATTGTTAGAAAATTTTTACCAGAGTAGAATTTGCCTCCCTGCATAATGGCCATAAATACAAGCCAGCAAAACATAATAACCAGGAGTCTTGACACTTCAATATTGGAAGAAAAAACTTTCTTTATCTTCTTCATTTTGCAACCGCCTCCTTGTTATTTGATCTCCGAACACTAAAGGTATGATTTGACTGAAGCGCACTGACAATTACGCCGACAATAATGACTGCCCCTACAAACACATCACTCCATGTGGTCGGAATTCCTATCAGAATCATAGAATTCTGAACCATCACAATTAAAAATGTCCCGAGTATGCATCCCAGAAGAGAACCAGACCCTCCCGTCAGTGCTACACCACCCAAAACAACACCCGCAATGATATTCATTTCCATTCCAAGCATATTAGTAGGATGCATTTGTTGCATCATACATGTCCTGCAAACTCCAGCAGTTGACGCTATCATACCAATGATGATATACATGATAAACTTTGTTCGGCATATATTAAACCCGGCTGCATGAGCACTATTGGCATTTCCACCGATCGCATATATTCCACGTCCAAAAATAGTATAATGCAGTAAAATATATATTAGAGCACACACAACAATTAATATCAAAAACGTATAAGGAAGAATCGATGTCAGTCCGTTTATTTTGTTTGTAGCTGAAATAAAAGCCGTAGTTCCAAAAGTTTTCATTCCATTTGGAATCGTAGATAATTGGTTGGCACGCAAAGTTCCCTGCATTATTCCCTGAAAAATACTCGATGTTCCAAGAGTAACAATCATTGCGTTCAGATTCAGATATCCGATCAGCACACCGTTCAATGCTCCAAGAATTGCACCAAATGCAACTGCTATCACGAAGGCGAGAAGAACATTTCCCTGATATCCTTTATCAAGCAGCAACTTTGTTGTTGCGAATACTGAAAGTGAAGATAGCGCAGGAAACGACACATCAATACCTCCGGACAGTAAACTCATAAACTCTCCGATTGCAAATAATCCCGGCACAATTAATGCGCTGAAAAGATCCACCAGATTATTGCCTGTAAAAAATTGTCCGGATCGTACTTGTACAAGAACACCAAGTAAAATAATAATCAAAAAAATATATGGCTCATTTGAATGAAAGGCTTTTGTTATCTTTTTTTTCACACCCATATTATTACCTCACATCATTGCATCCAGAATTGCTGTCTCATTCAAATCATTTCCGGCATACTCCCCAACAATTCTTCCATCCTTTATAACATCTACTCTGGAACAATTCTGCACTATTTCTGGAAGATCATCAGATATAATGATTAATCCCATTCCGCCATTGGCAAGTTTCTGTAAAATAGAATGAATGTCATGTTTTGAGCCAATATCAACACCAACGGTAGGCCCATTCAGAATAAGCACTTCCGGTTTAACTGCCAGCCATTTTGCCAAAACAACCTTTTGTTGATTTCCACCAGAAAGTGTTGTGACAGGATTATCCGGATTATTAGTTTTGACTTCCATTTCTTTAACCCATCTCGTCACTTCACTTTCACGCATTTTTTTATCATAAATACCATTATTTGTAAGCCGGTCTATTTCGGAAATAATAATATTGTCAGCAATCGATCTCTGAAGAAACAAACCTTCCGACAAACGGTCTTCTGGTACATATCCTATTTTGCAGGCAATCGCATCCCTTGTATTTTTTATATTCACTTCCTTTCCATTACGGAATATTTTGCCTGAGTCTACTGGAGTAATACCGAACATTGCTAGCGCAAGTTCTGTACGACCTGAATCCAACAAGCCAGTAATTCCTAAAATCTCCCCACCATGCAATTGAATATTAATATGATTAAATGCACCATGTTTTGACAAATCTTTTAATTCAAAAATTGCTTCCTTTGAAACCTTTTCTGGGATAAACTTCTTCTCTTCAAACTCACGGCCGGTCATATAATATGTGAATTTCTGGTCATCTAGGTCCTTGGTATTCCCTGAAGAGACTAGTTCACCATTACGAAAGATAGTATAACGTTCAGATATTTCAAATACCTCATTAAGTTTGTGGCTAATAAATAGAATAGCAATGCCCTGACCTTTTAAATAGAGAATGATCTTAAAGAGTGCATCAACTTCTTTTCTTGTTAAGGCAGTTGTTGGCTCATCCATAATAATCAATTTTGCGTTAAACATAAGCGCACGACTGATTGCTACCATCTGTTTTTGAGCAACTGAAAGAGCACTGACCTTTTCGTCCAAATCAATTTTTAAATTTATTTTTGAAACTGCATCCTCTGCTATTTTTCTTACATTTTTCCAGCTTATCCATTTTTGTCCAGATGCGACCTCTGTATTCAGAGCAAGATTTTCTGCAACAGTCAAATTTGGAAAAAGAGCGAAATCCTGATAAATAACCTGGATACCCATATTAATTGCATCGATCGGAGTAATCTTATCCAGTTTTTTTCCATCAAATTCGATGGTACCGCCAGATCTCTGATACACACCAGAAATAATCTTTATAAGGGTAGATTTCCCACAGCCATTTTCCCCCGCTAGACAATGAATTTCTCCACGATGAATTTTCAATGATACATCTCTTAATGCATGTACATTTCCAAAAGAGATACTTATATGCTCTGCCTTCAGTAAAAGCTTCTCGTTATCTGACCCCATGTGATCTCCTTTCGCTTTCAAAGAAAAGAAAAGAGACTGTCATGCTTTATGCTTTACATGGCAGCCTCTTTTGCTCCACTTTAGAATAACTGCCAGATTCTCTAACAATCAGAATCCGAAGCTGTCGCAATTATCAGCAGTTACTGTTACCCAACCCTGTCCTTCAAATACTGTGTTCGAACCTTCTCTCTTTGTCATCGCAGTATAACCTTCTACATTAAGATTCAACGGTTCTTCGATCTTCTCTCCTGCAAGAACTTTACAAGCAAGATCAACCATTGCCTCTCCAGATTTTCCGGGATCCCATACTGTCAACGACTTTACAACCCCTGATTTCAAGATCTCGGCATTATCTGCAGGCATTCCCGTTCCTGTTGTAAAGAATTTTCCTTTAAGTCCAAGTTCCTCAATTGCACGCGCCACACCAGGCGCGTCAAATGATGACGTTCCAAGAATGCCCTTCAAATCTGGGTATGTCTTAATAAGTTCCTTTGCAACATTATATGCTGTATCGCCGTTATCGTTTGATTCAACTCTCGGATTTTCTTCAAGGAGGTGCATATTCGGATAATGCTCCTTCTGATATTCAACCGCTGCATCAGCCCACTCGTTATGTGAACCATTGGTCAGGGATGCAACCATTGTTGTATATGTACCTTCCTCTCCCATAGCATCTGCAAGGTTCTGCATCAAAAATGCGCCATACCCGGCATTCGAGAAAGCCTCAATATCATAATCTACATTCTTAAGATCAGCACCTTCATGTGTAATAACTGTAATGCCTGCATCTTTTGCTTTTTTAAGAATTGGATCCATAGATTCAATATCAACTGGAACAACACAAATGGCATCAACGCCCTGTGCTATCAGATCTTCAACTTGTTGTGCCTGATGTGTTGCATCAATTGTACCAGTATCAACCTGATAGCAGTCCACACCTGTTTCTGAAGCAAATTCATCTACACCTGATTTCATGCGAACAAACCATGGATTTGTAGAATCTTTGGGCACAACTGCAATCTCCCACTGCTCATCAATCGCCTTCTGAACTGCTGCTTCATCACTCCACTTTCCTGGTGCTGGAGCTTCCGTTGATGAAGTTGTTGTAGAGGTTGTCGCAACATCTTCTGTTGCAATAGTCTTTTCAGATGAACTAGCTGCTGCAGAAGAAGATTTTGCAGCAGTTGACGCTGTATGTGACGAGGATGTCTGATTAGATGTGGATATGCTCGTTGTTGAAGATCCACATCCTGCTAATGATGTAGCTGCCATAGCTACTGTGAGTAGTGTCGCGACGATGTTCCTTTTCATATTGATTCCTCCTTTGAAAAATTTACGCCTATATATTAAGTACCTCTGCGACGCATCGTATGCAGAAATACAAAACATCTTAAAAACTTTCTCGCAAAACAAGTTGTTGTGGAATAATCATTTCATTACCACTTATGTCACCGGAAAGAGTTATCTCTGTCATTTCCCACAACTTCTCACCAAGCACTTGCTGGTTTTGATCCACCGTTGTTAATTGCGGATTAACAAAACTAGAAAAAGCAATGTTATCAAAGCCAATAATTGAAAAATCATCTGGCACTTGATAGTGTTTTTCTTTAAATGCCTTTAATGCTCCTATAGCCAGGTTATCTGATGAACACAGCCAACATTTTGGAAGAATTTCATAAGGATTCTCCTCCAAAATCTTTGTCATGAATATATACCCGTTTTGAAAATTGTCCAATCGCAGGCTCTCATCGCAAAAAAGCTCTGTTTCTCCGCATTGAATATTATTATTTTCGGATATCCTCTTCACATTGTCATATCTTCTTTTTAGGTTAAGTAATGTTAAAGGTTCTGTTAAAATCCCAAGTCGTTTATAGCCTTTACTTTTTAACAGAAAAATCATTTCTTTAAACACATCATTATTATTAAAAGCTACTGAATTCACTTTCATTTTGCCAGCCATTCGGTCTGCTAAAATAACTGGTACACCGCTACTAACTAATTTATCTATTTCTCTCTCATCATCGTAGCCATTGAACACTACAACAAGACAGACCTTATTTGCTTTCGCTCTTTTTAAAGCATTACGTTCTATTTCAGGTGAATATTCGTACCCAAATGTCTGAATGTAATAACCATTCTTAACCGCAAGTTTTGTATAAGTACTAAGTGTTTTTGTATAAAATGTATTATTTAAATTCGGCGAAAGAACCATGATATTTGTTGACTTCTTCCGTCTCAAGGAAGCCGCTACATAGTCTGGTGAATAATCCAAGCTACTAATAGCATTTTCTATTTTGTGCGCCATATCTGTGCTTACCTTGGTAGAATGATTCAAATAATTTGATACGCTGCCGACTGAAACGCCAGCTTTTTGAGCTACCATTTTGATATTTGGTTTCTGTCTGGTATTGTTCTCTGACATTATCGAATCTCCATATTGAATCGTTTCAATTTATCTGAATTATACAATGATTTTGCTGAAAAGTAAATATATATATGTTATATTCTCCGTAATACATCAATATTGAATCGTTTCATTTGTGCAAATTGTATATTTTGAAGTAATTATGAATTTTTCTGATAATTATCTCTTGACCATACAAAGAAGGAGATCCGTGTCGAATTTATTTTGAAATGTGAACTTCCTTAAAAAAGTTTCCTAAAAAGTTCCAATGACATGCTCAGTATGTTATTGATTTATACTTAAAACTGACCCAGGATTAACGTTCAAAACTGACCCGCCCT
Source organism: Bilifractor sp. LCP19S3_H10 (assembly GCF_052119185.1). Lineage (NCBI taxonomy): Bacteria > Bacillati > Bacillota > Clostridia > Lachnospirales > Lachnospiraceae > Bilifractor > Bilifractor sp. LCP19S3_H10. The sequence continues at coordinate 236,266 of NZ_JBQKFT010000003.1, forward strand.
CTTCAAAGGATTTGGGTTCGGCACATGAATTCTGTTTCTAAAATTTACATTGAATATTGACCCACCAACAGATAATTCCATACACTCTTCCTGTTACTGAAAATCAGAATAGCAGGAAGGAGAAGGGATGTGTATCACTTGCAACAGTGGCAGCAGTTCAGGAACCGCATAGTGTCGCGCGGCAAATTGAGAGCGGCACTTGTGGCGAATTATTTTCGGGTTAATTCTGATCGTAATTCGTCGTTTTTCTCTCATGTGGCACATTAATAGCAGCTTTACGGCGTGTTCCCATCTGATGATGAAACCATCCTTAGATTGCCCTGTGACAAGCTGTTGATTGATGACATCGCAGCAGCGTTGATCATCGTTGGTGCGCCACCGGCTGTTTTTAACTTATGATAGATGTAGTCTGGTACTTCTTTATCGGAAAGCCCTTCGAAATCGTAATGAACAGTGATTCTCTGCCTCCGTGCCTCGTGCACCGGCTTGCGCAGTATGCTGTTCAAATGAGATTCTCCGCATAAGATCAGTGCGAAACAATTCAGGGAGTCGTAACCATAATTCATAAGCATTTTGATATCGTTCAGTGTCGCGGTGTTCAGATACTGGGCCTCATTAACGGCGAGTAAAAGCGGTTGTCGTTTTTCCTTATACAAGTAATAGATCTGGTCCTGTATTGAGCGGAAGCGCCCCGGCTTTCCTCCTTTGTGGCTGACGCCAAGGATCCCGCATAACTGGCTATAGAATTCACCGATACTGACGGTAGAAAGACAAATGTACTCCATACGACTTTGATTCAGATTCAGCTCCTTTGCAAAGCATCGCAGAGCAAATGTTTTTCCCATACCGGGACGTGCAGTGAAAACTCCGATACCACGAACCGTCCGGAAGTATTCAAGACGGCTCATCATCTCACGAAAGTCATTGGATTGAAAGGAATCTTTTTCCTTTACATACTGTTTATCAAAGGGGATTAAACGATAGGCTATAATAATCAAGAAATGCAGACATTATTGGCCTCTAAGTTTTGCATAATCAAGGGAAATGGTATTTAGGCGCTTTGTATGACAGTTCACAACTTTATCAGTTTTTCGAATCAGATAGTGCTCTTTCTCATAGAGGATGAAAGCGGAATCCATGTCATTCGGTTCATAACGGATTTCGACAGACTGCCCTGTAAACTGCATAGGGGCATCATAACTGACAGAATCGATAGAGATCGTTGCACCCTTGTGTACCTTGCGTGTGATCCGGTTGAGAAACGCTTCATCAAGCCATTCGCAGGATTGTGCTGGATGAACCTGTGCTTTTGTATTCTGATAGCGGTCATAAGGAGCACACTGAATTCCAGAGCGAAACGAATGGTTGTAGGTGTGGATATGATCATGCAGGAGCTCATTGAACTGCTCAAGGGAATGTATTCCGTCGACATCAAGACCGTACAGCCAGGTTTCCTTGAGAGTCCTCCACTGCCGTTCTCTTTTGCCTTTCGACGCGCCATCCCGGACACGTGTATGCAGAAGGACTGTTCCGAGGCTGCCGCAGATCAGAAACAATTGCTCGTTTGCATAGGAACAGCCGTTATCAACATAAAGTTTTGATGGAATTCTAAATGCAGAAACAGCATCCTTGAAAACTTTTTGAAAGTTAGTGGCATTATCGTTGAAAAACAGCTCCCCTCCCACAATCATGCGGGAATGGTCATCAATGATCATGATGGCATAAACTCTGCGTGAATGACCATTTTCTGAGATATGTGGGAGATAACAGGGTCGGACAGTCTGCCCCGTAATGTTTTGACAATATGAAATATTGCCAAGATTGGATAAAATAATGAACATAATTTTGATGATGATACGCCGGCGGACTGCGCAGATACATTTGCAGACTGCGATGATGGCACTGGCAGATTACGAGGATGCGCCGGCAGATGATGCAAAAGTCGTTATACCGTCCCGTTTCCTATTCTTCGGAGAGGTCCATAGACTTCAAGAATATTGAAAAATTGAACGGGTATTCCTTGCAGAACACGGATGCTTATCCGTTTAATGAAAGTCTAATGAACCCTCATAGCAAAGTTAGAGAAGCTTATGGAAATTCGATAAGCTAAAGAAGCTTATGGAAATTCGATAATGACAGAAGATTGTACAAGGGGTATAATTGTCAGGTACAGTCACTTGATATAATAATCAATAAGATCATCTGTATGGTTTTCTTGCATATATGGCGCTGCACAGAAAGCATATGTATGTGGATAACATCTGTATATGGGCAACATCTGCATATGGACAACATCTGCATATGGATAACATCTGCATATGGATAATAGCTGTATGTTTACCGCACCTGTATATGAATAGCATCTATATATCGATGACATATGTATTTTGGTATAAGGAGAATTTTAGATGGCACAGGCAGATCAGGAGAAAGTAATCGTCATTGATTTTGGCGGTCAGTACAATCAGCTTGTCGCGCGGCGGGTGCGTGAAAGCAATGTGTACTGTGAAATTTATTCCTACCGGACGCCTCTGGACCAGATCAAGGCAATGAACCCGAAGGGTATCATTCTGACCGGCGGTCCGAACAGCGTATATGAGAAGGGTGCCGCTACGGCATCGAAGGAACTGTTTGAGATGGGAATTCCGATTCTCGGCCTCTGTTACGGAGCACAGCTCATGATGTATGTTCTGGGCGGCGACGTGCAGAAGGCGTCAGAGCGGGAATACGGGAAAACCGAACTTATCATCGACCGGCCGGATTCCCCTGTGTTTGCAGGGGTTCCGGAGAAGAGCATTGTCTGGATGAGTCACAACGACTACATCACAAGAATCGCCGACGGCTTTGAAGTGATCGCGCATACCGCGAACTGTCCGTACGCAGCTGTTCAGAACACCTCGAAAAAGCTCTACGCTTTTCAGTATCACCCGGAGGTGCTCCACAGCCAGTTCGGAAAAGAGATGCTTCGCAATTTCGTATGGAACGTATGTGGCTGCAAAGGCACCTGGAAAATGGATGACTTCGCGGAGAAGACGATCCGGGAGCTTCGTGAAAAGATCGGAGACGGAAAGGTTCTTTGCGGACTGTCCGGCGGAGTCGATTCCTCTGTGGCTGCTGTTCTGCTGTCGAAAGCAATCGGCAGGAATCTTACCTGCGTGTTCGTGGATCACGGACTGCTCCGTAAGGATGAGGGAGATCTGGTATCGAAGGTCTTCGGCCCTGACGGCCCCTATGATCTGAACTTTGTACGCGTGAATGCCGGAGATCGCTTCTTTGTTGATCTCAAGGGCGTGACAGAGCCGGAGAGAAAGCGTAAGATCATCGGAGAAGATTTCATCCGTGTCTTTGAGGCGGAAGCAAAAAAGATCGGAAAGGTCGATTACCTTGTCCAGGGAACCATCTATCCGGATGTTGTGGAATCCGGTCTGGGCGGTGAATCTGCTACGATCAAATCTCATCACAATGTCGGCGGTCTTCCGGAGTATGTCGATTTCAAGGAGATCGTTGAACCGCTCCGCGACCTCTTCAAGGATGAGGTCCGGAAGGTCGGCTTACATCTTGGAATCCCGGAGGAACTGGTTATGAGACAGCCCTTCCCTGGACCCGGGTTAGGCATTCGTATCATCGGAGAAGTAACACCTGAAAAGGTACAGATTGTTCAGGAAGCTGACGCAATCTACCGCGAAGAAATGGACAAGGCCGGAATGAACAAGGTCGCAAGCCAGTACTTCGCCGCTCTGACCAATATGAGATCGGTCGGTGTCATGGGGGATGAGCGGACCTACGACTATGCTATTGCCCTTCGTGCAGTAAGCACCGTTGATTTCATGACCGCCGACGCCGTGGAAATTCCGTATGAGGTATTGAAAAAAGTAACGAACCGGATCGTAAATGAAGTGAATCACGTCAACAGAGTATTCTATGACATCACCTCAAAGCCGCCGGGGACCATCGAATTTGAATAACAGAACGAGATAAATCCCGGGAAACCATTCATTTACTGGTTTTCCGGGATTTTCTGTTCTGTACGCCTGACGCATATATTAAGGGGCTGCCGCACTACTCACGTAGTGCAGCAGCCCCTGCTTTTGGACGCTATGAGTCTCTGCGTATCGCAGAGACCCGATTTGATTCTATTAAAAGCCTGTGAAGGACCGGATTACTTTGCCTGCTTGATAGCAGCCTGTGCTGCTGCAAGACGTGCAATCGGAACACGGAACGGTGAGCAGGATACATAGTCGAGACCGATCTCGTTGCAGAACTCAACGGAAGACGGATCTCCGCCATGCTCGCCGCAGATACCGATCGGAAGCTTCGGGTTGGTCTCACGGCCAAGCTTTACAGCCATCTTCATCAGCTTGCCGACGCCATCCTGATCCAGTTTTGCGAACGGATCGTTCTCAAGGATCTTATTGTCATAATAAGACTCAAGGAACTTGCCTGCATCATCACGGGAGAATCCGAATGTCATCTGTGTCAGATCGTTTGTACCGAAGCAGAAGAACTCAGCTTCCTTTGCGATCTCATCAGCAGTAAGAGCGGCTCTCGGGATCTCGATCATGGTGCCGACTTTGTACTTCATATCAGATCCTGCTGCCTTGATCTCAGCATCAGCAGTCTTAACGATGATGTCCTTGACGAACTTCATCTCTTTTACGATTCCAACAAGCGGAACCTCGATCTCCGGCTCAATGGTCCAGTCTTTGTGCGCGTTCTGAACCTTGATGGCAGCGCGGATAACAGCCTTTGTCTGCATAACTGCGATTTCCGGATAGGTGATCGGCAGACGGCATCCACGATGTCCCATCATCGGGTTCGCCTCAACCAGTCCTGCGATTACAGCCTTAACCTGATCTACAGTCTTGCCTGTGTCATCTGCAACCTTCTTGATGTCCTCTTCTGTCTTCGGAACGAACTCATGAAGCGGCGGATCCAGGAAACGAATGGTAACCGGGTCTCCCTCCATAGCCTCGAAGAGCTGCTCGAAGTCGCCCTGCTGAAGCGGAAGAATCTTGTCAAGAGCTTTCTCACGATCCTCTTTGTTGTCAGCGACGATCATCTCACGGATGGCATCAATTCTGTTGCCTGCGAAGAACATATGCTCTGTACGGCACAGACCGATTCCCTCAGCGCCAAGCTCACGAGCCTTCTTTGCGTCAGTCGGGGTATCAGCATTTGTACGAACCTTCATGGTTCTGAACTCATCAGCCCAGGACATCAGCTTTGCGAAATCCTCATCCTCAACTGCGCCTTCCTGAACCTCAAGAGCGCCGTCATAGATATTTCCGGTGGAACCGTCGAAGGAAATCACATCTCCCTCATGATAGGTCTTTCCGCCAAGTGTAAAGGACTTTCCGTCCTCAGCGAAGGAGATATCAGAGCATCCTGCTACGCAGCATGCGCCCATGCCACGCGCTACTACTGCTGCATGGGAGGTCATTCCGCCACGAGCGGTCAGAATACCCTGAGCAGCCTTCATTCCCTCGATATCCTCAGGAGAGGTCTCAAGACGAACCAGAACAACCTTCTCGCCGTCCTTTGCAGCGTTCTTTGCTTCCTCAGCAGTGAAGACGATCTTACCGCAGGCAGCACCCGGAGCAGCCGGAAGTCCCTTGCCGATCTGTGTCGCGTTCTTCACAACAGACTTGGAGAAGGAGCCGTGAAGCAGAGTATCCAGGTTACGCGGATCAACGTCAAGAACAGCTTTCTTCTTGTCGATCTTGCCCTCAGCAACGAGGTCGCAGGCGATCTTCAGAGCTGCCTTTGCGGTTCTCTTACCGTTACGGCACTGCAGCATATAAAGCTTTCCATCCTCGATGGTGAACTCCATGTCCTGCATATCTCTGTAGTGATCTTCCAGCTTGTTGGAGATGGCGATCAGCTCGTCGTAGATCTTCGGCAGTTTTACCTTGATCTCGTCGATCTTCATAGGTGTACGTGCACCGGAAACGACATCCTCACCCTGAGCATTCATCAGAACCTCAGCGTAGAATGCGTTCTCACCGGTTGCAGGATCACGGGAGAATGCAACACCGGATCCGGAAGTCGGTCCCATGTTACCGAATGCCATCATCTGTACGTTAACAGCGGTTCCCCAGGAATACGGGATATCGTTGTCACGACGGTATACGTTTGCACGCGGGTTGTCCCAGGAACGGAATACAGCCTTTACAGCCTCAACCAGCTGCTCTTTTGCGTCTGTCGGGAAGTCCTTGCCGATCTTCTCGTTGTAAAGCACCTTGTACTGCTTTACAAGATCCTGCAGATCCTCTGTGGTCAGATCTACATCGTCCTTAACTCCCTTCTCAGCTTTCTTCTTGTCGATGAGCTTCTCAAAGAGGCTCTTCGGAACTTCCATAACTACATCAGAGAACATCTGGATGAATCTTCTGTAGCAGTCCCATGCCCAGCGAGGATTTCCGGACTTTTTGGCCATTGTCTCCACAACCTGCTCATTCAGACCCAGGTTCAGGATGGTGTCCATCATACCCGGCATAGATGCACGAGCACCGGAACGAACGGATACAAGCAGCGGATTCTCGATATCGCCGAACTTCTTGCCGGTGATCTCTTCCATCTTGCCCATGTACTCTCTGATCTGTCCAAGGATCTCGTCATTGATCTGACGGCCGTCCTCATAGTACTGGGTACAAGCTTCTGTAGTAATGGTAAATCCCTGCGGAACCGGAAGTCCCAGATTTGTCATCTCAGCAAGGTTAGCGCCTTTACCACCGAGCAGCTCACGCATGTCTTTATTGCCTTCGCTGAACAGGTAGACCCATTTTCTAGCCATTTACTTATTTCCTCCTAAAATATTGATGATAATGTAACCTTATGCCCCGCTTGCGGGGCATTACTTAACGAATATATTTTACATGGCAAACAGCAGGTAGTCAAGGTTGAAAACCCGCTCCTGCCCGTTTGCCCGTCTTTGATTTTCCACGGCTTGCGCAGAGGATATTACTTGCTGTAATTAACGATATCGCCGAAATCCGGTTTCAGGGAAGCGCCGCCGACGAGTCCTCCATCGATGTCCTCTTTTGCGAAAAGCTCTGCTGCATTTGCCGGCTTTACAGAACCGCCGTAAAGGATACGGATCTCCTCTGCTACCTCTGCTCCGTAGAGCTCACGAATCAGGTCACGGATTCCCTTGCAGACTTCCTCTGCCTGATCGGATGTAGCGGTCTTTCCGGTTCCGATCGCCCAGATCGGCTCATATGCGATGATTGCCGTCTTTGCCTGATCTGCAGTCAGATCCTGGAATCCAACCTTAACCTGCTGACGGATCCAGTCCATGGTAATGCCCTGCTCTCTCTGTGTCAGAGACTCGCCGCAGCACATAACCGGGATCAGATTGTGCTCGAAGGCCTTCTTCATCTTCTTGTTGACATCCTCAGATGTCTCACCGAAGTAGTCTCTTCTCTCGGAATGTCCGAGAATCACATATTTCGCGCCTGCGTCAACAAGCATAGCCGGAGAGATTTCTCCGGTGTATGCGCCGTTCTCCTCGAAATACATGTTCTCTGCGCCGATCTGGATGTTGGAGCCTGCGGCTGCTTCTACTGCCGCCGGGATGTCAATCGCCGGTACGCAGAGCAGAACATCTACGCTGTCGGAAGCGCATGTCTTTCTCATCTCCGCGATAAGTGCCTTCGTCTCGGAAGGTGTCTTGTTCATCTTCCAGTTGCCTGCTGCCAGAATTCTTCTTGCCATTGTAGTGGCCTCCTTGTATGAAAATCTGTATGTTCTATTTGCACTCTGCCGTAAACTGTATAATCTGCGGATTGCTCCGTGCTTCGCGCTCTCGCAATCCTGCAGGTATGAATACTTACTTGTCGTTTGCCGCAGCTACGCCCGGAAGCTCCTTGCCCTCGAGGAACTCAAGGGAAGCGCCGCCGCCGGTAGAGATGTGGCTCATCTTGTCGCCGTATCCAAGCTGGTTGACTGCTGCCGCCGAATCGCCGCCGCCGATGATTGTGGTGGCATCGGTCTCAGCAAGCGCTGCTGCAACTGCCTTTGTTCCTGCCGCAAGGATCGGATTCTCGAATACGCCCATCGGTCCGTTCCATACAACGGTCTTAGCGGACTTCACCGCATCGCTGTACAGAGCAATGGTCTTCGGTCCGATATCAGCGCCCTCTTTGTCTGCCGGGATCTTGTCCGCGTCAACAACCTCTGTGTCAATCGGTGCGTCGATCGGATCCGGGAACTCGCTGATTACTACGGTGTCAATCGGAAGCAGGAGCTTCTTGCCAAGCTTCTCTGCCTTGTCCATCATTTCCTTGCAGTAGTCGATCTTTGTCTCGTCAAGAAGAGATTTTCCAACCTCATACCCCTTTGCTTTCAGGAAGGTGTAAGCCATTCCGCCGCCGATGATCAGGGTATCACATTTCTCCAGCAGGTTGTTGATAACGTTCAGCTTGTCCGCTACCTTTGCTCCGCCGAGGATTGCCACGAACGGACGAACCGGATTCTCAACCGCGTTGCCGAGGAAGGCGATCTCCTTCTCCATCAGATATCCTACCACACAGGTGTCAATGTACTTTGTGACGCCTACGTTGGAGCAGTGTGCACGGTGTGCGGTTCCGAACGCATCGTTTACGAATACATCCGCGAGAGAAGCAAGATCCTTGGAGAATGCATCCTCGTTCTTCGTCTCTTCCTTGCGGAAACGTGTATTTTCAAGGAGAATCACATCTCCGTCCTTCATCTCGTTTACAGCCGCTCTGACATTGTCATCAACGACAACCGGGCTCGGAACGAATTTGACTTCCTGGCCGAGAAGCTCAGACAGACGTGCAGCTACCGGAGCAAGTGTCTTTGTCTTTTTGTCTTCCTCTGTCTTTACCTTTCCAAGGTGAGAGCAGAGAATGATCTTTCCGCCGTCAGCAATCAGCTTCTTGATGGTTGGAAGTGCTGCTACCAGACGGTTCTCGTCTGTGATCTTTCCGTCCTTCAGCGGTACGTTGAAGTCGCAGCGAACCAGGACTCTCTTGCCTTTTACGTTGATGTCATCAACTGTTTTCTTGTTTAATGCCATGATTTTTCTCCTTTTATCTAGATGTTTCTGCGTTGCCGGACACCGGTTATGCATATTACAGATAATCGCATTGCACGGTTATGCATATTATATCGCGCGGATTGTTCCTCGCGGCGTTCCGGTTCCGCGAAAAAGTAAACGGGCCCGGTCCTTTATAGACCGGACCCGTTCAGGTCTTACGCATATGGCATACAAAATCCTCTATGAGAATATTTTGTATGATTCAACCGCGTCAGATTCTGTCAATTCAATTACTTGTTCAGAAGAGAACCGAAGTATTTGATTGTACGAACCATCTGGCTTGTGTAAGAATTCTCGTTATCATACCAGGAAACAACCTGTACCAGAGTCTTGCCGTTGCCCATCGGAAGAACCTTTGTCTGGGTAGCGTCGAAGATGGATCCTGCAGTGCTGTTGATGATATCGGAAGAAACGATCTCATCGGTGTTGTATGCGAAGGACTCAGTCTCCTCTTTCTTCATCTGCGCGTTAACCTGATCAGCGGTAACCTCAGCGTTAACTACAGCGTCAAGGATTGTGGTGGAACCGGTAGCTACCGGAACACGCTGTGCAGCGCCATTCAGCTTGCCGTTCAGCTCCGGAAGAACGCTTCCGATAGCCTTTGCTGCGCCTGAGGATGCCGGAACGATGTTCTGAGCGCCAGCTCTGGATCTGCGAAGGTTGCCCTTTCTCTGCGGTCCGTCAAGGATCATCTGATCACCGGTGTAAGCATGAACGGTGGTCATGAATCCGGACTCGATCGGAGCGAGGTCATTCAGAGCCTTTGCCATAGGAGCAAGGCAGTTGGTTGTGCAGGATGCAGCGGAGATGATCTGGTCATCTGCTGTGATTGTCTTGTGGTTTACGTTGTAAACGATAGTCTTCAGGTCATTTCCTGCCGGTGCGGAGATAACTACATGCTTTGCACCTGCATTGATGTGTGCCATGGATTTCTCTTTGGATGTGTAGAATCCGGTGCACTCCAGAACTACGTCGATATCAAGCTCTTTCCAAGGAAGATCTGCAGCGTTCTTCTCGGCATAGATGGTGATCTTCTTGCCGTTTACGATGATTGCGTTGTCTGCTGCTTCTACGGTTCCGTTGTAACGGCCATGTGTTGTGTCATATTTCAGAAGGTATGCGAGCATCTCCGGGCTTGTAAGATCGTTGATCGCAACTACCTCATATCCCTCTGCCTGGAACATCTGACGGAATGCAAGACGGCCAATGCGTCCAAAACCATTAATCGCAACTCTTACTGCCATAATTAAATTTCCTCCTAAAAAATGTTGTTTGTTATGTTTAAAGTTTAACAACCTCGGATATATAATAACGAATGTACCTCTAAAATTCAAGTACTTTTGCCTGTCTGCCGCCGAATTTGTTCGGATTCATCATTATTTCCCGATGATGCCCCCTCCCGCAACATATCCGTCCCGATAATAGACCAGCGCCTGTCCGGGTGTCACGGCCCGAACCGGTTCATCGAACGTGCAGGTAATCTCGTCCTCGCCCGTCCTCTTCACGAGGCATCCGGTTCCCCTGTGATTGTACCGGATTTTTGCCAGGAAATGTTCCTCTTCTCCCATTGGAAGATCTTCAATCCCCATGAAGGTCAGATGATCTGCCTTCAGCGTATCCGTGAAAACATCACTTCCTGTGCCGATGACGACCTCATTCGTCTCCGGGCGGATTTCTGTCACGAATACTCTTTCGCCCATCGGAAGATCCAGGCCTCTCCGCTGGCCGATAGTGTAGTGAGTAATTCCGCGGTGACGCCCCAGCACTCTTCCGTCCTTCGTGACAAAATCACCCTCCGGCATCTTCCTTCCGGTATCTCTTTCGATAAAGGCGGCATAATCCCCGTCCGGTACAAAGCAGATTTCCTGACTGTCGTGCTTATGGGCAACCGGAAGGCCGGCACGCTCCGCGATTTTCCGCACCTCGGGTTTGCTGTAATCGCCAATCGGCATGAGGGTTCGCGACAGCTGCTCCTGCGTAAGCCCGTAAAGTGCGTACGTCTGATCCTTCTCGGCGGTCACGGAATTCGCGATCGCGTATCTGCCGTTGTCCAGATGGCGGATTCTGGCATAGTGGCCTGTTGCTATAAAGTCCGCCCCGATCTCCAGACTGCGTTTCAGAAGCGACTCCCACTTCACGTAACGATTACAGGCGATGCACGGATTCGGTGTTCTCCCCGCGAGATATTCCGCGGTAAAATAATTGATCACCTTTTCCTGGAATACATCCCTGAAATTCATGACATAATACGGTATGTCCAGAACCTCTGCCACTCTTCTTGCGTCCTCAACGGCGCTGATGCCGCAGCACCCGCCCTCTGCCTGCATCTGGCACTCATTTTCCTCCTGCCAGATCTGCATTGTGACTCCGATTACATTGTATCCCTCTTCCTTCAGCAGATATGCCGCGGTGGATGAATCTACGCCGCCCGACATACCGACTACTACTGTTTTTCTATTGCTCATTTTCTTCCTGTCTCCGTCTCCGCCTGCAGCGTTCCGTTCCGGTACGCCTCATACCTTGGTGACATACCGCGCAGTCTCTCCACAATTTCACGTATTGCCTCAACGGTAGTGTCGAGTTCTTCCTTCGTTGTCTCTGCGGACAGCGTCAGCCGCAGGGCGCCGTGCGCGAGGCTGTCGGAAAGCCCGATGGCCTTCAGTACATGAGACGGACTCAGGGAACCGGAGGAACAGGCGGAGCCGCTGGACGCGCAGATCTGTCTCATATCGAGCATGATCAGAAGCGATTCTCCCTCTACAAATTCAAAGCTGAAATTCACATTGTTCGGAAGCCGTCCCGCCGAAGTTCGTGTATCTCCGTCCGGTGCCAATTCCGGATCCGGGCCGTTCAGCTTCACGTTCGGTATCTCCTCCCGGATTCTGCGGATCAGATAATCCCTGAGATGGATTTCCTTCTCCATCTTCTGAACGAGATTCTCCTCCGCCTTTTTCGCCGCCGCTCCGAGTCCTACAATGCCCGGCACATTTTCTGTACCGGCCCTCCGGTTATGCTCCTGCGCGCCGCCGTGCAGGAAGGACCGGATTCCGACTCCCTTCCGGATATACAGAAAACCGGCTCCCTTCGGGCCGTTAAATTTGTGAGCACTGGCACTCAGCATGTCGAGGTTCAGTTCATCCGCATTCAGCGGAATCTGTCCGAATGCCTGTACCGCATCGGTATGGAAAAGCACGCCGTACCGCCGGGCGATTTCACCGATTTCACGTATCGGCTCAATGGTTCCGATCTCATTGTTGGCCGTCATGACGGAGATCAGAATCGTATCGGGTCGGATCGATTTCTCCAGTTCACGAGGATCCACCATCCCGTCGGGGCCCACATCCAGCCTGGTAATCTCTGCTCCCCGCTCTCTCTCCAGATACTCACAGGTATTCAGGATTGCGGGATGCTCGATCTTCGTCGTGATGATGTGTCTCCCCTTGTCCTTATATGCCTCAAACGCTGCCTTCAGCGCCCAGTTGTCTGACTCACTTCCACAGGATGTAAAATAGATTTCATCCGCTCTGCACCCCAGTACATGAGCTGTTCTTTCTCTCGCTTCAGTTACTGCTGCCCGGCTTTTCTGCGCGATCCCGTAAATCCCGGAGGGATTCCCGTAATCCTCGGAAAAATAGGGAAGCATCTCCTCTGCTACCTCAGGATCTGTCCTCGTTGTCGCAGCATTGTCAAGATATATCATATCAAAGCCCCCGATTCTGAATCTCGCGTATGATCCGTGCGTTGATTTCGTCGCTGTCCCGAGCGGCTGAATTGCCCTTATTTTCCTTCTGCGCCGTCTGCAGCTTGTGGCTTTCCTCTACCAGCTCAGACAGCCATACGGAATCGACCGCCTGTGCTATGGCGTCATTGATCCTCTTCCATACAAACTTGGATACGCACGCATTTGCGCTGTCGCAGTCACTTCCCTCAATTGCCGGGCATTCCACCGCGTCAAGACTTCCCTCAAGGCACCGCAGGATGTCACCGACCGAGATCTCGGATGCCCTCTTTGCCAGCCGGTACCCGCCGCCCGCTCCGCGGACACTCAGGACGAGCCCGCCTTTTTTCAACATACGAATCAGCTGCTCCAGATAACTTTCGGATATGTTCTGTCTCTGAGCGATGCTCTGTGTGGAGACCGCGCCCTCATCCTCGTGTGACGCAAGATCGATCAACGCACGCAGTCCGTAACGCCCTCTCGTCGATAATTTCATATATAAATCACCAAACCCTGTCTGATACTATTTTCATCTACAGGCCCATGCCCCGCAGGCTGGGCTCCGCGAATATAAAAGCCTACTAAAACACTACAGTTTTTTGTCCTTAGAATAGCATTGCCTGCGCCCTGCGTCAAGCCGCGGATCATTCCTCAGTAACATCCCTGAGCATTCCCCTGTAACAGCCTAGCCGCTGAGCATTCCCCTGTAACAGCACCGCGCGGCAGACTCCTCCGTATCAGCAGCAGTGAATCATATTCTCCCGCATGAAAAGCGATGGTTCAGATTTGTTCGACATCACAGCCGGCTTGGTGTATTATGTTTTTGTTTTAAGTTGCTTCTCATGGATAATTTCTATTTTCTTTTATAGATAATTTCTGTGAGGCCAGTTTTTTATGCTGGTTTTCATTGTAACGGCAGCTCTCTGCCGGCGAAAGGAAGACACTATGAGCTTTACATTTATGGAAAACCTTCCCACTCCAGAGGAACTTAAGGAACGGGTTCCGGTATCTGCGAATCTGAAGAAGATCAAGGCAGCCCGGGACGATGAAATCCGCAGAATTTTCACCGGCGAATCTGATAAATTTCTCCTGATCATCGGTCCCTGCTCTGCAGACAGCGAAGATTCTGTTCTGGAATATACCGAGCGCCTGGCAAAGATTCAGGATAAGGTTGCAGACCGTCTGCTTCTGATCCCCAGAATCTATACCAATAAACCCAGAACCACCGGCATGGGTTATAAAGGCATTATGCACCAGCCGGATCCGGAGGGCAAACCGGATCTTGAAGCCGGTCTGATCGCTGTCCGCAACATTCACATCCACTCCATGGAGCAGACCGGTCTGACTGCTGCCGATGAAATGCTCTACCCCGCGAACTGGTCCTACGTGGATGATATTCTCTCGTATGTCGCGATCGGCGCAAGGTCCGTAGAAAACCAGCAGCATCGTCTGACAGCCTCCGGCATTGAAATCCCTGTCGGAATGAAGAATCCTACCAGCGGCGACATGTCCGTCATGATCAACTCCTGCATCGCGGCACAGCACGGACATACCTTTATCTTCAGAAGCTCCGAATGCAAGACGGACGGCAATCGCCTGGCGCACTGCGTTCTCCGCGGCGCGACAAATAAACACGGTGAGTCCGTTCCGAATTATCACTTCGAGGACCTTGAACTCCTTCTCAGACTCTATAATGAAACGACTCTGGCGAACCCCGCGGTGATCGTAGACACGAACCACTCAAATTCCGGTAAAAAATACGACCAGCAGCCCAGAATCACAAGGGAGGTTCTGAACAGCAGAAAGTATGATCCACGTGTGCGCGAGCTGGTGAAGGGCCTGATGATCGAAAGCTATCTCGAACCCGGATGTCAGCCAATCGGAACAGATAAACACGTCTACGGAAAATCGATCACCGATCCCTGCCTCGGCTGGGACGAAACCGAAAGACTGATCTACGAAGTCGCGGCTTTATGCTAAATCTGACGTGAGCAGATATACCCGGATTCTCTGAGGTCAATTGGCCTTACTTAAAACATTTATCGAGTAGGAGAAAGTCTCCAGTGGAGACTTTCGTCCTCTCACACCACCGTGCGTACCGTTCGGTACACGGCGGTTCATAAGTTTTCAGCTACTTTCAAATACTGGGAG
>NZ_JBQKFT010000004.1:0-225883 GCF_052119185.1 Bilifractor sp. LCP19S3_H10
TCCATCAATACCAAGCCTCCTTTGGAGAAGTCGAAAAAACCTTAGATTTATTCGACTCCATTATCGCAAAGGCTAGCTAGGTACAACAGGTACTGGCGGTTTACCGTTTACTAATTTTCTCCTTCCAATGATAAAACCGCCGCACAAGGCGGCGGCTATGCTTTATTGTTCGTGCTTTGAGTATTCGTACATCTGCCCGGCTCGGAAAGCAGAAACGGCGATTGTTTTCAGTGCTTCTTCAACTGTCGGTTCTTCTGTTTGGAACAAGTGTTTAAACCGCTTACGCGAAAAACGGAGCAGATCATCAACTTCATTCTGTGACAGAGATTTGATTCGGTCTGAATGAATGATACTTTCAGCTAAAAGTTTCGGTACGTCCACAAGAACGCCCCCTTTCCATACCCAAGCGGTACGCGAGATTCGGTAAAAGAAAAAGTAGGTGCGCTTCTTTGTCTCCGGAGAGTTCCGCTCTCTTGATTCCTTCGTCAATCAACGACATGGCTAACGCGCAGAGTTCTTTTGCATCGTCAAATGATAGATCAACAAGTCCGGGTTTTGTAATTTCTTCAATGGTCATGAGTTACACTCCTTTCAAAAGCGACTGACTCTGACTTCTTCGAGCTTTCCAACAAGCATGTAATCCGGTGTGTCTGCTGTGACCTCTACGCAATCGCCTGTTGTTGTAATCGCAATGTCTCCGAAATTGTATACATCGGGCTTACTGAAAATCATAACGTCACCTTTTTCGACTCGGGTAAGACCAAGATCATCTGACTCACACTGTAATGCAAAATACGGAGTCTTTACCTTGTCTGCGTCCTCGATAGTTTCGATAACTGTTACTTCACTAACTTTGATCATTTTTGTTTTCCATCCTTTCTTATTGTGTTGTGTACATTACTTTCACTATTTATTATAGTGTCGTGTACACTACTTTTCTATAATAAATATTTCACAAAATTATTGAATTGTTTTTGTGCGGTTTTTATCAGCCGTTAAATGTTATACTCATTACCAAAAAGGAGCGTTACACATATGCCAAGTAAAAACCGCACGAGTTATATAAACACGTATGCCGCGACACACTACAAGCGTGTTCCGTTGAATTTGAAATTCGATGAGTATGAAGCACTCAAGGAAGCAGCGGACGCTTGCGGTGAGCCTATAAATACCTATATTAAAAAGGCAATTACTGAACGGATTCAGAAGCAGAAGCACTAGCTTTCTGTTCTACTTCGGCGTGATACTTCTGCTTTTCGTCAGCGGACGCTTTAGCGCGTCTCTGTGCGGCTTCTGTGAGCGTTTCTCCGGGCTTTATTTTTGGTTCATCTTCCTTGATGTTTTCAAAAATTTCCGGTTTTTCCGTGTACGGAATAAACGCTTTCAAAGCCTTGTCGTTCGCGATCTGTCGGACAAGTTCGCGTCTCACTGCTTCATTCGTTTCAGTTTCCAACATGTTATCAATGATCTGACCATTTTCTGACGGTGTACGGCTGTTGTGCAAAACGGCAATGTACTGCTGAGCTTGTCCCTTCATCGTATCCCAACGATCAAAAGCGCGATCAAACAGCGGATTGACCAACAGAAGCGATAGCGGCGTCAATTTGCTTTTCAAAGTCGGACTGTTCTTTGGCGTTATCACGCTGAAACATTTCATCGAGTTGTTTAATCGTGTTATCACTAACAAGGATTTTTCCCCAATAGTCAGCATGTTCTGCTGATGAAATATCACGTCTTAATGACCCGATCTGTGACCGAAACAGAAAATCTCTTGCACCAAAAATATACGCATGAGCGTTTGCGTTCATTTGTGCGAGTGCTTTATTCTGTCGAAAGTCATAACCGAACCCGTGACTTTTTGCTACTTTTTCCAGTGATTTTGTGATCTTGGAATAAGTGGCATTTTTCAAATCTTCAACGGCTTCATCATGTCTGAGAATTTCTTTACGCTCTCCCCCGGTGTGTGTTCTTCGGATATTGTCGAGCGTCTGTTCGTGCTTTTTCATTTCTTCGTTAAGGGACTTTTTGAAAGCGTTCAGCGTTTCCACTGTCTCGTGAAATACAGAATCTTCGTTTAGCATTTATGTCTCCTTTTTAATTTTCCGGAACTCAAACGAGTAACCCGGTTGCGTTATGTAAACTGCATACACCCCTACCACCTTAAACTGTCGTAAAATACCTATTTTGCGACAGTTTAACTATTGGATTTTACCAATTTGTAACCATTATTTAATAATCTGGTAATTCTGGTGGATTTTCTGTAATAAATTGTTCTAGTTCGTCCGCTGTAAGCTGCGGTCTCGTGATATCCCGGACAGGTAAAGTCGGTTGTGCCGCTTCTACATATCCATAATTAGACTTTAATAGAAAGATCGACTTCACAGAGTCTTGGTCATACAGAGCCGCTTCGCACTCTGCTTTCCATCTTTTCGCCGATAGCATGTGAGCGTTCGTTGCGTTTCGAGCCTGTCCGGTAGTCCACGCGCTGATTGTGTTCGCGTCAAGCCCTGTGAGCACGCAGAAGGACAATATAGTGGGTAGTTGTGCATTGCGGTAGCATAGGTCTGTATACGTGTCCCATATGCTATCTAGCGTCTGTATATCGGCTGTGTCGAGGTTACACTTCGACCGATACTGATTACTATGTGGGTCTGCCTTGAATAGGTGTTCATAAACGTGTTTCAACCCACCTTTGAAACACAGCTTGTTTCGTACATCTTCCGGACGGTCTAGCGAGTTTACATAATCGTTAAATAGTTCGTTAATTCGCAGTCTGAAATCTTTCGTGCTTCTCACCCCCTTAAATGAGTAAATGATTATCAACGTCATCAAAACCGGGATGTTCATCAAGAAATGTTGCAATGAATTTTCTAAAAGTCATACGTTCAACTTCTTCGTCTGTTTCAATCATCCATCGCGCACAAAGCCGTTTCAAGTCGTGCATCAGATACAACAAGTAGCGATTGTTGCGCTTGATAGGAATTATCCAAACTGTTGCGTCACCACAAGGCTGAATGATTAAATCTGCGGACATGATTTCTTCATCGAGAAAATTTTCAAAGTTCTCGCGAGTGATTATATTTCGGTCGTTCTCATCAATCAGCAGACCCACTCTTTCAACTCTCCTGTGTCTTGCGAGTTGAACTTTTGACTTTAGTTCTTCTCGTGTCAGATAATGACGTTTTTTGTCCAAGTAAACCAAGGTTAAAATCCTTCCTATGTGCATTTATGCATTTTCTATATAAACTTTTCTATAGGCTCTAAAAAAAAAAAGTTTATATAGACTTTGCATATTTGCACATTTCTATCGTGTTCTTAATAAAAGTCGGTATCCGGTGAGTACATTTCTAACGGTTTTACCGTCACACGTTCCGGACTTCCTATAAATGTTCTTTCTTTTTAGTTCTTCAATAAAGCGTTGTTTCCCAAACGTTTGAACGCCATTATCGGCGCACCATGCTTCATATAGCTTGTAGCACCTCGACACTGGTACGTTTTGACCTACGCATGGTTCAAAAGTATCATCAATGAACTGCTGCACTTTGTCTTGACTCCCGGCATATTCAGAAGTCGCACAAGTGACAGAAACAGGTGCTTTCAATCCGTATTTCTGATAATCTTCGACACCTTGCAAACACCAATTGAAAATACCGCTGATATTTTCGGGCTGTGCTAATCGCTCTTTCAAGTGCTTGTCCTGTTCTGATTCGTTGAAATGTCGGTCAAATGTGATAACGTTTATTCGGTCAGACGAAAAAACCGTGCTATCTGAAACGGTCGGCAAAAAGTTTGTGTTCATGAAAAGTACAAATTTCGGTCTGAACTCGAACGAGTTTTGATAAAGTCCACGTCCGGTAATCGTGTCGCGTCCTGTTAGCTGTTTTAAAAGCTGTGCGTCTAGGTACATGCCTTGTGGCGGTTCACTGATGTTCAAAAATCTACAATCAGCTAAACGGGCGATGTCCGGACTTGCGTTTGAACCGCTTTTATTTTTGTTCATTGCAAGGCTTTCGGGTTGCATTGTTTTTCCATACGAGCCAAACATATGAAGAAGCGTTTCCGTGAACGTGCTTTTTCCGTTACGTGTTGAACGTCCCCACAATATGAAAGCTGTCTCTTCACGGGGATTCCCGAGAAGCGCATAGCCAACACAACGTTGCAGATATTTGATTTTTTCTGTGTCCCCTTGCATAATTTCAGATAGAAACTGTTCCCATTCTGTAGAGCTTGCGTCCGGGTCGTAGTTGACATTCGATATTTCAGAAAGCAATAATTTCGGGTCGTGGTCTATGAAACGCATTTTCTGAAAATCAAAAATCCCGTTTTGACAGTTAAAATATCTTACGTCATTGTTTAAATTTTTCTGTTCGATTGGTCTGTCACTTTTTGCGGCGCTGATAATTCGTTTTAGATTATTGAAATTTTGCAGTCCGTAAACATATTCTCGCGCCGCTGCATTGTTCGGTTTATTTTTTACAACCCATGACAAATACTCGTCTGCGAATTGTTTCGCTGATTTTTCAGTTCGAACGGCTTGTGCATCAAGCTGCCAAACTTTTCCGTCATAGTAAAACCATTGTTTTCCGGTTGCGTTGAAACGAAAAGAATCTTTGAAAACAGCGGAAAACAATTTGCCCGTTCCGAGGTCTGTGTATGGGTAAAGTGCAGAAGAACCATATGCGAACGCGTTTATGTCATTGAATATTTCGTCCGTGTTAAGCATTTAATACTCCTCTGCTAATTATTTCAAAATTTTCTTCCATCAATTCCCGTTTTCTTTTCTGCTTTTTCGTTTCCCGTGGATTGCCTTTTTCATTGGACAATGCGCTTTTAACGAGTGCGAATAATTCTTTTTCTTCGAGTGACTTTTCACAGTGTTCATCATTTTCGACCGTGATCGCCGCAAGAATCGCCCTGTCAGAAAATCCGGAGTCTTGCATCGCTCGACACATCCGGTAGAGTGTGTTGTTTCGTGCTCCGGTCGGAATCTTCCCCCCAACGGTGGCAAATGTCGGCGCTGTTTTAGCGGTGTTCCGATAATGCAGAAGTTGTAAAACAGAGTCGTTAGCTTGTGCTACATCTTCAAGGCTGTGTTTATCGGTCAACCATTCGTAAGTGTTGCCGTTCGGATGGATGGAAGGCGGTGCAACGACTCCTTGATTCTGGAAGCGGATGTCAACGCCCGGAAGTATGTTTGCTAATCCTTTGATTGAATCATTATTATTGACAAGGTAAAAAAAATGAACGCCGCCGCCACCTGTTCTTACTTTGACGGTTTCCGGGAACACTCCGTGCTCCTTTTGCCACTTCTCAAGCGATTTTAGCCCGTTTTTGTCTGCACTGTGTAAATCTGCATCAATGACCACTAAAGCGCCTGTATCACCCTCGTAGCGTCCCGTAGCGATTGCTATATTTGCCCGTGGGTATTGTTTCCACCATTCTTTAATCTGAATTTCGTTTCGTGTTGCGTCTTTGAATCCGTGTTTTGAAAGCGGTCGTTTTCGGTCTCCGTCATTCGTAAACGGCACAATCTTGAACCCGGAACGCGCTAACTCGTTGGCAGATGATAGCATATCCAAAAAATTACCCCCTCGCCTGTTTGTCAAAATATCGATCAATCGCGGTTAGATCATAGATTTTTCGTTTTCCGAATTGACGTTCAGCGTTCGCGGCTTTTGCAAGTCGGACTGCTGAATTTCTCCCGAGTGCCACATATTCACATAAATCATGAACATCAACAAATTTTCGGTTCTGTAAAACTGCTGTTTTATTCCTTGGTTTCATTTTATTTACCCCCTTCGGTGTGTTATTTGTTTGATTTATTATAACGTAGCACGGAATACGTAGCATGTAAATATAACACGTAACAATTTTACAAGCGCATTTGTAGCATGTTGTGAAGCGAAAATACTTGATAAATAAAATGAAACGTGTTACGATACAGTGTAATGTTGTCTTTAAGGCAACATTACAGATGAAATCTTATGAAGTGTAATGAAATGAGGAAAAGCAAATGATAGACAAAGCAGAACGCGACAAGGCTATGAGTCACTTTCTTAATCATTATGATCGTGATTATTTTAAACAAACGGTTCAAAGACTGGTAAAAGAAAAGCACATGACGCAAAAGCAACTTGCAAAATTGGTGCAGATTTCACCCGGAACATTTACGCGATATTATAACGGGTCACTTCGACCAAGCCTAACCGTAGTAGTTCGGATGTCGTATGTACTGCAAGTACCCGTTGTGAGTCTATACGACCCCACATATAAAGGTAACAATACGGAAGA
This sequence comes from Bilifractor sp. LCP19S3_H10, assembly GCF_052119185.1. Taxonomy (NCBI): domain Bacteria; kingdom Bacillati; phylum Bacillota; class Clostridia; order Lachnospirales; family Lachnospiraceae; genus Bilifractor; species Bilifractor sp. LCP19S3_H10. The sequence continues at coordinate 6,292 of NZ_JBQKFT010000004.1, forward strand.
AGAAACGGGCGAAAATGGACTTGTTGAAGATAGTGTTAAAGATAAGGTTAAAGAGCAACTTGAACAGTTTGAACCGCTTCTGAAATATCTTCAAAGCATAGGAATGATAGTGTCGGCTGATATTTATGGGAATTTTTCCGTTTATCTTCCAAACGACAAACAACAAGAAAACGCCTGTGACATAGATTTTCTTTTTGCTGAAAAAATAAAAGCGGTTGTGACTAACGCTGTCATTGATCGAATGTGTTATGACGATTGGTCACACTAAAAAAGGACGGACACCATGCTAAGCTGAATCATCCCGGCGATTCAGAGCAATGGCGTCCGTCCTTTTTTGTTTTGCTAGTCTTACACAAGCTTTACTGACATAAGTAATGTAACATCGAATATGCATTATGTCAACTAATTGAGGAAGCGTTTGCTCTGTCCGATATGATCGGCGCAATACACCCCTCTTTATCTTCCGGAAGAATCAGAAATCCCCATACAGAAAAATAACATCGTATATACATTATGTCAACTGACAGACCGTTTTTGACCCTTTTGCACTTGGGAAAAAGCCCGGAAACCCTTGTAAATTGACCCTTTTTCTGACCCTTTTTCTGACCCTTTTAACCCCTAGAAATGTTCATTCTGCTTCACGCTGTGTCGGTCAGTCTCGTAGTCGGTGAGTGTTTAAAAACCCTTATTTTATGCGGTTTTCGGGCATTAAGAAACCGCCCTACGTTGTAGGGCGGTTCATGATAAAAAGGTCTGCGGAAGATGGGACTTGAACCCACACGGTATTGCTACCACAAGATCCTTAGTCTTGCTCGTCTGCCAGTTCCGACACTTCCGCATTTATTCATTTTGTTGTCGCCGTTGTTCTCGCCGACAACGAATATTATAATAGCACCTGTACCCGGATTCGTCAACAGTTATTTTGAAATTTATGAGAAAAATTCCGGTTTTTTCTTACGCCCGTCATCTGACCCTCTCAGCGCAACAGCAGCCCGGCGAGAAACGCTGTCCCTCACCGTTTAATCAACGGTCTGTTCGGACTCTGTGGCCTTGGGTTCCATTCTCACCGGTCTCTTTACCATGAAATACCACACTGCCTGGCTGATCACCAGCGCTACCAGAAAGCCGCCGATCACGTCAGACGGGTAATGAACCCCAAGATACATCCTCGAGTACGCGACAAGCGTCGCAAGAATCACCAGGGGTATCCCCTCTTTCCGTGGCAGCATGTGTACAGCCGAAAGCGCTACGGCAAAGCTGTTCGCCGTGTGTCCTGACGGGAAGGAGTAGTCCGTCGGCAGCTTTCCGATCGGCATCAAAAAGTTGAAGGCATCAAAGGGTCTTATACGCGCAAAGATCAGCTTCATCACCAGATTGACAACAATTGCCTCGATCGCGAGGGAAACCGCGGCAACCTTACCTGCATCCCTTGTCTTCCGAAATACCAGCAGAAGAATCGTCAGAATAAACCATCCAAAAAAGCCGAAAGCGCTAATTCCCTGCATAATCGGTGTCATCCACGAAAAGCGCAGGTGATCGCGGAAGAATACCAGTACCCTCACATCCATTGCCGTAATTGATGAAATCATTCTTATTTCCTTTCTTCTTTTAACCGGAAAACCGACAGGACACGCGGCCATTCGTTCTCCCGCCATTACAACGAACCACAACACAGCGGGCATCGCGATCTCCCGAAAATATGGCGGCCTCTGTGCAGCGGGCATCGCGATCTCCCGAAAATATGACAACCTTTGTGCAGCGGGCATCGCGATCTCCCGTGCGCATCGCGATGCATATACGACAGCCACGCCGCGGCTCCGTCTGGCTCAGATAAGCTTCATAATGTCGTGCACCGTAATATACGCAATAAATGCCAGCAACGCCATCAGACCATAGAAGTTGATATTTTCCTCAATCTTACGGTTGACCGGCTTCCTTCGTATGCCTTCGATAAGCATCAGAAGGAGTCTTCCTCCGTCAAGTGCCGGCAGTGGAATCAGGTTCATAAATCCCAAAGAGACGGATATCATGGACATCACGCTCAGGAGCGTGAGGAGAGCCGCTGCCGGCGATACCTCTGCCGCTGCCGCGCTGTAGGTGTCTCCTACCGTTTTGACGATTCCCACCGGTCCGGACATGTCATTGATACCAAAGGTCCCATTCAACATCCCTTCCAGCGACTTCCAGGCCATCTTTATCCAGAAAATCACCTCATAAAAGGAGTAACGGATTACACCAAAAAATCCCTGCTTTACGCGGATCGACTGATACGAAAAATTCAATGTGGCAGTAACCGTCTTTTCCGGAGTTACCGTCACCGTTCCTTCTTTACCGTTTCTCTCATAGGTGATTTTCACGGGAGACCCGTCCAGAGGATGCTCCTCCAGATAATTGCTGATATCCTCCGTACTGCGAACCTTCGTCCCGTTCAATACAGTTACAATATCACCCATTTCAAGGCCTGCCTTCCGGGCAGCTGTTCCCTTATTCACCATGGTCAGCTGAAGGCCGCTTCCGTCTTCCGCCTCCTGCCAGTGAATTCCAAGCAGATATCTCGTCTGCGATGACGGTTGATAGCTGATCCGGACGTTCTTTCCGTCCCGCCTTACGACAAGCGTAACCTTATCTGTCGGAATCTCCTTCATCAGAAGGTCCATATAGAAGTCTCTGGAATTTACGATCCACTCTCCATTGTACGATACGATTTCATCCCCGGCGCGAAGGCCCGCCTCTGCCTCCGGCGTGCCGGATGGAACCTCTGCGACTACCGCCGGATCCGCTCCCGTCGCACCGACAATCACAAGAGACAGCAGAAATGCCAGAATAAAATTGAAGACGGGTCCTGCCGCGACTACAAGTGCTCTCCTCCACACCGGCGCGCCGATGAAGCTGCCGGGGATTTCCTCCCCTTCATCTTCATTCAGCATCGCGCAGGATCCTCCGAAAGGAAGAAGACGCCACGCAAAGACTGTTCCGCTCTTTTTGCTTTTGAACGACAAAATCTTCGGTCCCATGCCGATGGCAAACTCTTCAACAACGATGTGATTTTTCCGAGCCAGGATAAAATGGCCGAACTCATGAAAAAGGACGACAAGTCCCAGCACCAGGATTCCGATGATATATTTCAATACATTTCCCCTATATTATTTGTTCCATTCTTCTGAGATCCGCCTCCTGGTCTCTGCCTCAACACTGAGGATCTGTCCGAGATCCGGATTCTCAATCGTTCTGTGTCTGTTCATTGCCCCCTCGATAATGCGATAGATATCCAGAAAACCGATTTTGTGATCCAGAAACAGAGCCACTGCCTCCTCGTTTGCGGCATTGAAGACCGTCGGCATTGAGCCGCCTTCTTTCGCCGCCTGAATTGCAAGCGGCAGACCCCGGAAGGTTTCCATATCGGGCTCATCGATTTCGATGGAGCGCAGCTTTGTGAAATCAAGCCGCTCTCCCGGAAAATATCTTCGCTCCGGATAATAGAGCGCATATTGAATTGGCAGCCGCATATCCGGAGAACCGAGCTGCGCCATAACCGCCCCGTCTTCAAATTCTACCATAGAGTGAATGATGCTCTGTGGCTGGACAACGACCTGAATTCTTTCCAGCGGCACATCGAACAGCCATCGGGCCTCCATGACCTCAAGACCTTTATTGACCAGTGTGGCGGAATCAATGGTAATTTTTCTTCCCATTGACCACGTCGGATGCTTCAAGGCATCTTCCGGCCGGATATTCGAAAGCTCTGCTGTTTTTCTTCCCCGGAAGGGTCCTCCGGAAGCTGTGATGAGGAGCTTGTGAACCTGCCTTCTGTCTTCACCGTGCAGGCATTGGAAAATCGCGCTGTGCTCACTGTCAACCGGAAGAATCCGCACGCCCTTCTCCCGCGCCAGCGGAATGATCAGATGCCCCGCTGTCACCAGGGTTTCCTTATTGGCAAGGGCAATATCTTTTCCGGCCTCAATGGCAGCCAGTGTCGGGCGGATCCCGATCATCCCTACAATGGCAGTGACCAGAATGTCCGCATCCGGCATCACCGCCAGCTCCAGAAGTCCGTCCATGCCCGACAGCACTCTTGTATCCGTGTCCCGGACTCTGATTCTGAGATCCTCCGCCGCCTGCCCATCGTAGATAACCGCAATCTCCGGATGAAATTCCCGGATCTGCTCTTCTGCCTTATCTACATTGTGTCCCGCGGAAATTCCAACCACGCGGATATCCCCATTGTTTCTCACCACATCCAGCGTCTGGGTCCCGATTGATCCGGTCGAACCCAGGATGGCTATTTTTTTCATTCCTGCCTGCCCCCTTTCTGCTCACTTCACCGGTGTCACCGCTAAAATCCTTCTCACTTCACCAGTGTTACCGCCAGGATAATCCACACTTCACCAGCGGCGCCGCCTAAATACCACACACTTCACCGGCGTCACCGCCTGAATTCTGCTCACTTCACCAGTGTCACCGCCAGAAAATAGATGATCGGCGCTGTAAAGATCACACTGTCAAAGCGGTCCAGAACTCCGCCGTGACCGGGAATGAGCTTCCCGTAATCCTTGATATCGGCATTTCTCTTGATTGCAGATGCCGAGAGATCACCAACCATTGAGATCAGCGCCCCGACGAGACAGATGATCATATATTCCATCACCGGTCCCCGTGTGAGAAATGCATAGATCATGCCCAGAATCGTTGCTCCGGCGACTCCCCCGATCGCTCCCTCGATGGTCTTCTTCGGGCTGAGCACCGGCGCCATCTTATGTTTGCCGAAAAGTCTCCCCGCGCAGTAGGCGCAGGTATCGCATCCCCATGAGCACAGGAAAATAAGCCAGACAATAAACTGTCCGCCCTCAAGACACCGGGTCTGGTAGACGAAGGAGAGCATGACACCCACATATATCACACCGAAATACGTCTCCATAATCTGACGGGCATTATACTTCGGATAAGAAAATACATAGACAAACATCACGATGACCAGGCTGCAGATGATTGCAAACACCTGATAACTGCCCCACATATAAACGAGGCTCACATAGTAGAGAACCACCGAGATATATCCGAACAGTTCAAGCATATCGATCGTCCTGCCGCCCTTGTGGATGCCGAGGGCACGGTACAATTCAAATGTGCCGATCAGAGCCAGAGCGAGAGAGATGAGATAGAGCACCCATCCTCCGGCATTGATTCCCATCAGCGCGATCAGAACCAGGATCACACCGCTGACCAGTCTTGTGAGAAAAGAATTTGTCGTCTTTCTTGTCAGATACTGAACGACAAGCATCACAAGTACCCCGACAAGGCCGAGAATATAAAACATTAGTATTTCCTCCCTGCTGTCCTTACTTTGCGTTTCCGAATCTACGGTCCCGCCCGTTATACTTTTCGATCGCCTCAATCAGATCCCGCTTATGAAAATCAGGCCATGCCACATCGGTAAAATAAAATTCCGTGTAAGCCAGCTGCCACAGTAAAAAGTTCGAGATCCTCTGCTCTCCGCTTGTGCGGATCAGAAGGTCCGGATCTGGTATTCCGGCTGTATCCAGGTATCTCTCAAAGATCTCTCCGGTCACCCGTCCCTCCGGAAGTTTGCCGTTTCTGGCATCCTCCGCAATCCTTGTGACCGCGCGTTCGATCTCATCTCTTCCACCGTAATTCAGGGCAATCTGAAAATACATCTGATCGTAATTTGCAGATGCCTCCTCAACCTCGCGGATCTCTTCCTGGAGATCCGGCGCAAGCGCGGAAGGATCACCGATGATCCGCACCTTCATCCGGTTCTTGTGCGCTTTCATCTCGACACGCCTCAGATACTTCCGAAAAAGATTCATCAGCACCTTCACCTCATCCGCCGACCGTTTCCAGTTTTCGGTGGAAAACGCATAGACCGTGAGATACTTTACCCCCATTTCGCAGATCTCATCACACATCTTCTCCAGGTTATTGCAGCCGACGATATGCCCGTAGCTGCGCGGCATTCCTCTGCGCTTTGCCCATCTTCCGTTGCCGTCCAGAATAATCGCAATATGGTTCGGGACCTTCAGGCCCTCAAGCCGGTCTTCTTCTTTCATTTCTTCCTCCAGCTGCAGCAATTAGCAGCAAGCATAGAAAGAAGCTGCCGCGCGAAACACCTTTTTGCACAATGCCCCGGAGCAAAACCTCTGCGGCAAATTATACAACAAGCATTTCGTACGTCAGCTCCCCCTCATTTCTGTTTCACGAAGCCGTCTGTGCCGATCAGACTTTCATCAGCTCTTTGGACTTCTCTTCCACAGCCTTGTCGATCTCTTTGATTCTCTTATCGGTCGCCTTCTGAAGGTCATCCTGAAGCTCCGCGATGAGGTCCTCGGACAGATCCTCGGATTTCTCCAGTTTCTTGAAAGCCTCATTGCCATCCCGGCGGATGTTGCGGACAGCCACCTTGGCTTCCTCGCCCTTCTTTTTTGTCTCCTTTGTGAGCTCCTTACGTCTCTCCTCGGTCAGCTCCGGGAAAATCAGGCGGATCACTTTACCGTCCGTATTCGGATTAATGCCGAGATCGGACGTCTGGATCGCCTTGATGATCGGTTTGATCATCGAAGATTCCCATGGCTGAATCTGAATGATTCTGGCCTCCGGAACCTGAATATTCGCCACCTGATTCAGTGGTGTCGGAGCGCCGTAATAGTCAACCGTGATACGATCCAGGACATGGGGATTCGCACGGCCGGCACGAATGGCGCCGAGCTCATTTGCAAGGTTTGCGAGTGTCTTCTCCATTTTGGCATCGTATGCCTTTACTCTCTCATTCATTGTAAAATTCCTCCCTGGTCTCTTACACGGTCACCCTTGTCCCGGTGATCTTCCCGTGCGCAGCATTGACGATGCTGTCTTCCCCGTCAAGGCCGAATACCACCATCGGCATCCTGTTCTCCTTTGCCAGGATCGATGCGGTCATATCCACGACCTGAAGCTGCTTGTCGATGACCTCCTGAATTGAAACCTCATCGTATTTCCTTGCATTCGGATTGCTCTTCGGGTCGCTGTCATAGACACCGTCCACAGCCTTCGCCAGAAGCAGTTCGTCAGCATCGATTTCAATCGCCCGGAGAACAGCGGTGGTATCTGTCGAAAAATACGGGCTGCCCGTTCCTCCTCCGTAGAATACAACCATGTTGTGCGCAAAATATTTATTGCTTCGATCCTTCGAGAACAGCTTCGTAATTCCGCCGATCTCAAAGGGTGTCAGGACCGATGTCATCATCCCCTGTGACCGGAAAATCTCGGACACATAGATGCAGTTCATAACCGTCGCAAGCATACCGATCTCATCCGCCTTCGTGCGGTCGATATTCTTGCTGGAGCGGCCTCTCCAGAAGTTTCCGCCTCCGATAACAATCCCGATCTGGAAGCCGTCATCCACCAGTTTCCGAACCTGTTTTGCTACACCTGTTACAACTTCCTCGTCAAATCCAGTCTTCCTGTCTCCTGCAAGCGCTTCTCCGCTGAGCTTCAGCAATAGTCTTTTCATGCACGATCTCCTTGTTCTTCTTCTGTTTACGGACCCTGCCGCCAATGATTCGTACGGCAACTGCTTATATTATAGCATAAAGAAATCCCTTATCGCTATGAAATCTGACGATTACAGCCGTGAAACAACAAAGATATCGTAAATCGCCTTGATTGCCGTCTCAAAATCGCGGTTTTCCACACCGATGATGATGTTCAGCTCGGAGGATCCCTGGTCGATCATCTTGACATTGACATGTGCATGGGCCAGTGCGGCAAAAATCCGTCCCGCGGTTCCTCTCGTTCTTCTCATTCCTCTGCCCACAACCGCGATCAGCGCCAGATCGGATTCCAGCTCGATCATGTCCGGATGAACAGATCTGTGAAGTCCGGCGATAACCTGCTGCTCATGCTTCTCGAATTCGTTCTGGTTGACATACACAGAGAAGGTGTCAATCCCGGAAGGTGTATGCTCGAACGTCATCCCGCAGTCCTCGAATACCTCAAGCACCTTGCGGCCGAATCCGACTTCCGCGTTCATCATCGCCTTCTCAATTGTGATGGAAGCGAATCCCTTCTTGCCGCCGATACCGGTGATGGTATATTTCGGCTTGTTGCAGGTGTTCTCGACAACCATCGTGCCCGGATCCTGCGGACGGTTTGTATTTCGAACATTGATCGGTATTCCTTCCTTTCTGAGAGGGAATACCGCATCCTCGTGGAGAACCGTCGCTCCCATGTAGGAAAGCTCGCGCATCTCACGATAGGTAATCGTATTGATGGTAACCGGATCCTTGATGATTCTCGGATCCGCCATCAGGAAGCCGGATACATCCGTCCAGTTTTCATACAGATCCGCATGAACCGCCTTTGCCACGAGGGATCCGGTGATGTCGGACCCGCCCCGGGAGAAGGTCTCCACTGTACCGTCCGGCTTTGCGCCGTAGAATCCCGGAATCACTGCATGCTCAAGAGGCTCAAGCACCGCTCCCATCTGCTTATCTGTCCTTACCGCATCAAACTTTCCGTATTCGTCGAAGGCCACAACGCTTGCGGCATCGACAAATTCATACCCGAGGTATTCCGCCATCACAATTCCGTTCAGATACTCTCCCCTGGACGCAGCGTAATCGGTTCCGATTTTGCTGCGGAAATTTTCGGCGATTGTCTCGAACTCGCTGTCCAGATTGAGAGACAGGCCCAGACCGTTGATGATCTCATCGTAACGATCGCGAATATTTTGAAGCGCATCGGAGAAATCCTGATCTTCCTCCGCACGATGGTAGCAGTCATACAGCATATCGGTAACCTTGGTGTCATTGCTGAACCGTCTGCCGGGTGCCGACGGGACAACGTAGCGTCTGCCCTCATCCGCCCGGATGATTTCTCCGACCTTCTTGAACTGCTCAGCATTTGCGAGAGAACTGCCACCGAATTTCACTACTTTTTTCATTCCTGTTGTCCACCCTTCAAAAATGTGTGTCTTATATATGAAACAGTTACGTCTTCACCCTTCTCTGCCAGCATCCCGAGCAGCAGATCAAGCTGATTCTTCACAGAATCATCGACAAACCATAACTTGTCTCTGCCTCTCTTCCAGTACTCGTAGGGAGCGCGGTCATTATAGCCGTCCCCCAGATATACTCTGGATGCGCTGATACGGTCCGCGACCATTTCCGCCACATATTTGCGGGGAATCGGCACGCCTTTGATGATTGTATCACAGTTTATACCATAGTCAATCCAATATTCGAAATGGTGCTTGTTGCGCCCCTTATGGTGAAGCCAGGCAAGGGAAACTCCTGTAGCCTCGCGTTCCGCGTTGTTCGGGCTTCTGGTTCCCTGCCAGTATCTCGCCCCCTCACGGAATTCCGTAGGAGAATACTTGGACAGATCATGCACAATTCCCTGCCAGTAAAGCCCCATTCGGAAACAATAATGAAGGACCAGGCACTTGTGATGTGTAATTGTCTTGAAATGCTGCCACGCGTAATTTTTCTTCATTTTCGCACCGCCACTAAGATCACGATACTTCTCGGAGATACCTCCACTGCCTTCTCGTCTGAATCGATTTCCGTCTCCGTACCTTCCTCCGGGAACGCCTGCTCACGCGATGTATCCGCGCGGATGACCCACCGGAAGTCTTCCGGAAGATCTGGAAGTGCGAACCGCTGCGTCAGCCAGTACATATTGTATGCGATATAGATCGTGTCGTCCGCTGTTCCGTCCGGCTTCTCCGCATACTGCCCGCAGTACATGACGCCGAATCCTGTCTTCGTCTTTCCGGCGGCACTCATCCATGCCACCTCGCTGTGAAACGAAAGGTCCGGGAATCCGCAGGCCTTATAGTCCGCCATCCGCAGCACCCGTGCGGATCGAAGAACCGGATGTTCCCTGCGGAACGCAATGGCTTCTCTGACAAAATCATGCATCTCTCTCGCTGATTTTGATCTGCTCCATGCAACCCATCCCGTGCGGTTATCCTGGCACCAGGCATTGTTGTTACCTCCCTGGCTGTTCTCCATCTCATCCCCTGCGTAGACCATCGGTGCTCCCTGGCTGGTCATCAGCATCAGAAAAGCATTCCTGAGCAGCTGCCGCCTCAGCTGGCGAACCGCGTTCTTTCTTGTCGGTCCTTCTTCACCGCAGTTCCAGGTAAAATTGAAATCGGTTCCGTCGTGATTCTGCTCACCGTTGGCTTCATTATGTTTTTCCTCATATGAAACCATGTCATACATTGTAAAACCGTCCTGGTCCGCGAAATAATTGATGAACGCCTGGTCCTCGCTGTTTCTTCGTAGATACCAGCCGGCTTCGTCCGTGCCGACATCCGGATCGCCCTTCAGAAACCGGCGCATCGCCTGCTCGTAGGACGGATTCATAGCCGCAAGGTTCCGGAAAGCCGGTTTTCTGCCTCCGTACAGCACGGAGGTATCATAGCCGGAGGTAATCAGCTTCGTTCTCCGAAGCAGGGGGTCGGTAACGGCCGCATGAATCCAGCTCCCGTCGCCGACCAGATGGAAACCGTCCACCTTGAAGTGAAGGCGCCAGTAGCGCAGCACATCAGTGACAAGTCTTGCATCCGCTTCCGGAAGAAAATAGAACTCCGGGATGCATTCCAGGCCAGCCTCATGGAGGACATCCACCATTTCCGCGAACTCCTTGTTCGGATTATCCGTGGCGCAGTAAGCCTTCTTCGGCGCAAAATAAAGTCCCTTCGTGTACCCCCAGTAATTCAAAACCGGGTCCGCATTATTCTCCGGTTCCTTCACCTGCACCTGCTGATCCAGATAGTAGTATTTTTCCTCATTGGATTGATTTTCGAACGTATAGCACGGCATGAGGATCAACGAAGTCACCCCCATGTCCTTCAGATACGGGATCATCTCCGTGACACCGAGAAATGTTCCGGGATGCTTCACGCCCGCCGGCCGGGTCTTTGTGAAGCCTCTCACGTGAAGTTTGTAGAAGATACTGTTCTCATAGGGTATATTGAGGGGCTCGCTTCCTGCCTTGAAATAGACCTTCATGGAACACCGGTACTCTTCCTCCCCGCTGACCGGATTTGTGATTCTACGAACAGATCTGGCATAGGGATCCGCAACGATCTTCCCCTCTACCCGATAATTGTATTCATACGCTCCTGCATTCTCCATCTCCACAAAGACTGCGCTGATGTCGCCAATCCGGTATTTTTCCTCGAGAGGAATCACCTGACAAGGCTCAATCTCCCCTGTATGATAGAGCAGAAGCTCCGCCCGCTTCCCTTCCGGAATCACGCAGGCGAACAGGTTTCCGTTGCGTACTCCGTTCGTCGTAATGCCGTGCACTCCAAGTCTTTCCGGATCTGATGGTGTTACCCTGAATTCTGTCTTCTCTGCCATTCTCTTCCTCCGGTTCTTCCCTGATCACAGACAGGTAAACCGCTTCACACTGTGTGTGCGCAGATGTGGCTCACCCGCCCGCGCATATTCGCACTTTCGTGCCGCTTGCGCGTCACTTCGCTGCTTTGCAGCTTCATCCCATACCTATTGTCAGATAGCCGGCTTCCCCGAATCCGACCTCATCCGGCTTGAAATCATATCGTAAGATCCAGCTCAACCGGACAATGGTCCGATCCCATCACATCGGTGTGGATAACCGCATCGCTGACATGATCTCTGAGATTATCGGTGATCAGGAAATAATCGATTCTCCATCCCGCATTTTTCTCACGCGCCCGGAAGCGGTACGACCACCAGGAGTACTCAATCTTATCAGGATGCAGCCAGCGGTAGGAATCCGTGAACCCCGAATCCAGAAGCTCCGTCATCTTTTCCCGTTCTTCATCGGTAAATCCGGCATTTCTGCGGTTCGCCTTCGGATTTTTGATATCAATTTCTTCATGCGCCACATTCAGATCCCCGCAGACAATCACCGGTTTTTTCTCCGCGAGGGTGTGAAGATATGCGCGGAAATCATCCTCCCAGCGCATCCGGTAATCCAGCCGCTTCAGTTCACTCTGGGAATTTGGCGTATAGCAGGTCACGAGATAGAACTTCTCATATTCAAGAGTGATCACGCGTCCTTCATGATCATGCTCCTCCACTCCGATCCCGTAAGTGACATTCTGCGCCTCCTGCTTTGCAAAAACCGCTGTGCCGGAATATCCCTTTCTGTCAGCATAATTCCAATAGCAGTAATAGCCCTCCGGCGCAAAATCGATCTGACCGGCCTGAAGCTTGCTCTCCTGAATACAGAAGAAATCCGCGCCGGTGCTGTCGAAATACTCCCTGAATCCTTTTCCCACACAGGCTCGCAGCCCATTCACATTCCAGGATATAAATTTCATGCATACCTCCCGGTTAATATTTTTCCTTCATGCCATCCTCAGGTGATATCCAGCTTTGTTCGATATCGGATGACCCTCATGGTTTCCAGATCACGGTCCGCAGGTCCGTGGATCGGCAGCCGGTTTTCCCTGTACCGCTGGACAATGTCGAAAATTTCTCTGGTGATCACCTCACCCGGACAGATCAGCGGAATCCCCGGAGGATACGGGATGATGCTTTCCCCGGCAACTCTGCCGACCGCATCTTCCCATTTCACCAGAATCTTCTCACTGTAAAAAGCTTCTCTCGGTGTCATTACCACCTGGGGAAGCACAGATGCGGCATGCCTGAGATAGTCCCCGCGTTTCCCGTCCGACAAGCTCCCGATTTCTTCCGCACTTTCCCTCGGAATGTCCTCTGTGCCGCAGCCCGTCTGTTCCCTCAGGATCTCCTTCAACGTCTCTACCAGCCGCCGGATATCATCGCCGTTATTTCCCCACGTGACGACTGCCACTACGTTCTCAAAATCTGCCAGTTCTGTGCTGACTCTGCCCTTATCATAGAGCAGTCTCTGCAGACGAAAACCTGTGATTCCTGCTCTCCTTACCGAAAAAACGATCCGGAGCGGATCCAGCGTCAGATGTTCCGGCACTTTTTTTCCCTTCCCGAGAAGCTCTTCCACAGGAATTCCCGCTGACTTTGCAGTCGCAAGGGCAATTTTTTCTTCCCCGGACATCTCATAACACACATCTGTCGTCAGTACATCCACGTAAGGAATCCGCGCAAGCTCCTCACGAAGAATGTCTGCCATCGCCATCGATTTGCTCATCAATTCTCCGCCGTGGAGCGCAAGGTTATGGCGTGCTCCGTCCAAAGAACCCATAAGAAGGTAATTCGGGCTCGTGCTCATCACGAGCTTCAGGCACTCATCCAGTCTCTGGCGTGAAAGAAAACGGCTCTTCCACTGAAGCATTGAACTCTGCGTCATACTTCCGGATGTCTTGTGAATGCTCTGTGCCGCTGCGTCCGCCCCTGCCCGGATCGCTCCTTCCGGCATCTCGTCCGAAAAATACAGGTGGGATCCATGTGCCTCGTCGACAAGCAGAGGAATCCCATGCCGGTGACAGATGTCCGCAATTCTCCGCAAATTGGAACAGATCCCGTAATAAGTCGGGCTCACCACAAAGACTGCTCGGATTTCGCTGTCCCGCTCCAATGCTTTTTCAATCTCCTCTGGTTTCACCTCACCGGAGATATTCCATCCGGGAACTGTCTCCGTGTTTACCCATACCGGAACAGCTCCGCTCAGAATCAGGCCCATCAGCACGGATTTATGCGCATTCCTCGGAACCAGGATTTTTTCCCCGGGCTGTACAGAGGCGAGAATCATAGCTTCATTCCCACACGTTGTACCATTCACCAGAAACCAGCAGTGATCCGATCCCCAGATTTCCGCAGCCAGATCCTGTGCCTCCCGGATCGGCCCCGCCGGCTGATGCAGATCATCCAGTCCCTCAGCCTCTGTCAGGTCGCTCATAAACGCCCTTTCCCCGAGGACCTCCAAAGCTCTCGGGTCTGCTCCGCGTTCAAAGCGATGCGCCGGAATGCGAAAAAATGCCGGCCTTTCATTGCGGAAATTTTCAATTGCGTCCAAAATCGGTGTACTATTCTGATTCACTTATGATGCCTTTCTGTCTTTCTTCCGGACTCACAAAAAATGAGACCACCGCATTGAGCCTACCCGTGAATCAAAATCTTCTCTGCTTATCCCGGTCCGCAGTACGTGTTCATCCTGCGGCCGGTCCGCTGATTCACTGTATGCATATCATGCGACAGTCTCATATTAGCATCAATTTTCTGTTAATTCAATTAACCTGTAAAAAGAACGTCAGGGATTCACTTTTCTTCAGTCAACGTCTATCTCATGAACCCAGCCTTCCGGTCCTTCGATCTCTCCGTCCTGAATACCTGTCAGTGTGCTGCGAAGCTTTGTGAGAACCGGTCCCATCTTCTCCATGCCGCTCGGAATGTTGATGATTCTGCCATGGTCATTGATCTGTCCTACCGGGCTGATAACGGCTGCGGTTCCGCAAAGACCCATTTCCTCAAATTCCGGTACTTCACTGAACATAACCGGTCTGTGCTCCACCTTCATGCCCAGCATATTCTCGGCAATATAGCAGAGGGAACGGCGCGTGATAGACGGAAGAATCGAATCGGACTTCGGCGTTACCAGTGTCTTCCCGTTGTCCTTGATAAAGATTACATTTGCTCCGCCGGTCTCTTCCACCTTTGTTCTGGTCGCCGGATCCAGATACAGGTTCTCGTTGAATCCCTCTCTGTGCGCCTCCATGATCGGGTGAAGACTCATCGCATAGTTCAGGCCGGCCTTGATTCCGCCGGTTCCATGCGGCGCGGCGCGGTCGAAGTCAGGAATACGCACAACAACCGGCTTTGCTCCGCCCTTAAAATACGGGCCAACCGGCGTCACGAGGATACGGAACATATACTCCTCAGCAGGCTTTACTCCGATAACCGCATTGTATCCGAACATATAAGGACGGATATAGAGCGTTGCGCCGGAGCCATATGGCGGTACCCAGTCAACGTTCGCCTTTACCACTTCTTCAACAGCTTTCACAAAACGATCAACCGGGAACGGCGGCATTTCCAGCCGTTTGCAGGAGTCATACATACGCTGCGCATTCATATCCGGGCGGAAGCATACCACCTTGTTGTCCTTCGTTCTATATGCCTTGAGGCCTTCAAAGCAGGACTGAGAATACTGAAGAACCGCCGCGCACTCACTCATCGTAACTGTGTGATCCTTCGTCAGCCTGCCCTCATCCCACTTTCCGTCTCTGTACATGGAGACATAGCTGTAATCTGTTTCTCTGTAATTAAAGTCCAGGCTTCCCCAGTCAATATCTTTTGTAGCCATTGATTTGTCCTCCTAATGATAATCTGCTGATATTATACACCAAAATTTCACTTTGCAAACAAAAAAACGAAAAGGTTTACTGCATAAAGCCGTCGTCAGGCGGGCAGTTTTTGGGCATGAGAAGCATGCACAGAAAACTGCATGCTTGAACGACGCTAACATGTATGAGCATGGAGCGGTGTGAAGCACCGCGTGAATGCGAATATGCGCGGGCAGTGAGCCACACCCGCTCACACAAAGTGTGAAGCGGTGGGGCGAACGCCGCGACAGACCGACGAAGTCGGTCACCTGGAGGATTGCGGGAGTGCGAAGCACGGAGCAATCCATAGCTTATACAGTATGTGTCACGACTTATCATATGGCCGTTTACTGTATAAGCTCTTCGAAAACGCAGACAGGATCGTCACGCGCGAAGCGTGTGTAAGAGACTGTATGCGATTTCGAAGGCAACAGGTATGAGCACGAAGTGACGCTTAAGCGGCACGGAAGTGCGAATACCTGGAGGATTGCGGGAGTGCGAAGCACGGAGCAATCCATAGCTTATACTGTATGTGGCACGACTTATCGTATGGCCGTTTACTTTGTCACAAGGTTCAGAATGCGCCCCGGCACATAGACAATTCTCCCGACATCTGATGGCATCCTGCTGCCGAGGGCAGCGGCCGCTGCCCTTTCCGCCTGTTCCCGGGTCCACCCAAAAAGTGCCGGTATCTCGGTTCTTTTTCTTCCATCGATACAGACTGGAAGGCGAACCGGATCACCGGACCTATCTGCATCCCCGGCAATCGGCCAGGGTTCCTCCATGACGCTTCTTCTGTCTTCATCTTCCAAAACGTCCGGCACACCGCGATGATATCCGCGCTCATCATGATATCCGCACCCGCCGTATCTCTCCCAAAGCTCCTGTGCGATGTAAGGGGTGAACGGAGCAGACAGAAGAATGTAATTCTTCATAAATAAAAGTTCCTCCGCAGGGCCAGCCAGTCCCCGGACGCCCTTCTCCCTCCGCAGCAGATTCAGGCCTTCCATCATCGCTGCCGCCGCTGTATTCCACTTAGAGCGGCTGACTCTCTCATTTACGGTATATATCAGCTCGCGGGCTTCTCCCGGAAGCCTTTCCGCATCGCAGACATCGAAGCGGCCGGCAGCCTCTGATCCATCTGCCGTCTCTGACTCTTCTGACTGTTCCAGGATTGTCTCCGCATCTCTCCAGTATCGGCGAAGATATCGAAGAAGGCCCTCGGCACATGCTTCATCCCGTTCGCTGTTTCCGGGCAGCTTTCCGGAGAACAGTACATACATGCGCATTGCATCCTGTCCGTATTCCCTGAGATAGTACTCTGGTATCACGTCCCGGACATCCGCGGATGGGCCAAAAAGGCCCTCCCACTTTTTCTCCAGCCTGCGGAAATTATACGGAGAAATCATGCCTTACCGCTGCTTTCTCCGGACTCTGTTCCCTCCCGCTCATCCTTCATGATCCGGGAGAGCTCCGAGCTCATTTCCATAAACTGAAGCATCCGGTCGAGTCCGAAACGATTAACGACCTTTTTCGTAAACTTGTCCACGCGCTTCTCATTATCCGCAAGCATATCAAGCCCGCGCTGGGTAATATTGAGATAAGTGCCTCCGTTTCCCTTCCCATCAAAAGTCCAGGTCACGTAACCGCGGTTTTTCAGTGCCTCAGCCACATGGGAGGTTTCGTTTATCGGAAGTTCCAGCTTCTCCGACAGAACATTCAGATACATTTTCCGATTGTCCTCGGGAAGATCCTTTACATATTCCCGCACGATATGCAGTGCCAGGTATTCCGGCATCTTCAGGTTATGCAGAAATTTCTGGTTCTGTTCCTTACCCACAATATATCTGGAGTAAATGAATTTCTCCGCCAGATCCCGAACTTCCTCCGCACTGATGTCAGTTCCCAGAGGATTCCCTCTCATACTGCCAGCCTCAAATTCCTTATCATTCCCCATTTTTGCTGTCTCCTTTCCATGCGGACGTCCTGATCATGTCTCCGCCTTCGCGGTAGCCTGTATGGATCCTGCCGCTCCGCCTGTAATGCATTTTTTTAGTCTTTATCATCATAACACAAAGGCTGTTCGGAAAGCGAGTTAAAACACTCTAAACGAGATAAAACACGCTGCGCGAATTTTATCTCGTTATCGCGACGCTCGCCGCACACGAATACTTCGCATTCGGCTGCGGCTCACTGTTCGCGTAAAAAAGCTGTCTGCCGCATACAGCTTCCCAGCTGATGCAGCAGACAGCAGATTCACATTCACAGGAGCACTCTCAGCAGAGGAAAGCCGTCCTGTCAGTCATCAAGCTTCGTGACCTTTCCTGCTCTCGCCTCAACCTGTGCTTTCTGGATCTCCGCCGGAGCCTGCTCATATCTCGCGAACTCATAGGAGAAATCGCCGGCACCTCCGGTCATGGAACGAAGCGTATTGGAATATCCGCTCAGCTCGAGCTGCGGTACCTCCGCCTCGATCTCCGTCTTCCCGTTTCCGGCCGGATTCATTCCCAGGACGCGTCCACGTCGCTTATTCAGGTCACCCATTATATCGCCGGTGAACGCATCCGGCGCAATCACCTTAAGATCTACAATCGGCTCCAGCAATACCGGATCCGCCTTCATAAAACCATCCTTAAACGCCATAATGGTTGCGGTCTTGAATGCCATCTCCGAGGAATCAACCGGATGATAGGATCCATCATAAAGAATCGCTTTGACACCGACTACCGGATATGCCGCAAGCGGTCCGGATGTCACCGATTCTGCCAGGCCTTTCTCAACCGCAGGGAAATAGTTCTTCGGAACAGATCCTCCCACAACCTCTTCTTCAAAAACAAACGGTGTATTCAGATCCCCTGATGGCTCAAAGCGCATTTTCACGTGTCCATACTGACCGTGTCCGCCGGATTGCTTCTTGTACTTGGAGTCCACGTCGGATTTCTTGCGTATCGTCTCGCGGAAGGCAATCTTCGGCTCAGAGAGCTCGATATCAACCTTATATCTCTCCTTCAGCTTCGCTGCGATAACTTCAATGTGCTGTTCACCGATGCCATAGATCAGAGACTGATGATTTGCCGAGTCATTGACAACCTTCATTGTCAGATCCTCCAGCTGAAGTCTGGAAAGGCCCTGGGAAATCTTATCCACATCATTCTTGTTCAGCGGTTTGTAGCGTTTTGCCGTATAAGGCTTCGACACCGCCACCGGACCGAAGTCAACCGGATGATCCTTTGTTGCCAGAGAATCGCCGGTCTTTGCATCGCCGAGCTTTGCCAGCGCTCCAATATCACCAGCATGAAGCTCCGGTACCTCCACTGGCTTGTTGCCGGTCATGACATACAGCTTTCCGATCTTCTCCTCGGAATCCTGCGTGACATTGTAGAGCACGTCATTTGACTTCAATACACCGGAGCAGACCTTGATAACGGAATACTTTCCGAGGAACGGGTCCGCGATCGTCTTCCAGATCGTTGCGCTCTTCGGACCGGTGAAATTATAGTCCGCATTGAATACATCATTGCTGCTGCGGTCAAGTCCCGCGCGTTTTCTCCGGGATGGATCCGGGAAATATTCCACGATATCATCAAGGAGAATCTTCACACCCTGCAGATTGATCGGAGATCCCATGCAGACCGGAACCATATCTCCGGAGCCGACATTCATTGCCAGTGCAGCGCCAATCTCCGCGGGAGAGAATTCCTCACCGTTGAAATAGCGGTCCATCATCTCTTCACTGGTCTCCGCCACTGACTCCAGCAGCGCGTCTCTATATTCAGAGAGGTAATCCTTCAGGTAATCCGGTACCGGGATTTCCTCTTTTTCATTCTTATTAATGTATCTGCGTCCCTTGTTCTTCACGATATTCACATAGCCGATAAACTTCCCGTCCTTTCGGATCGGCATATGAAGGGGAGCGATTTTCTTGCCGTAAAGCTCCTGAAGCTTCAGAACAACATCACGATAGGATACGTCATCAATATCCATGTCCGTGACAAAAAACATTCTCGGAAGGTTGTATCTCTCACAGAGATCCCATGCCTTCTCTGTGCCTACCTGAACGCCGGCCTTTCCGGAAACCACGATTACCGCCGCATCCGCAGCAGAAACCGCTTCTTCAGCCTCGCCGACAAAATCGAAATATCCGGGGGTATCCAGTACATTTACCTTGCACTTGTTCCACACAACGGGAACAATGGATGTATTGATAGAAATCTTGCGCTTAATCTCTTCTTTATCGTAATCACTGATTGTATTTCCGTCGTTAACACTTCCGAGACGGCTGGTGATGCCGGAAAGATATGCCATTCCCTCAACAAGGGTAGTCTTGCCTGCTCCGCCGTGTCCGAGTATTACGACGTTTCTGACCCTGTCAGTTCTGAAAACCTCCATAATGTTAACCTCCATACATTTGAGTCGCCTCGAAAGCGCTTTCTCTCTTTCTCGGCGCTATGGATATATTTTACTAAAAACTTGTAATATTATCAACCTTTTTGTGTCATTTACCCAACATTTCCGACCGGCAGTCTACAGCAGGGCCGTTATTACGCCGCAATTACGTCTTATTTTTTCATGATTATCGTCTGATCTGCCTTCATTGACTTTTCGCTGTTTATCCAGTACACTGACATAAGTTGTTTTAGCGCTTTGACGTGCTGATGTATATTACAGTGAGGAAAAACTCCTATGACTTGTATCGGCTTTATCGGTCTCGGACTGATTGGAGGTTCCCTGGCCAGATCCATCAAAAAATTCCATCCGGATTTTCATATACTTGCATACTCTCATACCCCTTCCACGCTTGAGCAGGCTCTGGAGGCAGGCGCAATCGATGAAGCCCTCGGCCAGAATGATCCGCGCTTCGGAGACTGTGACTTTATTTTTTTGTGCGCACCTGTACAGACCAATATCACCTATTTTCCGTTTCTCAAATCCATCATCCGGAAAGACTGCATACTGACCGATGTAGGCTCCGTTAAGGGCGAGACGACCGAGGCTGCGATCCGGACAGGTCTGGCAGAGAATTTCATCGGCGGCCATCCGATGGCGGGTACGGAAAAAACCGGTTTTTCCAGCTCCACGGATTACCTGCTGGAAAACGCGTATTATTTTATTACGACAAACCAGAAAACTGACACTGAAAAGGTCCGGCGCTACTCGGACCTGATCCGGTCCATCCGCTCTCTCCCGATTGTAGTCTCCGCTGAAGAACACGACTACATCGTTGCAGGTGTCAGCCACCTCGAGCATATCGTTGCCTCATCTCTGGTGAACACAGTGAAAAGCATCGATACCCGGGATGAGAAAATGAAGCTGGTGGCAGCGGGCGGGTTCCGCGACATCACCAGAATCGCCTCCTCATCTCCGGTCATGTGGCAGCAGATCTGCCTTGCCAACCGGAAAGATATCCTGAAGGTTCTTGACCGCTATATGGAATTTCTCTCCAATTTCCGCTCCATGATCGATTCGGCTGATGCCGACGGCCTCTACCGCACATTCTCCTCGTCCAAGGATTACCGGGATTCCATCGATGACATCAAGAGGGGATCGGTTCCGAGGCAATATCTTCTGTACGTGGATATCTACGACGAACCCGGCGGAATCGCAACCGTTACGACGCTGCTCGCCATGAATCAGATCAGCATCCGGAACATCGGCATCATTCACAACCGGGAATTTGAAGACGGAGTCCTCCGGATCGAATTTTATGACGAAAACGCACGGAACGATGCAGATGACGTACTGCGGAAACGAAACTACCTCGTCCGTCGCAAGGTCTGAAAAAAGATTGCTTCCCGCCGCGTCATCCGATGGGCCGCAGGCAATAATGACATTTCCGAAATATAAACGGGATATAAATGAGCTACTACGCATCTTATACAGTAAACCTCATACGATAAGTCGTGCCACATACTGTATAAGCTACGGATTGCTCCGTGCTTCGCACTCCCGCAATCCTACAGGCATTCGGATTTCGCGCGTTCGCGCTTCATCCTCATACCTATTGCCTTTGAAATCGCATACAGTCTCTTACACACGCTTCGCGCGTGACGATCCTGTCTGCGTTTTCGAAGAGCTTATACAGTAAATGAATCTGCAGAACTTTCAGAAGGAAGGAACCGTGTCATGAAATTTTATCCTACAGATAAACCGCTTCACGGACAGTTGGATATTCCGGGGGATAAATCCATCTCTCACCGGGCAGTCATGTTCGGCAGTCTCGCAAACGGGACGACTGAGATCTCCCATTTTCTGCCCGGCGCCGACTGCCTCTCCACTATCAGCTGCTTCCGCAGCATGGGGATTGATATCGAAACCAATCCGGAACACCCGGATCATGTCATCGTCCACGGGAAGGGGCTCCACGGGCTCAACGCTCCGGACACTGTGCTCGATTGCGGCAATTCCGGAACAACGACCCGCCTCATCTCCGGCATTCTTGCCGGACAGGATTTTCCCTGTACCCTCACCGGAGACGCCTCCATACAAAAGCGGCCCATGAACCGGATCATCGAACCACTGACGCAGATGGGCGCGTGCATCACCAGCGAACGTGACAACGGATGCGCACCTCTTCAGATTATAGGTCAGCCGCTTCACGGCATTACCTATCATTCTCCGGTGGCATCCGCCCAGGTAAAATCATGCCTTCTGCTTGCAGGGCTTTACGCTGATTCTGCTACAACAGTCATAGAGCCGGCTCTTTCCAGAAATCACACGGAACTGATGCTTCGTCATTTCGGCGCCGATTTGTCCTCCGACGGTCTTGCGGCAACCATTCATCCCGGAAATGAGCTCTCCGGAATATCTGTAAAAGTACCCGGCGACATCTCCTCCGCCGCCTATTTTCTGGCAGCCGCCTGCATGATCCCCGGCTCAGAGATTCTGCTGCGGAACGTGGGCACAAATCCCACCCGCGACGGTATTCTGCGCGTTATTCAGGACATGGGCGGAACTGTGACCTACCGCAGACTTTCGGCTTCTGGCGGAGAATCCACGGCAGACCTCGAAGTGCGGTACACTCCGCTTCATGGCACCGTAATTGAAGGCAGTCTGATTCCGACTCTGATCGATGAGATCCCGATCATCGCTGTCCTCGCTGCAACAGCCGAGGGGACAACCGTGATCCGAGACGCAGGTGAGCTGAAGGTAAAGGAGTCCAACCGTCTTGACCTCATGGTGGAAAATCTCTCCCGCATGGGTGTCGACATCACCGGTACCGACGACGGTATGATAATCAATGGAGGAAAACCGCTTCACGGTGCCCTCATCGACAGCCACCTCGATCACCGCATCGCCATGTCCTTTGCCATTGCCTCCCTCGCCGCCGATGGCGAAACAGAGATCCGGGACGCCGAATGCGTGAACATATCCTATCCGGAATTCTACCAGGATCTGAAGTCTCTTCTGCAGCAATGACGTAGGCTACGTCGATCTGCGGTCTGCCTCATACCAATTTCTTCTGCCTGAATGAAAGCTTCACAACACACCGGGCGGCCTTCCCACAGCCGAAGGCCGCCCGATTTTTCGTTCTATCTTGCAGTTCTGTTTCTGTTCGGAATCTTCGTCTACATCTCTGTCTTTTTCCTTGTTCTGTTTTTGTTCTGATTTTTGTTGTGTTTTTTGTACCTTTTGTCAAGAAAATGCATCGTATTTCCGGCACAATCTGTTATAATGATAGGCGATGACTAGAGAAGTTTTCTATATCAGGACAAACTTCACAGATATTAAGGGAGGTTTTTAGAATGGTAATACATAATGTCCACGATGAATCCTTTCATCCATATGGCCGTATCATACGCGGCCTTGATGTTTCCGGCATTATGGAGGCTTTAAAGGATACTGACTGCCCGACGGATCACACCATCTACGTCGCATCGGATCCGAAGCTTGAGCAGACCGCGGCTGGAGAGAAAGTCCGCCAGATTGTATATGGCGAGCTTCCGGTCCAGATCGGATACTGCAATGGGTATAATGTTTTTTTGAACGCTCTGGAATATCACCGTTCATCCGAAATCAATATTGCGGAGAATGATCTCATTCTCCTTCTCGGAAAACAGCAGGATATCACAGATGATTTTCACTATGACACCTCAAAGGTTGAGGCGTTCCTCGTGCCGGCAGGCACAGTGATCGAGGTTTACGCCACCACCCTTCATTACGCGCCGTGCAGCGTTGACGGCAAGCCGTTCCGCTGTGTCGTGGTACTCCCGAAGGGCACGAATACCGAACTGACCTCCGCTCACGGGGGAGACAGCGAAGACAAACTGATTACCGCTGTCAACAAATGGCTCATCGCACATCCGGATGCCGGAATCGAAGGCGCTTTTAACGGTCTCGATGGCGAAAATCTCAGGGTGGACTGACCAGCCCATTACCCGGGAAAGCTTCGCGGATTTTTTATTTTATCCCGGAATGCTGCGAAAGATTTTTTATTTTATCCCGAAATACTTCACAGGATTTTTTATTTATCCCGGAATGCTTCACAGATTCCTTATCTGTCCGGGAAAGCTTCACAGACTTTTTATCTATCAGGAGGATATCATAATGAATAATATTCCAGTTGTAAAAATCGGCATTGTCGGCGTGAGCCGTGACTGTTTTCCGGCAAGTCTCACCCTTGACCGGCGCAAAGCTCTGGTAAATGCCTATGCTGCGAAATATAACGCCGCAGATATTTACGAGTGTCCGATCACCATCATTGAGAGCGAAACAGATATGATGAACGCACTCAAGGATGTGAAGGCCGCAGGCTGCAATGCGCTGTGCGTATTTCTCGGCAATTTCGGTCCGGAGATTTCCGAGACGATGCTCGCGAAATATTTTGACGGACCGGTGATGTTCTGTGCCGCCGCCGAAGAGACACAGACCAATCTGAAGGGCGGCCGCGGCGACGCATACTGTGGAATGCTCAACGCGAGCTACAACCTGGCTCTGCGCAATGTAAAGGCCTACATCCCTGATGAACCGGTCGGCGACGCCGATGATCTTGCAGACCGCATCCATGAATTCCTTCCAATCGCCAGAGTTTCCATCGGACTGAACAACCTGAAGATTATCTCCTTCGGCCCGCGTCCGTCCAACTTCCTTGCCTGCAATGCACCGATCAAGCAGCTCTACAATCTGAACGTCGAGATCGAGGAAGAATCCGAGCTTGACCTCTATGAGTCCTATACCAAGCACGCGGATGATGAAAGAATCGCATCTGTTGTCGAGGACATGTCCAACGAAATGGGATACACCGAGGCAAACCGGCCGGCGATGCTCCCGAAGCTTGCGCAGTACGAGCTGACGCTCCTTGACTGGGCGGAAAGCCACAAGGGCTGCAAGGAATATGTGGCACTCACCACAAAATGCTGGCCCGCGTTCCAGGATATGTTCCGCTTTGTTCCCTGCTATGTAAACAGCCGCCTCATGAAGAGGGGAATCCCGGTAAGCTGCGAGGTTGATATTTACGGCACCCTGTCCGAGTACATCGGTCTCTGCCTGAGCCAGGATGAGGTAACTCTTCTCGATATCAACAACTCCGTACCGAAGGATATGTACAAGGAAAGTATCGAGGGCAAATTCGCATACAACTGGAAGTTCAGCGACACCTTCATGGGCTTCCACTGCGGCAACACCTGCTCCAACAAGCTGACAAATCCGCATCTGGCTTATCAGGCCATCATGGCGAACACCCATCCGAAGGAGTGGTGCGACGGAACAATCGAAGGCGATATCGTTCCTGGCGACATCACCTTCTACAGACTCCAGTCAACCGCAGACAACAAGCTCCGCGCCTATGTCGCGCAGGGCGAAGTTCTTCCGGTTGCGACAAGATCGTTCGGATCCATTGGTGTCTTCGCGATTCCGGAAATGGGCCGTTTCTATCGTCACTGGCTGATCGAGAAGAATTTCCCGCACCACGGTGCCGTAATGTTTGGTCATTACGGAAAGACTCTCTACGACACCCTGAAATTCATCGGTGTCCCGGTTGATGAGATCGGATACAATCATCCCGCCGGAGACCGCTACGCGGACGAAAATCCTTTTGCCTAACAACGAGAAAAAACACGCTGCGCGAGTTTTTTCTCGTTATCGCGACGCTCGCCGCACACGAATACTTCGCATTCGGCTGCGGCTCACTGTTCGCGTAAATTACCAGTTAGCGCCCTGCTCCAAAGGCAGGGCGCCACAATTTGTCACAAAAATACATACAGGAGGAATAGCTCTATGTACTATATCGGCATTGACCTTGGCACATCTGCTGTCAAGCTTCTTCTTATGGATTCCGCTGGTACGATCCGGAACATCATCAGCCGCGAGTATCCTCTCCACTTTCCTCACCCCGGATGGTCCGAGCAGGACCCTTCGGACTGGTACAGAGAATCCCTGGAGGGCATGAAGATCCTGACCAAAGATATTGACAGAAGTGAGATCGCCGGAATCAGTTTTGGAGGCCAGATGCACGGCCTCGTCATCCTTGATGACAAGGATCAGATTATCCGTCCCGCAATTTTGTGGAACGACGGTCGCACACAGGAGGAAACCGACTACCTCAATCATACCGTCGGTGAGACTAAAATTGCTTCCTGGACGGCGAATATTGCTTTCGCCGGCTTCACCGCCCCCAAGATCCTCTGGGTCCGCAAAAATGAGCCCGATAATTTCAGCAGAATATGCAAAATCATGCTTCCGAAGGATTACCTTGCATATATGCTTTCCGGGAGCTTCTGCACAGACCTGTCCGACGCATCCGGAATGCTTCTCGTCGACGTGAAAAACAGACGCTGGTCCCCGGAAATGCTTGAGATCTGCGGCATCACAGAATCACAGCTTCCAAAGCTCTATGAAAGCTATGAGCCGGTCGGGACGCTCAGGCCTTCCATTGCGGATGAGCTGGGCTTTCCACACACTGTGAAGATCATCGCGGGTGCAGGCGACAACGCAGCCTCCGCCGTCGGAACCGGAACCGTCGGAAATGAGAGATGCAACCTTTCGCTCGGAACTTCCGGCACGCTCTTTATTTCAAGTTCCTCGTTTGTGGATACCCCCAACCACGCGCTTCACTCCTTCTGCCACGCAGACGGTCACTATCACCTGATGGGCTGTATGCTCAGTGCCGCCTCCTGCAACAAATGGTGGAATGAAGAGATTCTGAATACAAAGGATTATTCCGGAGAGCAGGCATCGATCTCCCGGCTCGGGGAGAACAGTGTCTTCTATCTTCCGTATCTGATGGGCGAGCGTTCCCCGCACAATGACCCCTCCTGCAAGGCAGCTTTTATCGGCATGCGCATGGATACGACGCGCGCCGAAATGACGCAGGCTGTTTTGGAGGGCGTTGCCTTCGGTCTTCGTGATTCTCTCGAAATTGCCAGAGGTCTTGGTCTCAATGTAACCCGCTCCAAAATTGTCGGCGGTGGTTCAAAATCAAAACTCTGGATGAAGATCTGCGCCAACGTCATGAATCTGACACTCGATGTCCCTGCCATTCAGGAGGGTCCCTCTCTCGGCGGCGCCATGCTGGCGGCTGTCGGCTGTGGTGAATTCGCTTCTGTCGAGGACGCGGCAGATCGCATCATACATGTCACAGATACAATCGAGCCAGACCCGGTTCTCACGGAAAAATACGAGGAGAAGTATAACCGGTTCCGTAAATTCTATCCTGCTCTCAAGGGTCTGTTCTGACATGAACGAGATAAAACACGCTGCGTGAGTTTTATCTCGCTATCGCGACGCTCGCCGCACACGAACACTTCACATTCGGCTGCGGCTCACTGTTCGCGTAAACGAGATAAAACACGCTGCGCGAGTTTTATCTCGCTATCGCGACGCTCGCCGCACACGAATACTTCGCATTCGGCTGCGGCTCACTGTTCGCGTAAATAAAAGGAGGGCTTTCACACGAATTTCATCGCGTGAAAGCCCTCCTTTTTCAGTTTTTATAAATCCTGCGGATTCTGTTTTCTTTTATCCCGGATGTCAGAATTACTTATTCCGATATTTTGCTCAGGCTTTCCTTACAATATCAGCCATCACATCAGAATCTCTCATTCTGATATTTCATTCAGGCTTTTTTTGCAATCTCAGCTTTGATATCCGCCGTGAGCTTCGGAACGATCTTGTTCAGATCTCCGACGATTCCGATGTCTGCCACATCAAAGATCGGCGCGGATTCGTCCTTGTTGATCGCGATGATCAGGTCGGACTCCTCCATACCAGCTACATGCTGGATGGCTCCGGAAATACCGATTGCGAAATAAATGTTCGGACGAACGGTCTTGCCGGTCTGACCGACCTGCAGGTCCTTCGGTGCCCAGCCGTTATCCACTACCGCACGGGAGCAAGATACCTCTCCGCCGAGAACATCCGCCAGGTCTCTGAGGATCTGGAAGTTCTCCGGGCTTCCGACACCACGGCCGCCGGATACCAGAATCTTTGCCTTCTGGATATCTACCGTCTCGCTGACCTTCTTCACGACCTTCTCGATTGTGACATAGCGGTCATCCGGAGTGAATCCCGGATTGTAGTTAATGACCTCAGCCTTTGCGCCCTTGATCGGCGTGATCTTCTCCATAACGCCGGGACGGACGGTCGACATCTGCGGTCTGTTGTCCGGGCATGCGATGGTGGCAATGGTGTTGCCTCCGAATGCCGGACGGGTCATGAGCAGCTGATTGTGCTTCTGCTCCTGATTCGGCTTCGGCTGAAGCGGGAAATCTCCGATATCGAGGGAGGTGCAGTCCGCGGTAAGTCCTGTATGAACACGGGCCGATACCGTAGGTCCGAGATCGCGTCCGATCGCGGTTGCGCCTACCAGCATGATCTCCGGCTTGTACTTCTCGATGACAGATGCCAGCGCGTGTGCGTAAGGCTCCGTGCGGTACTCCTTCAGTTCCGGATCATCCACAACGATGACCCTGTCCGCGCCGTACTCGGCAAGTTCGTCCGCAAGGTCTCCAACCTGGTATCCGATCAGGACCGCGGTAACCTGTGTGTTCAGAGGCTTTGCCAGGTCTCTTGCCTTTCCGAGGAGCTCGAAGGCAATGTTGTCAATGTGATTATCTACCTGCTGTGCAAAGATATATACACCCTTGTAATCTTCTAAACTCATTCTACTCACCGCCTTCATCAAATATAATGTCTCTTTGTCAGTTCTTCGCAGATGACAGCAGCACCGGCATCCGGATCAAGATCCTTGAACATGGTGCCTGCTCCCTTGCGTACCTTGTCGGAAGCCTTCGCGATCTTTGTCGGAGAACCAGCGAGACCGCAGTCCTCATCCTTCAGTGTAGTCAGATCATCGCGATTGTAAGTGGTGATTTCCGCGTCAACCGCATCCCAGATTCCCGCCGGAGTCATGTAGCGCGGAGGATTCAGCTCGGAAAGAGCTGTGATCAGGCAGGGCATCTTTGCCTTCAGCACATGATATCTGTCGTCGAACTGACGCTCAACCTCTACGGTCTTCTCCGCCTCGTTCACCTTGATCGCCTGCGCATAGGAGATCACCGGAATGCCGAGGTGCTCGGCGATCTGCGGTCCAACCTGCGCGGTATCGCCGTCGATCGCCTGACGTCCGGTGATGATCAGATCATACTCTCCGATTTTGCGGATCCCGGCAGCAAGCGTCGAGGAAGTCGCCCAGGTATCTGCTCCGCCGAGCTTCCTGTCGGTCAGAAGAACGCCCTTGTCCGCGCCCATCGCAATCGCCTCGCGAAGAACATCAGCTGCCTTCGGAAGTCCCATGGTGAGGACCGTAACCTCCGCTCCGGTCTCGTCCTTGATTCTCAGTGCCGCCTCAAGTCCGGCCTTGTCGTCCGGATTCATGATGGCAAGCATAGCCGCACGGTCCAAGGTACCATCCGGTTTGAATTTGACACCGCCTGCGGTATCCGGTACCTGTTTAATACAAACAATTATCTTCACGGTATATTCCTCCTGTTATTTCAGTAAACCGCATACAGTCTCTTACACACGCTTCGCGTGTGACGATCCTGTCTGCGTTTTCGAAGAGCTTATTTCAATAGATTTGCAGAAATAACCATACGCATAACTTCTGCGGTTCCCTCATAGATCTCGGTGATCTTTGCGTCACGCATCATACGCTCTACGTCATACTCTCTGATATAACCATAACCGCCGTGGAGCTGTACACATTCTGTCGTGACATCCATCGCGGCCTTTGCGGCAAACAGCTTTGCCTCTGCAGCCTCTACGCTGTAAGTGGATGCCGGTGAGAAGCCGGCAGCGTCCTTCGCGCAGGCTGCCTTATATACCAGAAGCTGAGCAGCGTCACAGGTTGTCTTCAGATTTGCGAGCTGGAACTGTGTGTTCTGGAACTGTGCGATCGAACGTCCGAACTGCTTTCTCTCCTTCGTGTAGGCTACGGTAAGATCCAGCGCGCCCTCCGCGAGGCCGAGAGCCTGTGTCGCGATTCCGATACGTCCGCCGTCCAGCGTGTGCATGGCGATTCCGAAGCCCTTGCCCTTCGCGCCGAGGATGTTCTCCTTCGGGATGCGGCAGTCCTGGAAAATCAGCTCATAGGTCGCGGATCCGCGGATACCCATCTTCTTCTCCTTCGTTCCGAAGGTGAAGCCCGGCGTTCCCTTTTCCACGATGAACGCGGAGATCTCTTTCTGCTTTCTGCCACGTTTCTCAACCGTTCCGGTTACCGCAATGATGATGTAAACATCCGCTTCCTTGCCGTTTGTGATGAAGCACTTGGAGCCGTTCAGAACCCACTCGTCTCCGTCAAGGACTGCCTTTGTCTGCTGTCCCTGCGCATCTGTTCCGGCGCCGGGCTCGGTCAGACCGAAGGCACCAAGCCACTCACCTTTTGCGAGCTTCGGAATATATTTCTTCTTCTGCTCCTCGGTACCGAAGGTCATGATCGGGTCGATGCACAGAGAAGTATGAGCAGAAAGAGCAACCGCAGTCGTTCCACAGACCTTTGCGATCTCTTCCAGACAGAGCACATATGTCAGTTCATCGCAGCCCTGTCCGCCGTACTCTCTGGGAGCGGTAATTCCCATAAAGCCGTATTTTGCGAGCTTGTCAAATGTCTCGCGCGGAAATCTCTCTTCCTCATCGATCTCCTGCGCAAGAGGCTTTACTTCATTCTGCGCGAAGTCTCTGAAAAGAGATCTCGCCATTTCATGTTTTTTATCTAACGTGAAATCCATGTCTAACCTCCAAACGTTATTATAATCTCTTCCGGAAAGCAAAACGGGCAACCGCACGCGTGAACCGGTGGCAGATACGTCTGTACAGCCACTCGATGCAGCGCCGGAAACCGGAGCCGGACGTCTTTTCGAAGGTGTCCTGAAAGGACACGCGTTTATCCGGCAAACGAACGCAGTGGTCCGCTGCCGGAAAATGTATGCTTTATGATTTGATTACTTCTTGTCGGTCGGAACCTTTCCGCCATTGGAGTAATCATAGAATCCAATTCCGGTCTTGACTCCGAGCTGTTTGCCGCGAACCATCTTGCGAAGGAGCGGGCATGCGCGGTACTTGGAATCACCGGTCTCTTTGTAAATGACATCCATGATGGCAAGTACAATATCAAGTCCGATATAATCTCCCAGCTCAAGCGGTCCCATCGGATGGTTGCATCCGAGCTTCATAGCGGTATCAATGCCTTCAATATCAGAAACGCCTGCAGCGTATACACAGATTCCTTCATTGATCATCGGCACAAGGATACGGTTTACAACGAATCCGGCTGCCTCATTAACCTCTACCGGAGTCTTGCCGAGCTTAACCGCAATCTCCTTGACCCGGGCAACGGTCTCAGCAGGAGTGTTGATTCCGGCAATAACCTCTACCAGCTTCATAACCGGAGCCGGATTGAAGAAATGCATTCCGATGACCGGTTTTGCAAGTCCGGATCCGATCTCTGTGATAGACAGAGAAGAGGTGTTGGACGCGTAGATGCAGTTCGGGTTCTTTACGACGTTCTCCTGAAGATCCTTGAAGCAGTTTTTCTTGATTTCCATATTCTCAAGAGCCGCCTCTACGATCAGATCAGCATCTGTGCAGATTGTGTTCAGTCCGGTTTCGATCTTGCCAAGGATTCCATCAACAGTTGCCTGGTCAATCTTTCCCCGCGCCACTCTCTTATCGAGGCCCTTCTTGATCTTCGCGAAGCCGCCGTCAGCGAACTCCTGCTTGATATCACAGAGATAAACCTTCTCCACTTCATCGCACTGTGCAAATGCCTGTGCAATACCGGAACCCATTGTGCCGGCGCCAATAATACCAACTTTCATTGCTGTACCTCCTGCATAGATTATTCTATAGTGATGGAAACAGTATCTGGTGTCCGGCTTACGGAACGCGAAAAAACCGGTGCCGGACACCTGTACTGTATTATACGATTACTTGTTCTGGAATGCCACGTGTTTTACCTTCTTCGGATCATCCTTTTTGCGGAGGAAATTTGCCATTCCCTCCTTCTGATCCTCGGAATTGAAGCAGGAACCGAAGAGCTTCTCCTCGATCACAAGTGCATCATCGATATTCTCCTGAAGGCCCTCGTTGACCGCTTTCTTGCATGCTCTTACCGCGATCGGCGCGTTGCCCGCGATAATGGAAGCAATTTTTTTCACCGTTGGCATCAGCTCTTCCTGCGGCACCACCTGGTTGACAAGACCAATGCGGAACGCCTCATCCGCCTTGATATTTCTTGCGGTGTAGATCAGCTGCTTTGCCATTCCCGGTCCTACCAGACGAGCAAGTCTCTGTGTGCCTCCAAAGCCCGGCGTAATTCCAAGGCCGGCTTCCGGCTGTCCGAATACGGCATTCTCAGAGCAGATGCGGAAATCACAGCTCATTGCGATCTCGTTGCCGCCGCCCAGAGCAAATCCGTTAACCGCGGCAATGACAGGAATCGGGAGCGTCTCAATTTTGCGGAACAGGTCATTTCCCTTCTTGCCGAAAGCCTCTCCCTCGGCAGCTGTCAGGGTGCTCATCTCTCCGATATCCGCACCGGCTACGAAGGATTTATCGCCGGCACCGGTGATGATGAGGCAACGGATGGTATCAAGATCAATGCCCTCAATCACCTTCTCCAGATCGTCAAGAACTTCGCTGTTTAATGCATTCAGAGCCTTCGGGCGGTCAATAGTGGCAATTGCTACCGCGCCTTCGGTTTCATATGTAACATATGCCATGATAGAAACCCTTTCTTATCCAATATGATTCAGGAGCCGGAAACGGCTCTCCCTGTGCAGGGAAAAACAGCTCCGTTTCAGCTCCTGATAAGTTTCCGTTTACTCCTCGTATCTCTCTACCGCGGTAGCGCAGCCCATGCCGCCGCCGATGCAAAGAGTTGCAAGACCTTTGTTCGCTTTTCTCTTCTGCATCTCATAGAGCAGGGTAACAAGGATTCTTGTTCCGGAGCATCCTACCGGATGTCCAAGAGCGATTGCTCCTCCGTTTACATTCAGCTTCTCCGGATCAAATCCGAGTTCCTTGGCAACTGCGAGAGACTGTGTAGCAAATGCCTCATTTGCCTCGTACAGATCGAAGTCCGCAACGGTCATTCCGGTCTTCTTCAGCAGATTTCTGGTAGCTACGATCGGTCCTACGCCCATGATAGCCGGATCAACGCCGCCGAGCGCGCCTGCGATCCAGGAAGCCATCGGCTTTACACCGAGCTCTTTTGCCTTGGATTCTGTCATTACTACAACTGCTGCCGCACCGTCATTAATTCCGGAAGCATTACCCGCGGTTACAATTCCGTCCTTCTTGAAAGCGGGGCGAAGCTTTGCAAGTCCTTCTGCTGTTGTTCCCGGGCGCGGTCCCTCATCGGTATCAACGATGGTAACCTTGCCCTTACGTCCCTTTACCTCTACCGGAACGATCTCATCCTTGAACTTGCCCTCTTCAATTGCCTTGCAGGCTTTCTGCTGAGATTTTGCGGAGAACTCGTCGAGCTCTTCTCTGGTCAGGCCGTATTTCTCGGCAACATTCTCAGCTGTGATTCCCATATGATAATTGTTGAATGCATCGGTAAGAGCGTCATGCGTCATGGAATCAATCAGTGCTCCATCGCCCATTCTGTATCCATAACGTCCGTTCTGCAGAAGGTACGGAGCTTTGGACATGCTCTCCATGCCGCCTGCAACAACGATTTCCGCCTCTCCCGCACGGATCATGTCTGCTGCCATGTTGACAGCCGCAAGTCCGGAACCGCAGAGAATATTAAGAGTCATTGCCGGAACCTCAACCGGAATTCCCGCATTTACAGATGCCTGACGGGCAACGTTCTGTCCCTGTCCTGCCTGAAGTACACATCCCATGTATACCATGTCTACCTTATCCGCCGGTACTCCGGAGCGCTTCAGAGCCTCTTTGATAACAATTGTTCCGAGATCAGCAACCGGAACTGTGCTAAGTTCTCCACCCATCTTACCGATCGCAGTACGGCAGGCGCCAGCAATAACAATTTTCTCAGCCATATTAAAGCCTCCTTAAAAAATAAATATTATAGTACGTGAAATATGTATATCCTCATGAATCACCGTCAGGAAAAAGCCGGAACGCTGTACCGCGTCTTCTGATTCAGACCGCCGGAACAATGCTCGTTTATTTCTTAACGATGTAATCATCATACCCCTATTCCGCCTTTTTGTCAAATATTTATCAATCTTTATTTTGGAAAAAACTTGCTAAATTTGGATCGCAATCTTGTATAGTTTTTTCCTTGACATCGCCGCCGCATGTCATCTCTTATTGGACCGTCTCCAGATGTTCATTTTCTCCGCCTCACGGATCAGTTCATCCCGTACCTTCGGATGCGCGATATTGATCAGCTGTTCCGCTCTCTGCCACATGGAGAGCCCCTTCAGGCAGACCTTTCCATACTCGGTCACGATATACATCGTGTTCGCGCGGGTATCTGTAACCACGCTTCCCGGGGTCAGCGTCGGACGGATCCGGCTCTTGATCTCCCCGGTCTTTTTGTCCTTGTACGCGGACGACAGGCAGATAAAGCTCTTTCCGCCCCTGGATTTATACGCTCCAAGTACAAAGTCGAGCTGTCCGCCGGCTCCCGAAATATTTTTGATCCCTGCGCTCTCGGCGTTAACCTGTCCGTAGAGATCAATGTCCACAGCGTTATTAATAGAGATAAAATTGTCAATCGCGCCGATGGTATCGATGTCGTTGACATATCCGACAGAGGCAGCCATACATTCCGGATTTCCGTCGAGATAATCGTACATCCTTCGGGTGCCGGCGCCGAAAGCATACACCTGAAGCCCCCGGTCAATGTTCTTCTTTGACCCGTTAATTTTGCCCGCCTCTGCCATATCCACGAAGGAATCCACATACATCTCCGTGTGAATACCCAGATCCTTCAGGTCACTTTCCGCAATCATTTTGCCGATCGCGTTCGGCATTCCGCCGATCCCCAGCTGCAGGCAGGCGCCGTCCGAGATTTCCGGAACCACAAGCTCCGCGACCGCCTTATCCACATCACTGGCCTCTCCGCCTGCCGGCACCTCGTCAATCGCAGGATCATCTCCCTCAACGATCATATCGATCTGGTCAATGTGCACGTAATTATCCCGGGTTCCGAGACATACCGGCATGTTTTTGTTCACCTCTGCGATTACGATATCTGCCGTCTCCACAACAGCGCTCATCTGACTCGCGCAGGGACCGAAATTGAAGTAGCCGTGTTTGTCCATCGGCGATACCTGAAAAATTGCCACATTCAACGGCATCGTGCTCTCTCTGTAGAGGCGCGGCAGCTCAGAATAACGAAGCGGCGTATAAAAGCAGAACCCTTTGGATACCGAATGTCTCTCCACCGGATTCATATGCCAGCTGTTCCAGATAAAATGTTCCGCCGGATTTTCAATTCCGAAGATAGCCGGAGCATGGCAGAGAACGCCGCCGCGGATGTTCACGTCATGAAGCTCAGGCATTCTCTTCGCCAGGGCTTTATCGACAGCAACATTTGTTCCTACACACCATCCGTAATCAACCCAGTCGCCGCTTTTAATTACCGAAGCTGCCTTCTCGGCGGTTACCAGTTTCTCCTTGTACTTTTCATCGTAATTCATCAGCCCATTCCTCCTCTTCCAGACGCCTTTCTGTTTCCATTTTCAGGGACCGCGCTTTATGATATTTTTTTAACAACCTATCTGTATTTTACCATTTTTGTGACAAATGTAAATTATTTTTCTGCTATTTTCTTTTCCCGCTATTGTCTTTCTGTTTCTTCGCCTCCTCCATTTTCCGTTTACATCCGGTTCTGTATATAATTTCGCATTGGTTACCAATCACAGTTAGAAAAGACAGTTTTTTCACATTATCCGCCGCACCTCAAGGGCAGTCTTCATGGAACAACCCTGCCGAAGCACCACAAACGGAACAATTTTCCAACAACTGTCTGACCGGAACAGCAAGAACAGCGAAAATTCCTGCTTTGCACTGTTCATTTCTTTCGAAAAAGGATATACTGAGTTTAAGCGTCTGCAACAACCCAAATTCATGGCGCTGGACAGGAGAATATATATGAGAGAGATTCTCATATCAACAGAAAGCGGATCGGATCTTCCGGAATCGCTTGTGCAAAAATATCAGATTCATGTCGTTCCAATGCATGTCATTATGAACGGCGAGTCATTTGACGATGGTCATTTTCCGATTGACCGCGTATTTGACTATTTTGACGAAACCGGAAGAATTCCGACAACATCTGCGGTAAACGAGGGTGAATACATCGACTTTTTCCACAGGCTGCAGGAAGAACATCCCGGATGTGTGATTTATCACTTTGCTTACTCTGCCGCCGCATCAAGCACATATGACCACGCCCGGCTTGCCATTGATGACGAGGGTTTTCAGGATGTCTATCTGATTGATACAAAGTCTGTATCCGGAGGCTGTACCGCTTACATATCGGAAGCATACCGTCTGATCCGGGAACGCGGGGAACAGATCACGGATTACAGTGCCTTCGCGGATGAACTCCGCTCTATCTCAGATCATATCGAGTGCCAGTTTATCCCGGCGACACTCGCATATCTGCGGGCCGGCGGAAGAGTATCCAATGCCTCATACATTGCCGCCAACATCCTCAATCTGAAACCGCTGATCGAGATTGACAGCACCGGTCACCTGATCGCAACCAGGAAATACCGGGGTTCCATGCGCAAGATTGTCGATAAGTTCTATCGGGATTTTCTCAGCCGTTATGACTGCCGCAAGGATACCCTGTATCTGATGTATGGAAAGGGACTGGCTCAGGATGTTTTGGATCGTATGAAGGAAATCGCTGTCGAGAACGGATTTCAAAATACTGAATACGTCATGACCGGCTGCACCATTTCCTGCCACGGCGGAAAAGGTGCCATGGGCATCGCTGCGGTCACTGTATAAGCTCGGGCGGCTGTTCTGCATAAGCAGAACAGCCGCCCTTAATCGTGTTTACGGCCACAGGTGGCCGCAAACCGCAAATAATGAGATTTTGCTGTTATTCTATAAGCATCGCATCCCCGAAGCTGAAGAAGCGATATTTTTCCTGCACAGCGATGCGGTACGCATTCATAATATTATCCTTACCCGCAAACGCGGACACCAGCATGATCAGTGTGGATTCCGGGAGGTGAAAATTCGTGATCAGTCCGTCCATAATCTTGAACTGATAGCCCGGATAGATAAAAATGCTGGTCCAGGCGCTGCCCGGCTGAAGGATTCCATTCTCATCTGTCGCGGATTCCAGTGTGCGGCAGCTGGTTGTGCCCACACAGATCACCCGGCCTCCTGCTGCCTTCGTATCATTGATGATTTTTGCCTGATCCGGCTCTACAATATACATCTCGGAATGCATCTGATGCTTCGTGACGTCCTCTACCTTTACCGGACGGAAGGTGCCGAGTCCGACATGAAGCGTCACATGCGCAATCTTCACGCCCTTGTCCCGGATCTGCTGAAGCAGTTCCTTTGTAAAATGAAGTCCTGCCGTCGGCGCTGCTGCCGATCCGTCATTCTTCGCGTAGACGGTATTATATCTGGTGCGGTCCTTCAGCTTGTGCTTGATGTACGGCGGAAGAGGCATCTCTCCGAGCTTGTCCAGAATTTCCTCGAAAATTCCCTCATAATGAAACTGAATAAACCGGTTTCCATCTTCTGTCACATCAACGACGGTGCCTGTCAGGATTCCCTCGTGTCCGAAAACAAGTTCCGTTCCAACCTTGCACTTCCTTCCGGGCTTCACCAGCGTCTCCCATATGTTATCCTTCTTCCGTGTCAGAAGCAGAACCTCGATCACCGCGCCAGTATCCTTCTTGGTCCCGTAAAGACGGGCAGGAATCACCTTTGTATCATTGATGACCAGACAGTCCTTATCTGTCAGATGGTCTATCACCTGCGTGAAGTGTTCGTGCCGCACCTCTCCGGTCTCTCTGTTCAGGCACATCAGTCTGGAGGAACTTCTGTCCTCCAGCGGGTCCTGGGCAATCAGTTCCTGCGGCAGGTCGTAATAGAAATCACTTGTTTTCATCGGCATGTTTCTTTTTCTCCTTCTGATCACCGGCATCTGACGGATGCTTGTAAAAACTGTGATAGTATTTTTTCGGATAAAATACCTGATCCGATGCCTCCAGCCTTCCCACTCCGTTTTCCACGTCAATAATGCTGACGGAGCAGTTCATCGGCACACCTCCGTGCCAGAAATCCTCTTTGTTATCGTATACATTGTTCAGAAAAGCACGGACGGCGCAGCCATGTGAGGATACCAATACGGTTTTGTCCTGCAGATCGGGGTTGTGAATCAGCTCCTCATAAAAATTGTGCGTTCTCTCCAGGACATCCTGAATCCGTTCCCCTCCCTCCGGCGGAATATAATGAAGCGGATCCTCCTGAAACCGGATATACTCATCCAGCGGAATCTGCATTCTCTCCGGATGATCCGCATCGCAGCACAATCCTTCCCAGACTCCGAATCCGATTTCCTCAATTCTCGGTTCCAGAATCACCGGAACCTTGCGGTCCGCGAGAATAATTTCAGCCGTATGACGGGCACGAACCAGAGGACTTGTGTAGCAGATATCAAATTTCACTTCCCGAAGTGCTTCCGCCGTCATCTCCGCGAGCAATACTCCCTCGCTGTCCAAATCACTGCCCTTTTGCCCCTGCAGTCGTCTTTCTTTGTTCCAGGATGTTTCGCCATGCCGGATTGCGTATATTTTCACCTTTACCTCTCCTCTTACATTACTGCCGGAGTTCGATGCCGAGACCTGACAGTCCGTTCAGAATCTTCTTCATTGATGCCGCGATATCCGACTCCTCCAGCGTCTTTTCTCTGGAACGGAATGTCAGCGAATAAGCCATGGATTTATGTCCTGCCTCAACCTGTTCTCCCTCATAGATATCGAACAGCTTCAGATCCTCCAGGATTTTTCCGCCCCTCTGGCGGATCATTTTTTCTATAACAGCGGCTTCAATTTCCTTCGGAACCACCATGGAAATATCACGGGTTACCGCAGGGAATTTCGCGATTCCCTCGAACTTGCGTTCAAAGGAAGCGAACGGAAGGATCTCCGGCATATCAAGTACAGCCACATATGCGCGCTCACCGATTCCGTAGTTTTTCAGTACCATCGGATGAACTTCGCCGAGATACCCGATAATATTTCCGTCATATCGGATCAGGGCCTGGCGTCCGGGGTGAAGGAACGGTTTTCCGGCTTTCGCATCGTATTCTACCCTGTCATGCATGCCAATCTGTCCGAGAAATTCCTCTGCCACACCTTTCATATCGTAGAAGTCGCCCTTGCCGTAAAAGCCCAGAGTAAACTGCATTCTCTCATCCGGAAGCTCTGTCAGCGGCAGTTCTTTCGGAATATATATATTTCCGAGTTCATAGAGACGGACATCCTTGTTGCGGCGGTTGTAGTTGGTCGCAAGGGATGTCAGCATGCCGTTCAGAGAAGTAGTCCGCATGATCGAAAAATCCTCACCCAGCGGGTTGGAAATCGCAATAGCCTTTCTGACCGGATCATCTTCCGGGAACAAAAGCTTGTCGAAAGCCTTCGGACTCTCGAAGGAGTAGCACATCCCCTGAGAAAATCCGCAGTACTCTGCCACATCTCTTGCCTTCGCCTCAACCCTGTTCTTGAACGACAGTCTTCCAGTGGTCGCCTCTCCAGTCGGAAGTGTCGTCGGAATATTATTATAACCGAAGAATCTCGCAACTTCCTCCGCAATATCGCAGGTCCTGTGGATATCCTGCCGGAAGGTTGGAGCCACGATCTCATTCGTCTTCTTATCATATCTGAGTTCCACAGAGGCAAGATACTTCAACTGCTCCTCCGCTGAAAGGTTCGTGCCCAGAAGGCGGTTGATTTTGTCAGGCTCAAACGTAACTCTCGACTCTTCTCGTTTAACCGGGTAGATATCAATGGCTCCGCCGACTACCTCTCCTGCCCCGAACTCTTCGATGAGCATGCAGGCGCGGTTCATCGCTTCAAGGGCAGTATTCGGATCGAGACCCTTGTCAAATTTTCTGGATGCATCCGTCTGGTTTCCAATCTTTTTGGAGGAAAGACGGATATTGGTACCGTCAAAGCAGGCTGCTTCAAAAAGCATGGTGTGTACATTGTCCGTAATCATGGAATTTTCACCTCCCATGATTCCGGCCAAGCCTACCGCCTTCTCATCGTCACGGATCGTCAGAATCGAGGAATCCAGCGTGTATTCTTTTCCGTCCAGAGTGGTGAATTTCTCCCCGTCATCTGCCCGTCTCACGATGATATGCTTCTCGGCAATCGTATCGAGATCGTAAGCATGCATCGGCTGCCCGTATTCCTCCATCACATAGTTCGTGATATCCACGACATTATTGATGGGACGGATGCCGTTTGAAGCGAGACATCTCTGCATCCACTTCGGCGACGGTGCCAGATGAATGTTTTTCACGACTCTTGCCGTATAACGCGGGCATAGAGTCTGGTCCTCAACGGTTACCCTGATATAGTCATTGACATCCTCGTTGTTGCCCGTCTCCCTGATCACCGGCGGGTAAAATTTCTGATGGAAGGTAGCTGCTGCTTCCCTCGCAATACCAATCACGCTGTAGCAGTCCACACGGTTCGAGGTAATTTCATATTCGAAGTTCACATCGTGAAGCCCGAGTGCTGCGATCGCGTCATCGCCGGGCTTCACCCCGTCATCCTCTGAGAACTCATAGATTCCGTTCTCCGGCGCCTCGGGATAGAATTCTCTCGAACTTCCAAGCTCCTCAATCGAGCACATCATTCCGTGCGATGGAACTCCGCGGAGCATACCGTCCTTGATCTCGATGCCTTCCTCAGGAAGTGCGCTTCCGTCATGTCCGCCGGCCACCTTGCCTCCGGGAAGAACAACCGGGGTAAGCATGCCCTCGTGCGCATTGGGTGCGCCGGTCACGATCTGTATCGTCCCGGTCCCGATGTCCACCTGGCAGATCACCAGATGGTCAGCATCCGGATGCTTCTCGATCGATCGTATCTGTCCGACCACAATATTTTTCAGATTTTTATCCAGTACCTCGTAGGTCTCACATTTTGTTCCGGAAAGCGTCATCCCATCAAAATATTCCTGCGGGGTGACATCAAGATCCGGTACGTATTTTTTTATCCATGAATAAGATGTATTCATTCTTTCTCTCCTATATCTGATCAGGGTTTTGTCTTCGCCTGTGCTTTATTCTCACCTGCGGCTTTATCCTCACCTGCGGCTTTATCCATGCCTGCGGCTTTATCCATGCCTCAGTCTTTTATTTCTCTGAACCCGGCGCATCCATGTTCCGTTTCTATCTCTCCGGATCATCAGAACTGCTTCAGGAACCGCGCATCGTTCTCGTACAGAAGGCGCATGTCATCAATTTCATACTTCAGAAGTGCGATACGCTCAAGTCCAACTCCGAACGCAAAGCCCGTGTACTGTTCCGGATCAATGCCGCACATTTCCAGTACATGCGGATGAACCATTCCGCATCCGAGGATTTCGATCCATCCCTCGCCCTTGCAGAAACGGCATCCCTTTCCACCACACTTGAAACAGCTGACATCCATCTCTGCACTCGGTTCTGTAAACGGGAAGTGATGCGGACGGAATTTTGTCTTCGTGTCCGGTCCGAAGATTTCCTTTGCGAATTCTTCCAGTGTGCCTTTGAGATCTGAGAATGTAATATTTTTGTCGATGACAAGGCCCTCCACCTGATGGAAGGAAGGAGAATGAGTAGCATCCACCTCGTCCGCGCGGAATACCCGTCCGGGTGAGATCATACGGATCGGCAGATTTCCCTGCTCCATTCTCCTGGCCTGAACCGGAGATGTCTGCGTACGCAGCACAATATCCTTTGTGATGTAGAAGGTATCCTGCTCGTCCTTGGCCGGATGGTTCGCCGGAATGTTCAGCTTTGTAAAATTATACTCGTCGTACTCAACTTCCGGTCCTTCAACGACCTCGTATCCCATTCCGACAAAGATTCTCTCCATCTCTTCGAGTGCGATTGTGTTCGGATGACGATGACCGATCTCAGCCTTCTTCGCCGGAAGCGTCACATCGATGGTTTCCTGCTTCATACGCAGATTCATCTGCTCCAGTTCAATCTTCTGCCTTGCCTCATCCAGTTTCTCCGAAATTGTATCTCTCGCCTCATTAACAAGCTGCCCGACCCGTGGACGATCCTCCGGCGCCACATCCTTCATGGCTTTCATCAGATTCTTCAGCTCGCCCTTTTTTCCAAGTACATTGACACGGATCTCGTTCAACGCATCCGGAGTGTGAGCTTCCCGAAGGCTCTCCAATGTCTTTCCGACAATCGCTTCCAGTTTTTCCTTCATGCTTACATCACTCATTGTTTTTCCTCTTTCATTTTTGATCTTTTTTGATCTTTACATGATACTTCAACGGTGCTCTCTGATTCACCGCCCGGGCAGGGCCCCATCGCTGTCTTACCGGTAACTCCCTCGCATCACTGGAAGGCCGCCGGCACCATTCCTGTCAACGGGCTTTCCGACGAATGCTGCATTCCGGTCAAGTCCAGGCCTTCCGACGAAAAAATGTTATTTCCGTCTGAATGCCGCTCCTTCAGCCGAAAACAGAAGCGCAACGAGATAAAACACGCTGCGCGAGTTTTATCTCGCTATCGCGACGCTCGCCGCACACGAATACTTCGCATTCGGCTGCGGCTTACTGTTCGCGTAAAAAAAGCCCCGTCCCGGTCTAGGGACGAGGCAAAACTCTCGCGGTACCACCCTGATTCCCGATTCTCCCGTGCGGCTCTCCCTGCTGCCGCAGGCTGTTCTCCACACAGAAAAAACGGACACTCATAGCTGCTGTAACGTGCAGACACGTCTGATCCTACCGGCCGGAAAAACTCCGGCGTTCAGAAAAGAAGCTCCGACGCGAAACTCTGAATATACCGGAGCCCGGAAGAACTTTCAGCCAGCGATCCTTCCTCTCTGCGGGTCAATATACCCATACATACGTCTTCAACGCTTTTCACTGCCTGTTATTCTAGCTTCTTCCCCTAACAGTGTCAAGAAAAACGGCATAAAATGTATGTGGTGGATTTATTTCCTCTTTCAGCTCTCGCAAAAAAGGGGAGAGCATACGATCGCCCGGTCACGCCAACGGAAGCGCCGAACTTGCAGATCTCGCTATCGCGACGCTCGCCGCACACGAATACTTCGCATTCGGCTGCGGCTCACTGTTCGCGTAAAAAAGGGAGGAGAGCATACACTCTCCTCCGACCCGAAATGCCGTTCCTGCCATTTGACTCCTAGAAATAAATTCCAGGTGGGCAACCGCAAACGTACTTTTGCCTTCCTCTGCAAACGGAGGCCTGACAGCCGTACCTTGATATAGGAATCCCGTTTTAAAGTAAATGTAGGTTCATAATAGACAGGGGATCGAACACCCCAGGAAAATTCATTTCAACATTTCGTGTTATTCATTAAACTGAAATGCGATCCATTCTACCACACTCTGTACAGGCTTCAGATTGCTCCGTGCTCTGTGCTCTGCGTTCTGCGTTCTCGCAATCCTGCACATAAACGTTATATCTGCTGACCACTTCATATGACTAGTG
Source organism: Bilifractor sp. LCP19S3_H10 (assembly GCF_052119185.1). Classification (NCBI taxonomy): domain Bacteria; kingdom Bacillati; phylum Bacillota; class Clostridia; order Lachnospirales; family Lachnospiraceae; genus Bilifractor; species Bilifractor sp. LCP19S3_H10. The sequence goes on from NZ_JBQKFT010000004.1 coordinate 49,623, forward strand.
GTGAATTTGCTGATCGCTTCATCTAAATAGATTATATATGATTGTTCTCTGTTTTTCAATCGCAAAAAGCATCTTCTAACCAGGAGCAATCGCATAAATCATCTCTCCGGCATATGCCTGATCCTTCGTTACGGAATACCGCCACAGCTCAGGACTGTTCCGTTTTTTTCAAATTTTTGAGGTTCTTGTCGATCTTCTGCTCATAATCGGCGACAGCCTGTTCTCCCTTCTCAATTCTCTCGAACAGATCCGAGTATTCAAAGGGCGGTGTATCCTTATTTTCTCTGTAATAAAGTGAGCCCAGCTCCGCATAGATATCCTTGAGTTTTGCCTTCTCCATCTCTAGCTTTGCCTTGGTGGAAGCAGCGCTCCCGAGATCCTGCGCGCCCTTCCCGATTCTGCTTCCGAGCTCTTTCGCGGAATTCTTCAATTCCCCGAATTTCTCATCGAATGCACTCATTTCTCAAGACTCCTTTCAGCCGCCTCAACAACATGGCTTACAAGAACAGATGTCGTTACGCTTCCAACGCCTCCCGGCACCGGTGTAATCGCATCAACAATCGGCTCCACCTTGTCGTAGGAAACATCTCCACAGAGCTTCCCCTCGTCATTCACGTTGATTCCCACATCAATTACAATCTGTCCCGGTCTCACAAAAGTGTCATCAACCACATCGCGGTGTCCCGCCGCGACCACAAGAACGTCCGCCTCTCTTGCCTCAGCTGCCATATCCTTCGTCTTTGTGTGACAGATAGTAACTGTCGCGTTCTGCTTCAGCAGCATCATTGCAGCCGGCTTTCCGATAACCAGGCTTCTTCCGATAACGACAGCCTTCTTTCCCTTCAGATCTACCTGATAATGTCTGAGGATCTCCATTACCGCCTGTGCTGTGCAGGGAGGAAAACCCTTTTTCTGACCGGTATAGACACCGACCATGGATCCGTCTGTGATTCCATCGATATCCTTCTCCGGATCGAGAGCCGCAATGACCGCCTTCTCATCCAACGTCTTCGGCAGCGGACGGAAAATCAGAACTCCATGAATCGAGCTGTCCTTATTTACCTGATCGATGGTGCCCATCAGCTCTTCCTGAGAAACGTTCTCGGGAAATACAAATTTCTTGTATTCAACACCGAGCTTTTCACACCGCTTGGTTGCGCCGCGCTCATATGACAGATCCGCGTCCTTTTCGCCTACACGAATGATTCCGAGGGTGGGAACGACACCCTTTTCCTTCAGCGCATTGACCCGGTCAATGATCTGCTGGTTCAGATCCGCATTTACTTCCTTGCCCAATAACTGTTTTGCCATTTCTGTCAATCCCTCTTTCTATATCTAAATAATATTGATTCGTATTTTCTCCCAAAGCTCGGCATTTCCACCCGTTTGAAAGGTCACTCTCGTCTCTTCTTCTCCACGTTGAACGATCAAAAGACCACTTTGTCCTCTTCTTCTCCACGAATTTGAGAGTTCTGTCAATACAGAGAACCCTGTCACGGATTCAGCTTCTGAAATACTTCCTGATAGATCTGATCCGCCAGGGAGCAATAGATATCCAGCATCTCATCACAATCTCTGTTCAGCATCTCCGCGTACTCCCTGTCCTTCATGGATCCCGTGTTGATGTACACATTCAGACTCGCTCCCCGGAGAGCCGCGCTGCAGAGAGCCGCCGCAACTCCCGCATCACTTACCGCAAGAACCGATCCCTTCGTCTGGAAGACACGGATCATAGAGATCACGCGACAGATCTTGTGCATGATCTGCATCGGCGCGCTGCATGCGCCCTTCAGACATTCCTCAAGAACCTCTGCCTTATGTGCCTGTTCTTCCGGTGTCGCGTGAGGAAGTCCGTATGCGGCTGCCAGCGGAGCAAACGCCTTTGCATCCTCCTCCACGCACTCGAGCAGCTCCTGCTGAAGTTTCGTGACCTTTTCCATCAGATCCAGAATCTCTGCCTCAACATCCTTGTATTTCTTCTTGCCAACCGTGAGATTCCCCACCATGTTGCAGAGCGCCGCCCCAAGGGCGCCTACAAGAGCTGAAGCTCCGCCGCCGCCGGGTACGGGAGCCTTCGAGGAAAGCTTTTCCGTAAACTCTTCGCAGGAAAGATCTGTGAATCTGTAAGTCTGTCCCGCTGAATCCTTCTGATTCATTACTTTTTCATCACTCACTGAATAGTCTGCCTCCTTTTCTGATTCTGAAACCTTAGATCACTACATACACAATCCGTTATTCATTATCCGGAAACGCAGACAGATCACCCGTCGCGGAATCCGCAGCACATATAAATCCGGACCTTCATTATAGATTTTATAGATTAATACAGCTCATGGCACAATGTATTGGACGTTTATCTTTTAGCTGACGAGATAAGGTACGCTCCGCGGATTTCGTAACATTATCCCGACCTCTGATCCTCTTTGCCCCCGGCTGCGGTTTTCCGCCCGCGCAGATACAGAATGTGCCCGCGGCAACTGCCGTTGAACAGCAAGAAAACCGCAGGCACACTAATTATTTCACCCTGTACAAGAATGTACAATCCTTATAGACGTAACCGGATCAGCCGGACACAGGGGTCATCTCAGAACAGGCCTGTGATCTTGCCGTTCTCGTCCACATCGATGTCCATTGCCGCCGGATGCTTCGGAAGTCCCGGCATTGTGCTGATTTCACCGGTAAGCGCTACAATAAAGCCTGCTCCCGCCGAAATCTTCAGATTACGGACAGTTACTACGAAACCGCTCGGAGCGCCGAGTCTGGTCGGATCATCCGTGAGACTGTACTGTGTCTTCGCCACACAGATCGGAACATTGCTGTATCCAGCATCTTCCAGCTTCTTCATCTGCTTTTTCGCGTTCGCTGTGAATTCAACATGATCTCCGCCATATACCTTCTGAACAATGGCATTCAGCTTATCCTCGATTGAGGTACCCTCAAGCTCATAGCTGTAGGTGAATGTGGAATTGTCCTGCTCACAGAGACGTACCACCTCTTTGGCAAGATCAATACCGCCTTCGCCGCCCTTTGCCCACACCTCGGACAGGCAGACATTTACACCGAGCTCCTTGCACTTCTCCTCAACAAGATCAAGCTCTGCCTTTGTATCGGTCGGGAACGCATTGATCGCAACAACACAGGGAAGATGATATACGTTCTTGATATTGCTTACGTGCTTGAGCAGATTCGGAAGGCCCTTTTCCAAAGCTTCCAGATTCTCATTGTTCAGATCTGCCTTTGCGACACCGCCATTGTACTTCAGAGCGCGAACAGTAGCAACAATCACAACCGCGTTAGGCTTAAGACCTGCAAAACGGCACTTGATATCCAGGAACTTCTCCGCTCCCAGATCCGCGCCGAATCCGGCCTCTGTCACACAGTAATCACCGAGCTTCAGAGCTGTGCGTGTAGCGATAACGGAGTTGCAGCCGTGCGCGATATTGGCGAACGGGCCTCCATGAACCAGAACCGGCGTATGCTCCAGTGTCTGAACAAGGTTCGGCTTGATAGCGTCCTTCAGAAGGGCGGTCATCGCTCCTGCAGCGCCGAGATCTCCGGCTGTAACCGGCTTCTCCTCTGAAGCCTTGCCGTAGGTGTAGCCGACGATAAGCTTTGACAGTCTCTGCTTCAGATCCATCAGATCCTTTGCAAGACAGAAGGTAGCCATAACCTCGGAAGCAACCGTGATATCAAATCCGTCAGAACGCGGAACACCGTCAAGTCTGGTTCCAAGACCATCGATTACGTTTCTGAGCTGACGGTCGTTCATATCTACGCAGCGTCTCCAGATCACCTTTCTGGGGTCAATATTGAACGGATTGCCCTGCTGAATGGAATTGTCTACCATTGCCGCAAGAAGGTTGTTCGCAGCCCCGATGGCATGCATGTCGCCGGTAAAATGAAGATTAATGTCCTCCATCGGCACAACCTGAGCATAGCCGCCGCCTGCGGCTCCGCCCTTGACGCCGAATACAGGTCCCATCGAAGGCTCACGAATCGCACCTACCGGATGCTTGCCTAATCTGGAAAGGGCATCAATCAAACCGATAGAAGTCGTTGTCTTGCCCTCGCCTGCCGGGGTCGGATTGATTGCGGTGACAAGAACCAGCTTTCCGTCCGGCTTATCCAGTTTGTCCATTAATTTGTCGGAGATCTTCGCCTTATACTTTCCGTAGTACTCCAGATACTCCTCGTCGATACCCGCTGCTTCAGCGACCTTCGAGATCGGATCCATTACACATTCCTGAGCAATCTCAATGTCTGATTTGTAGCCCATACTAAAATATCCTCCTTTAAGACAGCATCTCATATACTATACTGTACCGGTAATTATTGTAACACAGTTTACAATAGTCATCTACTTCTTTTTTTAATATTATTCTGTTATTTCTAATTATATTTAATATAATTCAATCATATATGCTTTTATATCTTTTATTTACTGTCACTTTCTCGTTCTGGCGCAAATAATTTTCCTCAAAAATTGTGCAAACTCCTACAAAAAACAGGAGATTGAACCATATCTTTTTGACTCAATCTCCTGTTTTTTGTTCAGTCTAACCAATATTTGTGTGAAATAAATAACAATCAGACCGTCCGTGATCTTTGCGGAATCTTTTTGAAATTATTTGTACAATTTGCTCAATTAAAGATTTCTGCCGTCATCTGAGCTTTACGGACGGGAACAGCGTGCTGTCCGTGTGCGGCAGGAAACAGCATGCGACGAATTCATCCATATACGTATTCACTGTGGAAAGTTCCATGTAAGTCATGCTGCGCGCAATCTCATACACCTTTCGTTCCGCATCTCCCGACAGCAGCATGCTGTACGCACCCGTCAGAGAGGAATTGCCGATATAATGGAATTTCTCAAGAGGTATGTCCGGAAACATTCCGATCGTGACCGCATTTTTCATGTTTATGCCACTGCCGATTCCGCCTGCCACATATACATCATCGATAACTTCGACAGGAAGCTCGAGCTGCCTGAGCATCGTGCGGATCGCGGAAAAAATGGCTCCCTTCGCACGGATGAAGTTGTCGATGTCAACCTCTGTGATTTCAATGTCCTTAACGCTGTCTGCATCCTTCTCATATGCAATGACATAGCTTCCCATTCCGTATTTGTCGTGGCGGATTCTCTCCCCCTCACGGACAAACTTTCCCTTCGGATTGATAATCCCGTTGATATACAGCTCAGCGATAGTATCAATCAGCCCTGATCCGCACAGGCCGACCGGCTTCTGCCCCTTATCTCCAATGATGCTGAGCGTCGGCTCCATCGTCTCCTTGTCGATCGTGATCGCGTCGATCGCGCCGTCGGTCGCGCGCATACCGCAGCTGATATCGCCTCCCTCAAACGCAGGTCCTGCTGAACATGCACAGCTCACAAGAAAATCGGAATTTCCCAGCACCAGCTCTCCGTTCGTTCCAAGATCAATGAACAGCGACATCTCCGGACGGTTCCAGATCATGCTGATAAAGGCCCCTGCTGTAATGTCGCCTCCTACATAGCTCCCGATATTCGGAGCCAGGATGATGTGCGCATCCGGGTGAATATCAATCCCGATATCCGAGGCGAACAGTGAATTTGTCTTGAAGAAAGTGGGAATATACGGCTCCTTTCGGATCGGATCCGCATCGACGCCGAACAGAAGATGGTTCATCGTCGTATTTCCCGCGACGGCCATTCGGTAGATGTGGCTCTTCGGAAATTTTGCCGCCCGGCAGATTTCCTGAATCAGCGGATTGATCGTTTCCTTAATCACCGCGTCCTGAAGCCTTTTACCACCTCCTGGTTTCTGAGACTCAATGATCCGGTTGATGACGTCGGCTCCATAACGGATCTGCCCATTGCCCGAGGACGCCTTTCCGAGAATTTCTCCGGTTTTCATATTCAGCAGCACCGCTGAAACGGTAGTGGTACCGATATCTACCGCGAGTCCGCCGATCACAACATCAACGGAGGCCGGAAGCATGTCATATACAAACACATCTTTCCCGGTCGTCCGGATGACACACTTCACATGAAAATCGCTCACCCGAAGGACATGTGCCATTTTTCTCATGACGGAATAAGGAAGCCTAACCTTCCCGATCCCGGTTTTCTTCCCGATTGCATCCACAACCCTCTCATTGTCCGGTCTGGTATCATCCAGCGTCGGGGCATCCATCCGGATCTCGATGATATCCATATTATTCCGGTACTCAATCCCCGCCTTCTTTACCTGATCCGTCGCATCCCGGAAAATTTTCAACTCAGCAGGAGAACTCAGATCCGCCACCCGCATTCTGCTCTTATAGGCGGAAGCAATATCCGGAACTTCAACCGTTACATCCCCGATCACCTTGCTGGCGCAGGCCAGTCTCCATCCTGCCGCGTAGTCCTCATCCGTGATGTGCCGTGTCTGCCTGGACTCCACTTCTCCTGATACAATCTTTACCCGGCATTTTCCGCACGAAGCATTCCCGGAACAGGGTGCATCAATCGCGACATTACTCTTCTGCGCTACAGACAGAATCGTTTCGCCGTCATTTGCAAAGGCTTCCGTCCGGCTGCCTTCCTCTGTTACAAATGTAATCTTGTACATACCTTACCTCCACCTTCTACTGTTCTCTCTCCGGTAACGGATCCGGCGGTTATCACACCGGTTATCCGGCTGTATCAGCCCCGTGTCACCACTTGCCCCGCAAGCAGGACACCACAATATGTATGCTGTTTTCCGAGCATGCTTCGCATGCAGAGAGACTTTTATCCTGTGTAAAATTCATCGTTGTTTCCGTTCCGGACTTCTTACCATGCTTCACATGCACAAAAGCTTTCCGCTTGACGACAGCCTTATACAGCAACAGACTCCGGGAAGTATTCTTCCCGGAGCCTGTTTTTCCATCCTCTGTGATTACAGCTCCAGATAGGAATCTGCATACAGTGTGTTGCCTTTGAATACATCACAGGACTTGATTGTCTCCATCAGTCTCTGATCGCACGGATTCACGATTGCAGAGGTAAGACCCTGCATCATTGCCATGGCAACAAGTGCGGAATCCATGATCGGGCGGATGTTCTTCGGCATTCCGTTGGAGTTGTTGGAAAGACCGCCGGTAGAATTCAGTCCCATATCGGAGAACATCTTGATGCACTCCAGAACCTCCATCTGCTTGTCCTGCATTCCCTTTACAACGACGAACAGCGGATCAAACCAGAGATCCTCAGCTTCCATACCGAGCTCCATGCCGTGCTCAAGCATATTCTGGCAATGCATCATACGCTCATCGTTATCGGCAGCGATCGGTCCGTTGGAGCAAAGTGCGATAACAATTGCATCATTTGCCGCAGCAAGGTCGATGTTGCTCATGCGGTCTCCTGCATCTGCGGAGTTCACGATCGGTTTGCCCTTGGAACGGTTGTAAACGGAAATTCCCGCTTCAATCGCTGCCTTGTTGGAGGTATCCAGCGCAAGCGGAACGTTATCAAAATTGCTCTGAATAAGCTCAACCGCCCATTTCATAAGCTCCGGTCCGTTGCTCTCAGCAGGTCCGATGTTAACGTCAAGATAAGTAGCGCCTGCGTCAATCTGCTCCTTTGCACGCTTCAGAATAGCCTCCGGCTCCTTGTTGTCCATAGCTCTGCGGATTGCCGGGGAAATGCAATGGATGCGTTCACCGATTGTAACGAATTTTGCCATGTTTTTGTCTCCTTTATACTTTTATATAGATTTTGCCGCGGGACGGGCAGCATAACTGCTGTCCGTCCTGCCCGAAGAGATCAGATCTCTCCGTTTGCTTTCATATCCTTCAGGAACTTCACAAGCTGAACTGCCTCAAGAGGAGCCACTACAATCTTCCAGCCCGGAAGCTTGTTCTCAAGATCTCCCTTCAGAACAGCGACCTTACCAGGAATGATAAGGGTACGATTTTTGATCTTGCCCTCAACGTTCTCCTGGATGTACTTGGAGATGGAGGTTGCGGAGAGCTTTCCTGCAGCCCAGGATGTCAGCACGGAAAGTCCGCCGGCATCGGAAATAATCAGATTGCAGGGTACTCCGGATCTCTCCAGCTCACCGGATACAAGGAAGTACGTAAGAGCGAAGTCAACGGTCGTCAGGCATACAGAGTTCTCATCTGCTCCGTTGATCGGATAGATTCCCGGTGCGACCTTCATCGGCTTCTGCGGATCAGTGAACAGGTTCTGACGCAGTCCGTAGAGCGGAAGGGCCATAGCGTAATCCATGGTGTCCACAACGACGATGGAGCCGTATTTCAGTGTGAACAGAGCAACGAGAGACTGCTGAAGCTCTCTGTCATCGGTCAGCTTGTTGACCTTTACAATGGACGGATATCCGAAGCTGCGGTCTCCGTCTGCCAGTGCCGCACGTCTGATAATAACAGCAGCCTCAAACGTAGCCTTGATGGAATCCATTGTCACATCGAGAATCAGGTTCTTATTGCCAAGCTTCTCAAGCTTCTGAACGGTATCATACAGCTCGTCGATACTAGTACCACCGACACCAAGCACAACACCGGCATCGGTCGCAAGCTTGCTGAATGCCTCGTAGTTGGAAGCGTCCGCTCCGTCAAGCACAGGCTTGGTATCCTTAACCGCATCCAGTGCAGCCTTTGCCGCCGCCTCATCCTTTACGGAAAGGATAACCGGGCGAACCGCTGCAGCCTTCTTTGCCACCTCAGCGAATCTTTCCGGTGTCGTATCCTTACCGAAGTTTACATTGATCATCTCTGTATACATACGCTCGTTGATACGGTCGTAGTCTACAGAAGGAACCTGTGCGAGCTTTGCATCGATCTCCGCGTCATCCATGCAGGTGCAGATGTTTGCCGCGTAAACAGTCTTATTTACGAAGGTCTTCTCATGTCTGTACAGAACCGTCTCTCCGCCGAGCGTATGCTCGCTGTCTCCCGCTCCTACCTTAATCGTCTTCATCGGCGGAGCAGTTGCCTCAGAGAGCTGCTCCAGAGCCTCTGCAGACATATGCGGGCACTCACTGATCTGCTTTGCGCCCTGCGCTACCTTCATGGAGAATGCCATACATGTCGGGCATCCGCATTCCTTACAGTTTTTCTTCGGGGTCAGTTTGAAAATCTGAATACCACTTAATGCCATAATTCTTTATCCTCCTCTGCTCTCTTAGACTAATTCCTTGATTAACCTGGAAATTGTTTTAACAGATTCCGGATGTTTCAAAATTACAGCATCAGAACCGGAAACAAGGCAGGCTGTCGCGGTCTGAACCTCCATGGAAATTCCGCGGGCCTCAACCGGTCCCCATCCTTCATCAGCATCTTCCTCTGCAGCCGTAGATTCCTTCACTGCCCATGTCTCGGAAGCAACCGGTGTGATGATCGGCATCTGAAGCATCTTGTCATCCTGTCCGAGTGCCGCCGCACGTACACGGTCAAATGTGGAAATCGTGTAATCAAAGCCGTATCCGACCGCTGCGGAACCGGTATTCATCACGATACTGGATGCCGGAACGCCGAGCTGCGTCATTACTACGTTCAGCTGTTTTGCAAGGTTGATATCAACCGCGGATTCTGCTCCGACCTTCTGACCGTAAGCAAGGCCCGCAGCTGCGCCGATTGCCTTGTAGTTCTCTTCCTTCGCTGACATTACCAGAATATTCTTTCCCTGAAGGGCTCCCGCAACCTTCGCGAGAAGATCCGCATCCTTCTCAACGTTCTTGCAGCCTTCCACAACCAGCGGAGTGTCGATGGCATCGGCAACTTCCTTTGCAACCGCTACCAGATCATCCACTGATTTGTTTGCTCCGTTCGGATCTCCGCCAGCCAAACGAAGTACGACAAAATCTCCGCCGGGCATCTGTGCTGCCTTCTTGGCGATTTCGCCGATGGTATTGCATCCCGCGTAATAAGCCTTTACGCCATCCGGCTCTCCGTCAAGACCAAGATCTGTGATCTCAACGCCGATCTTCGGGCCGGAGCCGAGCGACCCGTCAAAGCTGTAGAAAGGAAATGTATTCTCCCCTCCGAGCTTGATCGCCTTGTCGCCTGTTCCGATTTCAACCTCATTAATAGAGGCATTGAATTTGTGTGCTTTACGGTTAAACGGCATTTCTCTTGTTCCTCCTAAGCGAGTAAAAATAGTATAACAATCTTAAACTTCTGCCGGCTCCGCCAGGTTATCTGTCAGCAAAAATACACAGGCAGCTTCTGCGATGCCGGAATTGTTACCCTTCTATCATACCAAAAAATGCATCAATATTCCATCCTGACAGGTGAAATACCACAACGAGATAAAACACGCTGCGCGAGTTTTATCTCGCTATCGCGACGCTCGCCGCACACGAATACTTCGCATTCGGCTGCGGCTCACTGTTCGCGTAAAAAAGCCTGCCGGAAAAGGCGTCCCCATAAACGCCTTTTCCGACCAGCCTGATCAACGAATTACATCATCGGATCCATGCTGAGTGCCGGATGTCCCTTCTCGGTCAGCCATGCAACCAGCTCCTCAGGATCGGTCGTAACGGTTTCATCCGCGATCATATCACAGAAGTTGTCGATTCCGTACAGTTCCTTCGCGGTCTTATTGACAGCATCCGCAACCTGATCCTTCAGATCCTTCGGCATCCATACGATTCTGGCAATTCCGCCCTCTGCCTTCATGAACTTCTTGGATGCGATGAAATGCTTGCCATGTCCCATGAAGCCCGGTGTCTGAACACCGCCGCCTGTCATGGAAGCGAGCTCTGAGAATGTCATTCCGAGAGGAGTCTGACCTGCATACTCACGGTTTGCGATGCAGACACCGTTGGAGAACGGCTCAATACCGCAGATACACTCGAAGCATCCGCAGGATGTCATCGGCTTCTCCATAATGGAATACAGAGATACATCATCAAGCGCACCCTGGGAGAACTTCTTGACTGCCTCGTTTACATCCTCATACTCACCGATTCTCTCATCGATCGGGCGCTCCTTTGTAACAACCTGGCAGGGTCCGTTCGGATCCAGCTCATGCGTTGCCTTTGCATCGAACCAGGATACGGCTCCGCACAGTCCAAGACGCTCCGGAGTTACGATACATACATGGCTCGGAGAGAATGCCTGACACATGATGCAGCTGTAATATACATCAACTGCCTCATCAGTCATGCTCGACAGTCTCTCGTCACGCTTGTCAAACATCGGAATGGCAATCTCATGACGGATTCTTGTGCAGTCCTCCGGCTTGGTGTAAATCTTTACCTGACATTTGTCTACAACAGCGGCAAATTCGTTCTTGATCTGGGTGTACAGAACCTCTGCAAGATCCTTTGCGCGGAAGCCGGCATTGAAGGTATCCTTGCTGATACGGATACGGATCATATCACGCTGACCGGTGTGCATCAGACCCTCGATGCAGTTGAGGTAAGAATGGAACTTACGCTCAAATACCGGCTCGAAGTCTGCCTGCATGTTCTTTCCGGCAACCTCAACCACATAGGCGATAGACTGCTTGCTGCCGACCGGGAATTCATCGAAGTCCGGTCCGATCAGCTCGAAGGAGTGATCCTCAACCTCTGACGGATCCTTCATATGTACGAGCTCGCAGCAATCCACACGGGAACCGTCAAACTCAACCTGCATGTCACCGCGGCGTACGATTTCACCTTCGAACGCGGAGCCGAAAGAAACCGGAATATCTACCTTTGTAATCTTGATCTTGATGTTTCTTGCTTCCAGGGAAGCAGCATTCATCTTTTCTACCGGGACCTTCGGAATCAGGCATTCCGGAACCGCGAAGGTATCCTCGTTCGTGATAACCGGGAATCCAAGCGCGATCGCGCCGGCGCCGGCAGCCACGATAACTTCGTTCAGAGGAGCAAAAGCATTGACAAATGCCGGAACGCGCTCCTTGGTATATGCCATGAGTCCTGCGGCGTCACCCGGTTTGATGTTGCCAAAGATCAGAGCCGCACGGATCGCGACAGAAACGACATGTGCAACAGCTGTGATATCCTTGCCAAGCGGGATTACACGGACATTAGCGCCCATCTTAACCTTCTGCTGCGCGCACTGATCAATGATTCCGCCGACCAGTGTAACGAGCTGTCCCTGCTCCTGATAGGATTTAACAAGGGCTGCGCCCTCTTCTGCTGTCGGAGCCTCACCGATGATAACCGGAACGCCCGGAATGTCTCCGGTAACAAGCGGAACACCGAGCTCACGGATAACCGGATCCGGCAGATGACCTGTGTAAGGAGCCTCATATGGCGTATCGTTATCGATATACTTGAGAACCTCGATGAACTCCGCAAGAAGAGCCGTTGCTACACCGGACATCAGAGCGTCATTCAGCTTTGCCTCTCTTGTCATAAGTGTCTTGACAACCGCAAGCGCATCTTTCAGCTCGCCGAGTGTGCCGACCTTGGTTCCTGTAACAGCATAATAGCACGGAATGCTGTATGCAGTCCCCGGAAAGCCTACCTTTTTGTCTGCGCCATACTTTGCGATGGCATCGTCTACGGCCTTTTCTGTCAGTCCGTAAACTGCATCATTTCCCTGAAAAATCACATCAAATAAAGTCATTTTTCTACCTCCGCGTTTTTTATTTGATCTATTTTTTCTTTAATAGAACTAACTTCTTCAAGGAGCTGCCTGCTGTAATCATACGGTGAACAGCCCTGCCTGTCGGCATCCATGATATCCGTATTATAGTGTATGAATCCGAGGATATTTTCCTCCGGTATCCGGGATCGGATAAATTCTTCATCCTTCTCGTCACGGATCTTATTTGCCACTACATTGACATCGTTGATGCCAAGCTGAGCGGCAAGCCGTTTTACATTTTTGTATGTCTGAATGCTCCTCGCCCCCGGTTCGATCACGACAATGAACTGGTCCATTCCCTTTGTGGTGCCTCTTGCGAGATGCTCCAGTCCTGCCTCCATATCCATGATCACCACATCGTTGCTGCGAAGCATCAGATGATGAATCAATCTTCGGAGCAGCACGTGCTCCGGGCAGACGCACCCGCGGCCCGCTGTATCTACGGTTCCGAGAAGAAGAAGCTTCACGCCGTTCTTCTCTCTTGCAAACTTATCCGGAAGATCATCAACCTTCGGATTCAGCTTGTACATATTCGTAATCTCGTCCAGATCAGTCCTCTCATTGATCAGCTCACGCATCTTTGTGATCGGAACGATCTGGTCGAGTTCGTCTTCTGAAAAACCGAGCGCCAGTCCAAGGTTTGCGTCCGGATCCACATCCACCGCAAGCACCCCATTGCCCTGATCCGCATACATCCTGGCCAGTGTTGCCGCAAACGTGGTCTTGCCGACGCCGCCTTTTCCGGTGATCGCTATCTTCATTAATAAAGCCTCCAACTCTGCTGAATAATTCCGGCCGCTCCCGTTCTTATCACACGGATAATCTGCGCAAAGGCAGCCGGAAACAGCGGCGGACAGCCCCGGAACCCGCGAAGATGCAGGTCACGAAGCGATCCGCAGCTGATACTTTTCTATGGCGTCCCGCATCCGGGTGCGCCGGCCTGCATTTGTAAATCTGTCTGTGCGGCTTTTGATCAGATTCCGAGTGCTTTTCTCTTCTCCTCGATTCTCTCGATCATCTCGTCACCGAGCTTATCGATATCCGGCTCGAAGGTATATGCAGCCTCAACCCAGTCGCGGATTCCACCGGTAAGAAGGTCAGTGATCTGATCCGATCCGGATACTCCAGGTTCAACTCCAAGGAAGGTATCAATTCCGGTAGCAACCACATAGTTTCCGATGGATACCGCCTTTTCGGACATCCATTCCGGAGCGCAGCCGACAACAGGAAGCTGAGAAATATTGCAGCCAGCCTGTTTTGCCAGATCCGATACCAGTACGCACATACGGCTGATATCTACGCAGGATCCCATATGAAGAACCGGCGGGATGTCTGCGAGTTCACAAACGGTCTTCAAACCGGTTCCGCAGATCTCCTTTGCCTCCTTATCCATGAGTCCGACTCTTGCAGCTGCCTGTGCCGAACATCCGGATGCGACAATCAGAATATCGTTCTCGATCAGCTTCTTCATCAGACCGATGTGAGCGGTATCCGGACGAACCCGCGGGTTATTGCAGCCGACCATCGCAACGCATCCGCGAATAACACCGGATGTGATGCAGTCAACCAGCGGCTGGAGCGTATCCAGCTCGTCCACCTGAGAGTTTGTAACCACGTTGAGCTGTTTCTTGATTGCTTCAACAGAATATCCGACGGTTGCCTTTGTCTTCAGCTGCGGGATATGTACAAGCTCCGGTTTTCTGTTCTTGAAGTTCTTCACAGCCGTCTCAACGATCAGCTTTGCCTGCTTATCCGCATCGTCTACATCAAACTCGATGAAATCGGAATCTGGCATTCTGGCAATCGGAGAAGTTGTGATGAACTTTGTGTGGAAGCATTTGGACAGGGGTCCAAGTGCCGGGAAGATACACTGAACATCAACGACAATCGCCTCGCAGGCTCCGGTCAGAACTACATTTTCCTGCTGCAGGAAGTTTCCTGCCATCGGGATTCCGCGGCGCATCGCAACCTCATTGGATGTGCAGCACACGCCGGATACGGTGATTCCCTTTGCGCCGACGCTCTTGGCGAGCTCGATCATCTCGGGATCTTCCGCATAGTCACAGACAAGCTCGGAAAGTGCCGGATCGTGTCCGTGTACAACGATATTTACGTTCTCCTCGACCATTACGCCAAGGTTCGCGCTTGTGTCAACCGGCTTCGGTGTTCCGAACAGAACATCGGAGAACTCGGTTCCGGCCATGGAACCGCCCCATCCGTCGGACATTCCGGCTCTCAGAGACTGACGGATCAGTGCCTCCGGCAGAGAGGAGTTGCCCATATGTGTCATATGCATGGAGCAGGAAATCTCACGGTCGATTGCTCTCGGCTCAATCTCCGCCTTGTGCCAGAGCTCTCTGGTGTGCTCCGGAGCTCTCGACAGCCATCTCTGCGTGCCGAATACCTTTCCGTACTCCTCCATCGCCATGTACGCGACCTCATGAGCGAGGTCATAGATATCCTTTCCCTCGGTCTCAACGCCCCACTCCTTCGCGATACGGATCAGCTTCTCGGGATCCTTCACGGTGTACGGTCCTTCCGGCTTTGTATTGTAAAGGGTGTAGCAGATGGAGCGTCCATGATCAGAATGAGTGGCAGCGCCTCCCGCTACAAAACGCAGGAAGTTTCTTCCAACAATTCCATGCGCGTCGCAGCCGCAGATTCCGCGAGGTGCCTTCGGTGTGATACGGCACGGGCCCATGCGGCAGATCCGGCAGCAAATTCCCTTCTCACCGAATCCGCAGTGCGGGGTCTGATTCTTCAGTCTGGCCTGATAGGAATCCGCTCCTACCTTTGCGCCAGTTTCCAGTAATCTGTTGGTGGCCGCCTCGAGTTCCTCGATCGTATACGGTCTGAATGCCATGCTTTCGTCCTCCTCAAAAGTATAATGGTTTATTAAGTTAATTAAACAAAAATATAATCTATCTGCGGTTCCTCATCACAGAACCGCTCTGCCGCAGGCAGCAGAACCACTGCATCGCCTGTGCCAGCATTCGAAATTAAATGTGCCCGGCTTACGCCCTCCGGTGCTTTACTCTTATACGGGTCTCAAAGGTATCAGAGTCCCAGCTTTCTGATTGCCTCCATCAGAGCAGCTCTTACCGGTGAATCCTCCGGAAGATCAACAGATGGTTTTCCATCACAGTCGAACTCATACACGGTATCATCTGCCGGAACCACCGCGAGCAGCTCCAGGCCCTGCTTCTCGATTTCCTCTTTTGTGCCCTCATTGAGCTTTCCGTTCGGAGCACGGTTGACAATCAGTCCGATTCTCTCCGGGTTCAGATGACACTCTGCAATCAGATCCTTGATCCTTCCGGCAGCCTGAACGCCTCTTCTGGAGCAGTCGCTGACAAGAATTGCCGTCTCCATGCTTGGAAGAATGCCTCTGCTGATATGCTCAAGTCCCGCCTCATTGTCCACTACAATATAGGGGTAGTTCGACTGAAGCTTCTGAAGCTGTGTCTGAAGCAGTCCGTTGACGTAGCAGTAGCATCCCTTCCCCTGAGTACGCCCCATGACCAGGAGGTCAAAATCATCCTCCTCTGTGAGCGCGCCCTGTAAACGGAACTGCGCGTACTCTGCCTTGCTCATTCCGGAGGGAAGCTTGCTTCCAAAATCCTCCGCATGATTGATCTCCTCGCGGATTTCTCCGAGTGTCGGCGGTGCCTCGACTCCGAGGACCTCGTTAAGATTTGAATTTGCGTCTGCATCTACCGCAAGCACGGGGCCCTTCCCGCTCTTACAGAGATACTGTATTAATAATGCAGTCAGCGTCGTCTTTCCGACACCGCCCTTGCCTGCAACGGCAATCACATGCGCCATTGGCGATTACACCTCCTGTTTCCTTATCTGCATCTGCAGTAAAAAAGCTCTGCTGTCCTGTTCCCTGCTCATCCGGTCAGGGGAACTGTCATCAGTCGCAGACCAGCATAACCTTGCTCGCCGCAAGGTCCACCCACTTGATTCTGCCCTGAATTCTTGTCTGTTCTCCGACAATATCTTCTACAATCACAAAATCACCGTCCACATCGATTCGTGCGGTGTTTTCCATGATTACGGTATTGTCACTTTCCTTATATACGGTTGCGAGACACATTTCTATCAACTCCTTTGCTGTGTCTTCTGCGTCAGTGCTCCTCTCCGGCCTTTTCCTTCAGGTGCTCCTTATAAAGCGTCAGAGCGATATTCAGATACATGTTGCCCTTCTGGTATTCGGTGACACCTTCTTTGATCTGTGCCGCGACGTCTGCCAGTCCCTGTTTCTCCAGTTCGCCGGCCATCTTCTCCGCTTCCGCGGCGTGCTGTGTGTTGTGCTGAACCATATAGTTCAATAAAGCAAATGTCTGATCCTTGCACTTCCCGCTTTCCGGTTCGCAGCTGCCGCATCCGGCATTGCAGGCTTCCGCATGGTCGTGATCATGGTGATCGTGATCATGTGCGCCGTGAGGAATCAGATTTCCATTTTCATCTCTTAAAATATGCATGAGAGACCTCCGCTGAAATGATCAATTGCTGAAAAAACAAGCATGATATTCTTTTCACAAGCACCTTGATTATATACTCACCCATGGAAAATATCAATAGAAGTCATTTGGCGAAGGGCTCGTTTTTTGTACAAAGTGAACGTAAAAAAACGTTTTCACAAAATTAACCTTCTCCTGAATCCCGATTTTTTTGTACAGATATGCACAAGTCGTCCCGGCCGACAGGAAGGGCTTTTGTCTGTTGCCGTCACCATCCTCCCCAGGGGGTTCTCCAGTTCGAAAACTTGCACATTTTTGGCACGTCTTTTTAATGTAATCTGCACAATTCTTCCGCAGGGTATCAAAAAATTGTATTTTTTTGCAAACACAGCGCATACCTGTCCTTACGCCGCGGTGATGATTGCACTTTTCCATAATGTGTATTATGATAATAGCAATATTTTCCATCTGCACGGGGGATTAAACCGATGATCCTGTGCATTTTCCCCGCTTTCGGATCTCAGGTTTCCGGTAACATCTCTATTTTAAATGATTTCAGCCGTAATTTCCATACTTTTTCATGCATTCTGCTTATTATAACATTCATTGCTTCGTCAAGCGGCTGTGATCAATGTCATATCATCATTTTCGGTTTTTGAACCGGATGTTTAAAAATAACCGGAGCAATCGAAATCGCTTTACCTGGGATATCAAACGATAGGCTGGATATTTCAGATGACTTTAAATCGGGTATCAAAAGATAGTCGGAAGATTTTAGTTGACTTTAAATCAGAATATTTCAGATGTTTTAATGCGAGGTATCAGACTATGACCAAAGAATTTAAGAAGATAAATATCCCGTCTCACCCCTTGAACGACGGGAATTCCATCCCGCTGCTCGGACTCGGGGTTTACAAGACAACGGATGAAAAAGATATGCACACCGCCGTGGACGCTGCTTACCGCTGCGGCTATCGTCTGTTTGACACGGCTTCTGTCTACGGCAACGAAGAGCTTTTAGGAAATGCCATCCGGGACCTTGATATTCCGAGAGAGAAGATTTTTCTCACGTCGAAGGTCTGGAACAACGCCCAGCGGCTCGGAGACGTGTCGGGTGCCTTCCAGCGGACGCTGGACAGGCTCGGAACCGCTTATATCGATCTATACCTGATTCACTGGCCGGTTCCGGGATGTACCCGGCAGACCTGGAGGGAACTGATCCGCCTGAAGGAATCAGGACTTGCCCGATCCATCGGCGTGAGCAATTTTTCCCCGGCTCAGCTCGAATGTCTGGAGCAGGAAACCGGCGTTGTTCCGGTACTCAATCAGATAGAATGCCATCCCCTCTGGCGTCAGGGTGAAACCGTAGATTACTGCCAGAGCCACGGTATTCAAGTTCAGGCTTATGCGCCGCTCGCGCGCGGCGCATACAAGGACCGCGAGATTCTCATCAAGATCGGCGAAAAATACGGAAAAACGGCCGCCCAGACCGGTCTCCGGTGGCTGATACAGCGGGGCATCTCAGTGATTCCGAAATCCGTACACCCTTCCCGCATCGCGGAAAACGCGGACATCTTTGATTTTGCTCTTACAGAACCGGAAATGACCGCAATCGACGCGATGGATGAAGGGCTTCGCACCGCTCACATCCCTCAGGATCTTGTTGATACGGAATGGGCGGTTCTGACTGACTGACAGACGGATTGATTAAAGGGTAACTTATTCGTCCCACTCTTCGATCTCATCTTTTCCGTCCCGCTGCATCAGCTCATTTACGGCATCACGGGCGGGCTTTCCGTGAAAGAGCACTTCATTCACCTCATTCACGATCGGCATATCCACGTGATATTTCTCCGCGAGCATTTTTCCCGCCCTGGCAGAATATACGCCCTCGACCACCTGGTGCACTTCCTTCATCGCGGCTTCCATAGTATATCCCTGCCCCATCAGATAGCCCGCCTTCCGATTGCGGCTGTGCAGACTCGCGCAGGTTACGATCAGATCACCAATTCCGGACAGACCGTAGAGCGTTCTCATGTGAATGCCCATCGCGCCTCCAAGCCTTGCAAGTTCTGCGCTTCCTCTGGTGATCAGCGCCGCCTTTGTGTTGTCCCCGTATCCGAGCCCGTCCGCAATTCCCGCCGCAAGAGCCATCACGTTCTTCAATGCCGCCCCGAGCTGAATTCCCTTCATGTCCGAGCTTGTGTACACCCGGAATACCGGCGACATAAAGACGGACTGCACTCGGTTCGCGGTCTCTCTGCTGTGCGCCCCGGCAACAATAGCCGTCGGAAGGCCTCTTCCGACCTCCTCCGCGTGACTGGGGCCGGAAAGAACAGCCACATCCGCCTGCGGAATCTCCTGCTCAATGATCTCGCTCATTGTCATCAGAGAATTTTCCTCGATCCCCTTTGCCACACTGACGATCAGCTGTCCGGGCCGGACCAGTCCGCTCATCTTGTGTGCCGTATTCCTCAGGGCAGGAGAAGGAACTGCCAGCACAAGGAGATCCCTTCCGGCATAGGCCTCCCCGAGATCTGTCGTATACTCCACGGAATCCGGAAGAATCACACCCGGAAGTTTATCCGTGTTCTGATGATTCTTTTGATACATTTCCGTTTCTTCCGCGCGGTAGGACCAAAGGGTCAGCTCGTGACCATTATTGCATAAAAGCCAGGTAAGCGCGGTCCCCCAGCTTCCCGAACCAATCACACTGATTTTTGCCATCGATTCACCTCCCTAATATATGCCGTGCCGCCACGGCCCCGCTGCAATGCGTGCGTCACCGTTATTATTTATCCGACGGATGGCGATGACTCAGATAAGTCTTCCTTTCGCATCCCGTCGCAAGTCTCTTTATATTGCCCCGATGCTGGAAATACGCGAGTGCGGTGAGGATCGCCGTAAGCACACACATCTCCGTGAGCCGGGCTGTCGTCATCGAATATCTTCCCATTGCACAAAAAACGCAGAGAAATACCAGAAACTCCGTAGACAGTGACAGCGAGCTCAGAGACACATAGTGAGTCGCGAAAAAAATCGAAAAGAACAGCACCGTGCCAACCAGGATCATCGGCCAGTCGCCAAAAGCGATGACCATTCCCGCCGTCGCAGCGATTCCCTTGCCCCCTCGAAAATCCATATAGAACGGATAGTCATGTCCGAGGATGACTCCGGCAGCTGTCCAGATCTTGAGAAGCGGGAAGAGCTCCGGGTATGAATTGCGGAAAATCAGCCAGGTAAGAATAACAGCAAGAATACACTTCGTTACGTCCCCGGCCATCGTCATGAGACCGGCTTTCGTTCCGAGCGTGCGAAGCGCGTTAGTCGTTCCCGCGTTGCCGCTCCCCATCTTCCGGATGTCCACGCCCTTTGCTTTTCCGATGAAATAAGAGGTCTGAAACAGACCAAATCCGTATCCGATCAGCAGACTGCAAGCCCGTGCAAGCATCTCTCAGTTCTCCTCCTTGTCCTGTCTCTCCCTGATAATGAAACGGATCGCGGTTCCCTTAAAACCGAAGGCATCACGCACCCGGTTCTCCAGATATCTCTGATAAGAGAAATGCATCAGTTTCTTCTCATTCACAAAGATTACAAAGGTCGGCGGCTTCACCGCTACCTGTGTCATATAAAAAACTTTCAGCCTCCTGCCCTTATCTGACGGCGGCTGCTGCATGGCAAGGGCTTCGGTCAGGATGTCATTCAGAACACCGGTCTGCACACGAAGCGTCTGCGAATCCAAAATCTCATCGATGGTGTCAAAGAGCTTCGGCAGTCTCTGTCCGGTTTTAGCGGATATGAAGATAATTTCCGCGTAATAGGCGAAGGAGAGGGTGTTCCTCACCTTGTTCGTAAACTCCTTCACGGATTTATCATCCTTCTCGACCGCATCCCACTTGTTCACCGCGACAATCAGCCCTTTCCCTCTCTCGTGGGCGATTCCGGCAATCTTCGCGTCCTGCTCGGTGATTCCCTCCGTCGCGTCGATCACGACAACTGCGATATCACAGCGCTCCACCGCAGATACAGTCCGGATGATGCTGTACCGCTCCAGGTCCTCCTTTATCTTGCTCTTTCTCCGAAGACCCGCGGTATCAATAAAGGTATAATTCTTCCCGTTCCGGGAAATAACCGTGTCGATCGCATCTCTTGTGGTGCCTGCGATATCCGATACAATGACCCGGTTACCGCCGAGTAGTTTATTGATTATAGAGGACTTTCCGACATTCGGCTTCCCGACAACGGCAATTCTGGGATTCTCGTCCTCCTCCGGCGCCTCTGCTCCCTCTGGGAACTTCGAAATCACCGCATCGAGAAGATCCCCAAGTCCCTGCTTTCCTTCCGCAGAAATCGCATAAGGTTCTCCTATACCAAGGTTATAGAACTCATATACATCCATCTGCTGTGCCTTGAAGCTGTCCACCTTATTCACGGCAAGCACAATCGGCTTCCGGCTCTTGCGCAGCATGGTGGCGACCTGATAATCCGCGTCTGTCAGTCCCTGACGGACGTCGGTCATAAAAATGATCACATCAGCGGTGTCGATGGCGATCATCGCCTGTTCTCTCATCTGCGAGAGGATCACGTCGCTGCTATCCGGCTCGATTCCACCGGTATCAATCATCGTAAACTCATGAGAGAGCCAGCTGACATCGGTATAGATCCGGTCCCTGGTCACTCCGGGCGTATCCTTCACAATGGAGATTCTCTCTCCTGCAAGAGCATTAAATAATGTAGACTTACCCACGTTCGGGCGTCCCACAACTGCTACGATCGGTTTGCTCATACATCTGTCTCCTTCTATGTGTACTGCCCTTCGTCTCTCCGAGAACCGCAAGGCAGAAATCCTTTCCCTCCGGATCCACCACAGTGACGGGAACCTTTAGTTCCATTATAACCTGTTCAACCGTGATGTCATCCAGAAAAACATTTTCCCCGGAACGAAGCATATTGCAGGGAATCAAAAGCTCCTCCCCGAGTTCTTTTCCCTTCAGCTGACGAATCAGATCCGTCCCTGTGACAAGTCCGGACACAGTGATTCTCTCGCCGAAAAAGTCATTCCGGATTGGTACGATCCGGACGCAGACCTGCGGATATTTCTCCCGGATCAGTCCGCACAGCTTTCGAATGGTATCGGCAGGAAGCTGTCCCGTCGCAATCGTCAGGTTCCGTATCCTGTCATCTCCGCTGCGTTCCCGCAGCTCCTCTCTCACCTCTGTCTCCAGAAGCCTCAGCATGCCGACACCATTTTCCAGCTGAAGATAGCCGTCATACCGCTCCTCCTCCGGAATGTCCCTGCCCGCCAGAAGATACCACTCATCCGACGCATGCACAAAATGCACTCCGTACTTTGGGTACAGCTTTTTCTGCCAGCTTTCGATACGGTCAATTACCTTCGCCGCATCATCTCCATTGAACGGCTCGAGGGGGTACAGACCGTCCCGGAACCTGGAAAGTCCTACCGGCACAACCGAAAGGCTCCGGAGCGCAGGCAGGTATCCGGTGAGATCCCGGATGGTCCGTTCCAGCTCCTCCCCGTCATTCAGGCCTTTACAGAGAACGATCTGCCCGTTCATCTCGATCCCGGCGTCCGCCAGCCGCTTCACCTTCGGAAAAACATCTCCCGCAAACCGGTTGTGAAGCATCTTCCTGCGGAGTTCCGGATTCGTGGTCTGAAACGAAATATTGATGGGTTCCATCCGGTAGCGGATAATCCGGTCTATATCGCTGTCGCTCATGTTTGTCAGTGTGACATAGTTGCCCTGAAGGAAGGACAATCTGGAATCGTCATCCTTGAAATAGAGCGTATCCCGCATTCCCTTCGGCATCTGGTCAATGAAGCAGAAAACGCAGTGGTTGCTGCAGGATTTGTAGTCATCCATCAGCCCGTTTTCAAACTCCACACCAAGGTCCTCATCCGGATCCTTCTCGATTTCCAGTTCCCATTCTTCGCCGGATTTCTTCTTTTTCAGCAGGACCACAATATAACTGTCATTCATCAAAAACCGGTAATCAAAAATATCCTCAATATCGTTTCCATTGATCTTCAGAATCTCATCGCCGGGCTCCATTTCCATTTCCTCGGCAATGCTTCCGGGTTCGATTTTTCTTATAATATGTGCAGTCTTTCCCATTTTCCATCCTCCGATCATCCTACAAATCATAACAAATCCGCTCTGAAAAAGCAACTTGACCGCGGAAGCAGGCATTGACACCCCTTTTTTTCAATGCTAATATGTGTCGTGTACGCCCGTGCGAATTCATTATCTGCTATAGCGGAGCCGTTTTTTACGCGAATTTCCGGGCATCCCGTTGTGAAAAAACATTATACCGGAGGCTTTCATGGCTAATACAAAATATCTGGTGAATGCATCTGCAGTCGCTCCTCTCAAGCTGATCGCTCTGCCCGGATGCGAAGAAATGGCTAAGACCATCAACAAGTATCTGATCCAGTTCCGGCAGGAGATCTCTGCCCAGAACACCGCAAAGAAGGACACCTATGGATATGCCACAGACAATTACATCATCGACGTGAACCTTCCCCGTTTCGGAAGCGGCGAGGGCAAGGGTGTCATCAATGAGTCCGTACGGGGCGTTGACCTTTTCATCCTCGTTGATGTATGCAATTACAGCGTCACCTACAGCGAGTTCGGAAACATCAACCACATGAGCCCCGATGACCATTTCCAGAACCTCAAGCGCGTCATCGCCGCGGCAAACGGAAAGGCACACAGAATCAGCGTCATGATGCCGTTCCTGTACGAAGGCCGCCAGCACAAGAGAACCGGAAGGGAATCCCTCGACTGCGCGCTTGCTCTGCAGGAGCTCGTGGATTACGGCGTAACCAATATTCTGACCTTTGACGCCCACGACCCGCGCGTTATGAACTCCATTCCGCTTCACGGCTTTGATAATTTCTTCCCGACCTATCAGTTCCTGAAGGCACTGCTGAAGACAGAATCGGATATCCAGATTTCAAATGACCACCTGATGATTATCTCCCCGGATGAGGGAGCCATGTCCCGTGCCATCTATTTCTCCAATGTGCTCGGAGTTGACATGGGCATGTTCTACAAGCGCCGTGATTATTCCCGAATCGTCAATGGCAAGAACCCCATCGTCGCCCACGAATTCCTCGGCGACTCCGTAGAGGGCAAGGACTGCATCGTCATCGACGATATGATTTCCTCCGGCGGCAGCATGCTCGATGTCGCGACACAGCTGAAAAACCGCGGTGCCCGCAACGTATATGTCTGCTGCACCTTCGGCCTGTTCACGGACGGACTGGCCAAATTTGATGAATACTACGAAAAGGGAATGATCAAGAAGGTCATCACCACTAACCTGATCTACCAGACACCGGAACTGCTCTCCCGCCCGTGGTATTCCACCGCGAAGATGGGCAAGTACATGGCCAGCATCATTGATACGCTGAACCACGACGTATCCATCAATAAGGTGCGTGACAACACCCTGAAGATCAATAAGCTTCTCAAGCAGCACGGATGCTGATTCAGATTCCGTCTGATACTGCCGTACAATTCATTTTGTACGGCAGTATTTTTTACGCGAACAGTGAGCCGCATCCGAATGCGAAGTATTCGTGTGCGGCGAGCGTCGCGATAGCGAGATAAAACTCGCGCAGCGTGTTTTATCTCGTTGAGCCGCATCCCAATACCGTCTCTCTATGCCGGCTTTCATCCCTGCGCCCTACAGTCAACTCTCCATGTCCCTTTCCATACATTCAACACCGCCTCTCTATGCCGGCTCTCATCCCTGCGCCCTACGGTCAACTCTCCATGTCCCTTTCCATACATTCAATACTGCCTCTGCGCCTCATACTCAAATGCACCGACATGGTGCCTCAGCCTGTCACCCTCGATCGCTATCACATCAAACCGGCACGGCATATCCGAAGAAATCCGGTACTGCATCCGGAAGTAATCTGCCGCCCGGCTGATTCTTCTTCTTTTATTTTCATTGACTGCCTCCTCGGGCAGTCCGACGGCGCCGTTTCTTCTGTATTTCACCTCTACGAAAACAAGAGTTCTCTGTTCCTTCGTCTCATCCCTCGCGATCAGGTCAATCTCCCCCGTGCGGCACCGGAAATTCTGGCTAAGAACCAGATAGCCCTTATCCTCCAGATACCTTGCCGCCAGCGTTTCGTATTTTGATCCCGTTTTCCTCTTATTCACCCTTTTCCTCCAATCCATCCGTTTTAAAGCCCACAAGCAGTCTTTTCCGCTCAAAATTACAATGTGATGAATCGTTACATATATTTTTGTTTTAATATGGTGTGCCGGGTCGTTACATATATTTTCGTTTTATTATATGGTGCGCCGGGTCGTTACATGTATTTTCGTTTTATATATAGTGCGCTGGGTCGTTACATGTATTTTCGTTTTTTAATAGTGCGCTGGGTCGTTACATGTATTTTCGTTTTATTATCAGAAACAAGGGAAATTGCCCCCGGAATCGGGGATCAGAATCATCAGGATTTTTTCCTGCCCCAGATGTGCAAAACTGACGGTACAAGAACCAACAGACAAACGTATTAGATTCTTGTTTTTCTCCAACCGGCCATTTTGTGAAGAGCGACGATTCCGTGGATTTAATGATTTGCATCGCCAGCCGTCTTGTGAAGGGCGAAGATTTTGGAAATGCAATGCAGCATGTAAAAGACGGATGGATTTTTCACACGTCGCCAGAAAGAAAAACTGAATTTCTATGTAAAAAAATCGGGAAATGCAAAAACGCGCCTTATCAGACGTCAACAAAATGGCCGATAAATGTTCTCCGGTGAATCGGACAGGGCCCGTATTCCTTCAGCGCCGCAATATGCTCCGCCGTTCCGTACCCCTTGTTCTTCGCGAACCGGTATTCCGGAAATCTCCGGTCATACTCCTCCATGAGATGGTCTCTGGTAACTTTCGCCATGATGCTGGCCGCAGCAATGCTCTGGCTCTTCGCGTCTCCCTTTACAATGGAGACCTGTCTAAACGCCAGATCCGGAATATGAACCGCATCCACCAGGAGCAGATCCGGACTTACCCCGAGCTTTCCGACTGCCATCCGCATCGCCTCATATGTTGCCTGAAGGATGTTGATCTCATCGATCCTCTCCGGAGAAGCCGTTCCGATCCCGATCGCAGTGGCTTCCCGCGAAATCACCTCAAACAGCTCCTCACGCCTTTTCTCGGAGAGCTTCTTGGAATCATTGATATAGCGGATCCGGATCTCCTTCGGAAGAATCACGGCTCCTGCCATCACCGGCCCGGCAAGAGGTCCTCTTCCCACCTCGTCGATCCCGCAGATCAGTTCACAGTCCGGATATTTTTTTTCAAACTCACAGAGAGCCTCTACCCGCTCCATTTCCTTCCGGAGCTTTGCCTCCCGCTTTAATTCCGCTTCCTCTTTCTTCGTCATATCTGACATACGGTCCTTTCTTCTTACGGCCTCAGCATATCTGATCTCAGTATTGCCGCCTGACCTCCCCATTGCCAAAGCCTGAGACTTTACGGAGATATTTCGTAAAAACATCAAGTTTACACCCCGTGATGCCTTCTCCATCGCCCCAGCAAGGGCTATAAAGAGAAATTTAGTAAAAACATCAAGCTTCGGGGATCTCCAGCGTCACTCTCCCGAGAGCGCCTCTGCGGAATTCATCCAACAGGATAGCCGCCGCCTTTTCGTATGATACCTGATTTCCGGCCGACAGGCATTTCCTGTTTACCGCGATATTCTCCAGAATCTTTACCGGTTCTTCCGATTCGGAGACGCCATACCTTGCCTCCAGCATGCCCGGATATTCCGCTGTCAGATAGCGGATCAGTTCCAGTGAAAGTTCCTCGGTCTGCACCACATCATCACTGACAGAGCCGATAAATGCCAGGCGCACCCCGGCCTTCGGATCGTCAAACCGCGGCCACAGAATGCCCGGGGTATCCAGCAGATCAAGTTCCTTACTCAGATGAATCCACTGCTTTCCCTTGGTGACACCGGGTTTATTGCCTGTCTTTGCCGAAGCTCTTCCGGCCATGGAATTGATAAAGGTCGATTTCCCGACATTCGGTATGCCCACAACCATCGCTTTGATCGTGCGGTTCCGGATCCCCCGGCGCCGGTCTCTTTCTATTTTCTCTCTGCACGCCTCCCGAATCAGCGACTGGATCTGCTTCAAGGTTCCTCTGTTTCTCGAATCCGCCAACAGGACCTGGGCTCCCTGCTGCTGATAATATTCCATCCACAGCCTGTTCCTTTTCTCATCCGCAAGGTCCGCCTTGTTGAGTACAATCAGCCTCGATTTCTGTGCGCCCATGCTGCGAATATCCGGGTTCCGGCCGGAATAAGGAATTCTCGCGTCGATCAGCTCAATGATGATATCAATCAGTTTCAGATCCTCCTGCATCTGACGTTTTGCCTTCGTCATATGTCCCGGATACCACTGTATTTCCATTCAGAACCTCCCGAAAATGATTCTTCCGCACATGAGCCTTCCTGCCGCCGTCACAAAAAGACCGATATGTAAATGCCTTTCAAATAAATTCGACTGCGCGTTCCCGGATATAAGATTCCGGCTGTACAATTCCGGCTTTACAATTCTCTCACCTCAGAACCGAAAGCTTTCGAAACGGCAGCACACGGAGCCACAGCTTCCCGACGATCTCCGATTCCGCAATATTCCCGACCGCGTCATAGCGGCTGTCTTCGCTCCCGTTGCGGTTGTCTCCGAGCACGAAATACTCATCCGCGTCAAGAGTGACTGGTTCTGATGCAACGCCCGGATCAACGATTGAGGCAAAGTCATTTTTCATCTCCTCCCCGTTAATCAGGATCCTTCCATCGCTGATCTGAACCGTCTCTCCGGGCAGTCCCACGATCCTCTTGATCCGCAGGCCCTCCCCATACCTTCCGTTCCCTGAACGAAAAACAATAATATCTCCGCGCTTTGGCCGGCTCAGCCTGTATGCCGCCTCATTAATCAGACAGGTCTGTCCCGCTGATAACGTCGGTTCCATAGACCCCTCGTTGATCACAATCGCATGACAGAATGCCTGTGCAAACAGAAACGCCAGAATCAGCACGCAAGCTGCCGCAGCACACCATCCTCCGATCCGGAATCCACGCGAATGCTGGTACGCCTTCTTCACCCCTTTCCGGCTCTCCTGAACACCCGGATCCTCCGGTTTATCGGCCTCCCATTCCGCATCGCGCCGAAGCGCCGCCTCTGCCTGTCGGCGTTCCAGTGCCTGCTGTTCCACCGTTTTCACACCGGCCGGCGTCTCCTGCCGTTTTCTTTTCATTCTCCCCATAACTTCCGCTCCCCGTCCATTGTAAACTGTATTGCTAAATCATACCACATAAGCCGTAAAATCGCCACGACCGATTCAGGAAAAAAAGAGACCGATTCACGCAAAAAAGAGATCCTCCTTCCGCCGCCGTGGGAACTGTCCACAGCAGAGACCGATGGTCTCGCAGAAGAAAAATCTCTTTACTGTATAAGCTCTTCGAAAACGCAGACAGGATCGTCACGCGCGAAGCGTGTGTAAGAGACTGTATGCGATTTCGAAGGCAACAGGTATGAGCGTGAAGCCGTGTGAAACACGGCGAAAACGCGAATATGCGCGGGCAGTGAGCCACATCCGCTCACACAAAGTGTGAAGCGGTGGGGCGAACGCCGCGACAGACCGACAAAGTCGGTCACCTGTAGGATTGCGGGAGTGCGAAGCACGGAGCAATCCGTAGCTTATACAGTGTATGGCATGATGTACCGTATTCTCCGCAACCCCCTTGATCTGGCAAGAAAACAGGAGTCGGCAAGGGGAATTCGCACCTGTTTCACTGTACAACGGCTATCCGAAAGCTAACCTGTCCGAAAGCTGACCGATCTGAAGGCAGTTTCATCAAAAGGCAGCCTGGTAAATCTCTACAATATCCCTTCTGGTAAGCGGCACGAAGCTTCCCACGCTCTTCCTGGCCGCCTTCGCCGCCATCGTCTCGAAATTCTCCGTGCTGTCGATTCCGACCGCGCGGAGATTGGAGGGAAGTCCCATGGTCTCGAAAAGGAAGGTCCGCGTCTTCGCGATCGCGTCCTTTGCGATTTTCGCCTCATCCTCACCGGAAAGCCCCCATACATTTCTGCCGTATTCCGCAAAATTCCGGACAACAGACGGATCCTTTCTGAGAACGAATTCCATCCAGACCGGAGTGAGAATGGCAAGTCCCTCTCCATGTGTGATGTCATAAAAAGCTGACAGCTCGTGCTCCATCGGATGAACACACCATGTCGGCTTGCTGCCGTCTGAGATCAGTCCGTTGATCGCGTGACTTGCCGCCCACATCAGATTCGCGCGCGCGTCGTAGTTATCCGGCTCCTTCAAAGCAACCGGGCCATATTTGATCATGGTCTTCAGAAGTCCCTCCGCGAATCTCTGCTGGACGTCGCATCCGGGTTCCTTTGTAAAATAGTTCTCGAAAGTGTGGCTCATCATGTCAGCGGTTCCTGCCGCGGTCTGCCTGCGGGAGACGGAATAGGT
Organism: Bilifractor sp. LCP19S3_H10; assembly: GCF_052119185.1. Lineage (NCBI taxonomy): Bacteria > Bacillati > Bacillota > Clostridia > Lachnospirales > Lachnospiraceae > Bilifractor > Bilifractor sp. LCP19S3_H10. The sequence goes on from NZ_JBQKFT010000004.1 coordinate 79,189, forward strand.
ATATTCCGGATCAAGAATGGACATCGTCGGTTTCATCGCCTCCGCGCATGTTCCCCACTTTTCATTCTTCGTCATATCCGAGATTACCGCGAACTTATCCATCTCAGAACCGGTCGCGGCGATCGTCAGAACGGAAAAAATCGGAAGAGCCCCGGTAATCTTCGACGGATCAAGTACCAGATCCCAGGCATCGCCGTCGTACGCAGCTCCAGCGGCCACAGCCTTCGCACAATCAATCGTACTTCCGCCGCCGATCGCAAGAACCATGTCGATCTGCTCTTTTTTGCAGAGATCAACGCCCTTACGCACCGTCTCAATTCTGGGATTTGGCTCAACCCCCGGAAGCTCCATCACCGTAAGCCCCGCATCGTTCATGATCTTCATCGCCGTGTCGTAGATTCCGTTCCGCTTGATGCTCCCGCCGCCATAGACGAGCAGAACCTTTGATCCATAATCGGAAAGTTCTGACAGATGAGAGATCTGTCCCTTTCCAAAATAAATTGTTGTGGGAATACTGAATCTGAAATTGTACATTTTGCCACCTTTCCCGGAATTATTCACATCCGATAAACAAAAAGAAGGTCCCTTTCGGGGCCTCCTTGTCCGTCTGAAATGAATTATTTAACCAGCGCTTTAACCTTTGCGGCTTTACCGGAACGACCTCTGAGGTAGTTCAGCTTTGCACGTCTAACCTTACCCTGGCGAACAACCTCCACCTTCTCTACAAGCGGAGAATGAAGCGGCCATGTCTTCTCAACGCCAATGCCGTTGGAAGTCTTGCGAACCGTGAATGTAGCGCGGTTGCTTCCGCCCTGCTTCTTCAGTACGACACCCTCGAATACCTGAATTCTCTCACGGTTTCCCTCTTTGATCTTACCGTAAACCTTAACGGTATCGCCAACGCGGAACTGCGGAACGTCCTTCTTCAGCTGCTCTTCTTCGATCTTCTTGATAATCTCGTTCATTTCTATCTCTCCTTGACACTATATAAAATGGATGTTCATACCACCGATAAACGTGACAGCGGACCATCATCCGGGACTTGCTCACCTGTCCACAGACTTTGACATTATACCTTATGCTCAGTGGAAATGCAAGACTTTTTCCCTGATATCCAGTGCGGCATTTCGAAGAAGCTGATCCCCGCCGAACACCGCAGGACTGATCCGGGCAATTACGTGGAATTTCCGATTCTTGAGGAATGCCGAAGCCTCCTCGATCTCGTCATCGCTGCCAACGAGAACCGCCGGTGTTTCTGAACCGTACAGGCCGCGGAACCGCTCCGCAAACGAAACGGACGGATCATAACGGACGGCGGTCTTCCCCTCCGCAGAGGCTGTCTTCTCCTCTCCTGCAGCTCCCGGAATCACCGCAGACTTCGCCTTCTCCACCCCTGCCGCTCCGGGCATCTCCGCAGGAAATGCCTTGCCCACTCCCGCAGCTCCCGGCATCACCAGAAGCAGCAGGTTCCACGGTTTCATGCGAAGAGGCGTTTTCTGCAGCTTCCGTCGGTTGTAATCCATGTATTCCCCGTAACGGGATACAGATTCCGTCAGAAGACGGCCATTTTCCGCCGCCCCCGGTTCTCCATAGCTCACGCAGATCACGCGATAGCTGTTCTTCAGCAGATCCGGACGACGCTCCTTTGTGCGTTTCAGGGATTCCTCATGTCTCCACTCCTCGATCTTCAGATGATCGCCGGACAGCAGAATCGGAGGAACGCTCTGCTCATGCCACACCTCCGGTCTCGTGTACTGCGGATATTCGAGCAGATTATCCTGCAGAGATTCAAACTGCGAGGATTCCTCATTTGAAAGTACACCGGGCACAAATCGGGACACCGCGTCAATCAGGACCAGGGCTCCCAGCTCTCCTCCCGTAAGCACGTAGTCGCCGATCGAAATATAATCGGTCACCGTTTCCTGGAGAACACGCTCATCGATCCCCTCATAATGACCGCAAAGGATGACCAGATCTTTTTCCTGCGCAAGCGATTCGACTTTTGTCTGGTCCAGCACCCGCGCCTGCGGGGTCATATAGACCACCCTCGGCTTCCGTCCGATCCTTGCCTCAACGGATTTCACCGCGCGGAATACCGGTTCCGGCTCCATCACCATCCCCGCGCCTCCCCCATAGGGATAATCGTCCACGCGCATGGTCTTTCTCGTAGAAAAATCACGGATATTCACCGTGTCTACACGAATGCTGCCGTTTTTGATGGCACGTCCGGTGATGCTCGTTCCCACCGCATTCTGTATCATTTCCGGAAACAAAGTCAATACATAAAAATTCAAGCTGTATACCTCGTGAAAGGATTCTTCTCTGTGTCTTCACCGTTCTCACACACGGAACATTGCTGCCGCCTGCCCGGCGGATGAAGAAACAGTTCCCTGCAGCTGCTTCAGATAATCCTCGATCTGCTTCATAAACGCAGGGTCTCTCATCAGCCTGAAAACCTCGACAAAGGCAATCAGATAGACAATAAACAGTACGATGCACATAATCAGCGCCGCTATTGCCATCCCCCTTCCCCTGTATGCCCCCGGATTTTTCCGGATCTGGTTCAGTGCGACAATTGCAAAGAAAATGCCGAGCACCGATGGAATACAGTACAGGCTGTTCAGGAAGATCGAAATGACCGCAAGTACCATTGCCGCAACCGCAAAGCTGTTGTTTCTGATCGGATATCCAGGGCCGTAACCCGATCCGTAAGGAGCATTACCCTGATTTCCGGACCAGCCTCCGTTTGAATTGCTGCTGTTCCAGCCGGTATTCTGTCCATTACTCCATCCGCTGTTTGCATTCCCGCTGTTCCAGCCGGTATTCTGTCCATTCTTCCATCCGCTGTCTGCGTTCCCGCTGTTCCAGCCGTTTCCGGAATTTCCTCCGTTTGAATCGCTTCCGTTCCAGCCGCCCGCATTTTCGCTGTTCTCAGAACTGTCACGGTTATTTTTCCAATTTCCGGCGGACGGACCATCATGCCAGGCGCCATTTTCCCAGTACCTGCCGTTACCGGATCCCGTCCTTTCCCGATTACTGCTCTCACCGGAATTCAGATCCGAGATGGGATGCCATTTTCCCTGGAACCAGTAGCCTCCGGGCTGATCAGAATGTTCTTCACCGTTTCTGTTCCGGAACACATCCGTGTGATCCCCGGAACTTTCCGCATTCCCAAATCCGCCGTCTCCGCCACCGTTTCTGGCCTCTGCCTTCTTCCGGTCAGCCTTTTCCGGATCCCACGGAATGTCGATCTTGTCCTTGGAATCATCCTTATCCCATATAACGCCGTGATCCGCCGCAGCCCTGGCGATCTTCTGCTCTTCCTGTGTGCCGGCTTCTGTTTTCGCCGTCTCTGAGTCAGTCGCAGCCGATGCCACATTCTGATCTTCCCGCACGCCGGCTTCTGTTTTCACCATCTCTGAGTCATTCGCAGCCGATGCCATATTCTGATCTTCCCGCACGCCGGCTTCTGTTTTCGCCGTCTCTGAGTCAGTCGCAGCCGATGTCACATTCTGATCTTTGTGGACAACATCTTCCACTCCCGGGAAATCTGCGGTTCCGGAAGCTCCTGCTATTTTCTCCTGATCCGCCGTTGTCTCCAGAGCCGCCGGAGCCTTTGTGTCCCCGGATTTATTCACTTCCGCGTCCGTTCCGGCGCTGCGCTCTTCGGAAGGCGTCTCCGATGATCCCCGTGGTATTTCAGGTGAACTCCCGGAAATCGTATCCGGTTTGCCGACCGGCCAGCCGCAGTTATTGCACGCCTTTGCGTCATCCGACAGTTCTGCGCCACAATGTATGCATTTTTTCAATTCGTGTATACCTCTCTTTTCAATCGAGATAACACGCTCTGCGCGGGTTTCATCTCGATTACCACTCTTAACCGTCGATCAGACCGGGAAGCAGATGGACCGTCATCTCGCCCTTTTCGACGTCAACCTTCATAATACACGCTTTAATTGCGGGAATCAACACTTCGCCGTGCTCCTGCGTCTCAACCGCATAGACATCATTGGCTCCGGTCTCTATAACGTCCCTGAGCGTTCCAAAGAACTGCCCATCCTCAGTCCGGACTCTCATTCCGATTACATCCGCAACATAGTACTCATTTTCCTTCAGCGGCACTCCTTTTTCCCGGGGAATCATCACATCCCACGAACGGTATTTCACCGCGTCATCCATGGATCCGATCCCTTCCAGTTTCAGAATGACAAGATTCTTGAAAAATCTGACGCCAAGGATCTGATGTGTCTCCGACTGCCTTCCGTTTGTCAGAATCACCTCATCCAGATCAAGGAACCGCTCAGGGTCGTCCGTCGTCGGAAATACCCTCATCTCCCCGCGGACACCGTGCGTCGTCGTCACCGCACCGATTTTCAGAAATTTTTCCATATTGTTCGCCCCATATCTCCTGTACATCTGTTCCGGCCAGCGCCGCACGCAGACCATCTGTCAGCATTTCCACCTTGATATTTTGTGAACTATCAGAGCGTTCTTTATTCGTCCAGACCAATCGATATATTGAGTACGGCTTTACAGAGTGCCATCTTGTACCAATAATTGGTTTGTTTATTTTTGAACGTTCTACTATCTTTATATAAAAAGAGCCGCCGAGCAAGCAGCATCAGCACTAGAGAGATGCTCCTCAAACGACTGCTCTTATGAATCATTTATCCGTCACCGCAAGCTGCTCATGCGATTTACTCGATGATCTCGACTGTCACCTTTTTGTCGATCCGGGTAGAGGCGGTCTTCACAACGGATCGGATTGCCTTCGCAATTCTTCCCTGCCGTCCGATGACCTTGCCCATGTCCGCCGCTGCAACCTTGAGTTCAATTCGAAGGTCGCTGCCGTCTTCGATCTCCGTGACAACCACTTCATCGGGATTATCTACAAGAGCTTTGGCGATTACTTCAACCAGCTCTTTCACAAAAATCCACCTCCGGCCTGAATATGATTACTTCTGGATACCGGCGAGCTTGAAGATCTTCTCAACAACTGCAGTCGGCTGAGCACCGTTCTTCAGCCACTTCTGAGCAGCTTCCTCATCCACCTTGTAAACACTCGGATCCTTGGTCGGATCGTAGGTGCCGATTTCCTCAATGAATCTGCCATCTCTCGGAGACTTCGCATCTGCTACCACGATTCTATAGAAAGGTGCCTTCTTCTGTCCCATTCTCTTCAGACGAATTTTAACTGCCATTGTTCTTTTCCTCCATAATAAAAATAATTGTATATGATGTGATTTGTAATCGTTAAGGTATCTCTCCCCTGATTACTTCTATGAGAACAATCTTCCCTCTTTCGTTCCGAATATCTCCATCCGGTTAAAAAGGAAAATTGAAACCTCCCTTACCGAACATGCCTTTCCTGCCGCGCTGCTTCATCATGCCGGGCATCTGCTTCATCATCTTACGGGTCTGGTCAAACTGTTTGATAAAGCGGTTGACCTCGGAAATGTCCACTCCTGCTCCTGCGGCAATCCTCCGTTTTCGGGAAATGTTCATCAGATCAGGATTTGCGCGTTCCTTCGGCGTCATCGAGCGGACAATGGCCTCTTTTCTGGCGAGATCCTTCTCATCGATCATCCCCTCCACTTCCTTCATCTTGCTTCCGGTCATTCCCGGCATCATGGAAAGGACACTTGAAATGCCGCCCATATTCTTCATCTGCTCCATGCTGGTCATGTAGTCATCGTAGGTGAACTGCGCCTTCCGGACACGCTGTTCCATCTCCCTGGCTTTCTCTTCATCGACATTTGCCTGTGCCTTTTCGATCAGGCTGAGCACATCACCCATGCCGAGGATTCTGGACGCCATACGGTCGGGATAAAACTGCTGAAGATCCTCCATCTTCTCTCCCATACCCACGTACAGGATCGGCTTGCCGCAGATGGAACGGATTGAGAGTGCCGCACCGCCTCTTGTATCTCCATCGAGCTTCGTCAGTACCACGCCGTCGATACCGACCTTATCCTCAAAGGTCTTCGCCACGTTGACAGCTTCCTGTCCTGTCATAGCGTCTACTACAAGGATCGAACAGTCAACGGTCACTGCCTCCCGGATGGCCACAAGCTCTTCCATCATCGATTCATCGATCTGCAGACGGCCCGCCGTATCAAGGATGACCACATTGTAGCCGTTGCTTCTGGCATGCTCGTACGCGGCCTTCGATATGTTCACCGGCTTTGCCTTGCTTCCCATTGAAAAGACATCGACTCCGACCTTGCTTCCGTTGGTCTGCAGCTGCTCAATCGCGCCCGGGCGATATACATCGCAGGCAGCCAGAAGCGGTTTCCTGCCCTTTTGTTTCAGCTTGCCTGCAAGCTTTGCGGCAGTCGTTGTCTTACCGGATCCCTGAAGACCAATCATCATTAGAACCGTAATCTGCGAAGCCGGCTTCAGCGGAAGCTCGGTCGTCTCCGAGCCCATCAGATTGACCAGCTCGTCATTTACGATCTTGACCACCATCTGACCCGGATTCAACCCGTTCATGACATCCTGTCCGATTGCCTTCTCTTCCACGGTTTTCGTGAATTTGCGGACAACCTTGAAATTGACATCTGCCTCAAGAAGCGCCATCTTGACTTCCTTCAGCGCAGCGTGAACATCATCCTCCGTCAGCTTACCCTTGCTCCGAAGATTCCTGAACACATTCTGAAGTTTATCGGTTAAGCTTTCAAATGCCATACTCTCTGTTCCTCATATCATGCGGCGTTCTGCCCGAGTTTACAGTTCCTTCAGAATCGAAGAAGAAATACCGTAAATCTTCTCCATGCGATGATCTGCCTCCGCAGCATCTGCCCGGTTTTCCGGATCTCCGAAATCCGTCAGTCTCTGAATCTCCCTGACGCTGTTCCTGATCTTCAGGAACTTCTCGACAAGGTGAAGTCTCTTCTCATAATCCTCCAGTATCCTGTCACAGCGCTTCATCAGGTCGTGCACGCCCTGGCGGCTGATTCCTTCATCTCTGGCCACCTCCGCAGCAGTATAATCCTCAAAGTTAATCTCGGAGTAGATCCGTCTCTGATGCTCTGTCAGGAGTTCGCCGTAAAAATCAAACAGGTAAGATTTCTCCACAAACTCTTCCATAGCAATTCCCGATCTCCCATCCTGCAGCGACAGCAAACGTCCATACGATAAGTCGTGCCACAAACTGTATAAGCTACGTATTGCTCCGTGCTTCGCACTCCCGCAATCCTACAGGTATTCGGATTTCGCGCGTTCGCGCTGCCTGCCGCGCATGACTGCTTCTCAGTCACATATGTGTCCCTGTTTGCGCACAAAACAGGTACGCTTTTCTAACGTACCCGCTTATCCTACACGATATCGCAATCCGTGTCAAGTGTTTTTACTTGACTGATCTAATTTCCTGATCTGATTATTCGAACTCGATCCTGTCAAGCTTAAAGTTAAAAAGCCTGTTATACTGCACAGCCATTATGTTTTCCTCCGATAGATTCTGCTTCAAAAGTCTTGTTTATCACATCACGAAATCGTTGATATTTCTATTGTTTTATTATACCCAAAAATATGTAATATATAGTTGACATTTTGCTATTCATCATGCTATGCTCTTGATGTCAAATAAACTTGACACAAAGTAAGGAGGACGAATCATGTATTACGAAATAGGTATCGGTTTTGGATTACCATTTGCAGTTTTTGTGCTTCTTGTGCTCGTACTCAATGAGAAAAAAAAGACCAAGCAGGTTATGTATGATGAGATGCAGACAGCAGTCAGGGGACGTGCGTATCAGTATGCGACTGTCACCGGTGTTCTTTCCGGGATCATAACTTCGTTCCTTCTGGACTGGGATGCATTCCCTATGGACGGAAGCCTTGCAATAATAGCTGTCAGCTTTCTGATGATTACAGTCTACGTTGTCTATATGGTCATGAAGGGCGTTTACTTTGGCGTTTCGGGAAAATGGAAGAAATGGACTCTCTTGATCTTTATCATCGGTCTCTGTAATCTCATCACTGGCATACTTCGTATCGCCGAGGATGGGCTGCCGGAAGGGAAGCTAACCGCTACCAACATCACGGTCATAATGGGCGTTATGTTTATGGTCATCGTGGTTGCCGTAATAATCCAGAAGCTGCGGGAAAAGAGGAATGAGGACTAATGAAGAATCTGAAGATGAAGTCCGCAAGAGCCGCCAAAGACCTCTCCCAACAGCAGCTTGCCGATTTGGTCGGCGTGTCACGGCAAACAATCAACGCGATTGAAAAAGGGGACTATAATCCCACAATCCGCCTCTGCATCGCCATCTGCAAAGCGCTGGATAAAACGCTTGACGATCTATTCTGGGAGGCTGGATACATTCAAAACCACGGAGATGCAGCAACATGATTTTGCTTGAAACCCATATAAAATAAGGTTTTTTCAGGCTTGACCTATCATTCCAGCTCAATAATCCTGATTTTATATACGGCAGATTTTTTAAATCTTATCCATAAAATAACGCAGCAGAGGACTTGCATCTTTTTCCGGGTATACGATCTCCAGCTTCTCCCGATAGTCTCCCGTATCGAGCGGTATATACGAAAGATTGATATTGATCTGCGGCTTAAAGACATCGAATTCCGGCACAATCGCAATGCCGATCCCCGCCGCTACAAAGATGAGAATATTCTCGATATCATCCGTGACCTGTGCGACATTCTTCATGATCTCTTTATTCAGAAACGGATGCGGATGGATCTCCGAATTTGCCGGAACTTCAATCTTAAAATCATGAAGAATCAGCTTCTCATACCGGAGCTGACGCAATTCCACCTTTCGCATGCCAGACAGATAATGATCCGTCGGAATCACCACGTAATACGGATATTCTCCAATCGTTCTTGAAATGCTGTTTGAATACCGAAGAAGGGGATTTTTTACATTAAAAATAATATCGTATCTGCCATTCAGATAATCATCGTGCAGATTTACGGCATTGTCACGGTTCAGGGAAATCTGAATTCCCGGATAATCCGCGCGGAATTCCTGTACTGTCCTGGGGAAGCGCGACATCTCCATTCCCTGCAGATAACCGATCCGCAATTCTCCGCTCATGCCGTCCCGTACGGCATGCACCTTTTCGATCGCGTCATAGTATCTGGCCACCATCATTTCCGCATCCTGCACCAGCGTTTCTCCTGCCGGGGTCAGGCTGATTCTGTTATTTCTGCGCAGAAACAATTTCGCATCGAACTCCTCTTCTAACGCATGGATCTGCTGCGTCACCGCTGACTGTGAAATAAAGAACTGTCGCGCTGTCTTCGTAAAACTCAACGTCTGCGCTGCTGTCAGAAAATATTCCAGCTGACGAATTGTCAAGTCACATGCCTCCTCTGATTTCCTTCTCCGGCCGCAGACTATCCGACAGCCGGAACCCATGAATAGTTTTTAACGGCCATATATAAACAGAATAACACAACATCCATTGCTCCTCATAACTTTTTCTTATGGTTCTCATGGATTTTCCTGTTTGATATTCTGCTCTGATCTTTTTATGATAAGGAAGTCTGTCATGAAAGAAATTGCTTTTCATTAAAGGAGGTTTCTATGCGTCATATGCCGCTTCTCAAAAAATATCTGTACTTCATCATCGGTCTCTTCGTCAATTCTCTAGGAGTGGCTTTCATTACCAATGCCCGCCTCGGCACCTCGCCGATCTCAAGCATTCCCTATGTTCTGAGCCTGAAGTACCCGATTACACTCGGTGGCTTTACTATCCTGTACAGTCTCCTGCTTGTTGCGCTCCAGATTGTTCTGCTCCGCAAGACATATCAGCCGATTCAGCTCCTTCAGATTCCGGTCTCCATCCTTTTCGGATATTTTATTGATTTTTCCATGAAATACCTGATCTACTGGCTGAATCCGCAGCAGTATCCGATGAAAATTATCAGTCTCCTGGTCGGCTGTCTGATCCTCGCCTTCGGCGTATCCATGGAATTCACAGCCAATGTGATCATGCTGCCTGGCGAAGGCGTCGCGACCGCTCTGCATCAGATCACCGGGAAAGAAGCTGGCAGTGTAAAAATTATTGTCGATGTAAGCATGATGGCTTCCGCAGTTGTTCTTTCCCTTGTCCTCTTCCACCGTGTCAACGGCGTTCGTGAAGGTACTGTGATTTCTGCCATCATTGTCGGTTATATTGCCCGTCAGTTCTGCAGACTTCTTAACCCGATCATGGAGAAGTGGTTCTATTCTACCTCGCGCTCTGTCGAGACAGGTTCCGAGAACTGACGAATTCAAGCATAAAAATACTCCATTTTCCCCTTCCCTAAATGAAATAGCAAATATAAAGAGGCCTTCGCATAAGCCATTCTCATACCACAGGCTATCGCGACCGTCTCTTTTTTGAATTTTTTACTGCGTGCAGCCATCTTCTTCATTTTATACTGCGTGCAGCCATCTTCTTTATCCTGCCGATATTTTCTTTGTTCTCTTCTAATTCCATTTGTACAAGGTCAATGTATTCTTGCTTTGTGTAAAAACATCTTCTGTGCCTCTGATGCAGTGCTTGGATCCCGGGCTCTTTCGATGGTTTTCTCCTGTCACCCGGAATGACAAGAGACGGATACCAAAAATCTTCATTCTGTGTTAGTATAAGAAGGCTGATCGACTGCCCGTACCAATATCTATAAGAAAGGCCCAAATGGTAATCGATCTGCTCTTCATCAAAACCTCAGGAGATATTTTCGTAATGAAACAATCAACACAAGACCCCCGGTCCAACAACAAAATGGGTATCATGCCCATCCGGAAGCTGATCGTCAACATGTCCGTCCCTATGATGATTTCCATGCTGGTACAGGCTCTTTACAACATCGTGGATTCTGTTTTCGTCGCGCAGATCGGTGAGGATGCGCTGACAGCGGTTACTCTTGCGTTCCCCATGCAGAACCTCATGATCTCGGTAGGCGCCGGCACCGGAGTAGGCATCAACGCTCTGCTTTCCCGGGCGCTCGGCGCACGGGAGTTTGACAAATCAGATAAGGCAGCGAATAATGGCATCCTTCTGGCCTTCTTCAGCTTTATCGTCTCCGCGATTCTCGGTCTGACAATCACCGGGCCCTTTATTCGGAGCCAGACATCCTCGGCAGACATTATTCAGTATGGCAATGCCTACCTCGGCATCGTCATGACTCTTTCCTTCGGACTTTTCATGCAGGTCACCTTTGAGCGGTTGCTGCAGTCCACCGGAAGAACCATGCTGAGTATGATCTCGCAGCTCACTGGCGCCATCATCAATATTTTTCTCGATCCGGTTATGATCTTCGGCCTTCTGGGCTGCCCGAAACTTGGAGTGGCGGGCGCCGCCTATGCAACCGTCATCGGACAGACGATTGCCTCGGTTCTCGGCTTTGTGATGAATCTGAAATTAAACCGCGATATTCATATCAGCGCCGGAGCCATTCTTCATCCGGATAAAAAAACCATCGGCAGAATTTACTTTGTCGGCATACCATCGATCCTGATGATGAGCATCGGATCGGTCATGACCTACCTGATGGATCTGATCCTGATCTCCTTCTCGACAACCGCAACCGCCGTCTTCGGAGTGTATTTCAAGCTTCAGAGTTTCTTCTTTATGCCGGTTTTTGGTCTGAACAACGGACTGATCCCGGTTCTGGCCTTCAACTACGGAGCCGGACACAAACGGAGAATCAACAAGGCCCTCAAATTCGCCATGCTGCTTGCTATCTGTGTGATGCTCTGCGGAACTGCAACTTTCGAGCTGATACCAGACAGACTTCTTGATCTGTTCAATGCCTCCGCGGAAATGAAACAGATGGGTGTCGTCGCGCTCCGGACGATAGCCATTCATTTTCCGATTGCAGCCATGGGCATCATCATGAGCTCCATCTTCCAGGCCTTCTCAAAGAGCTTTTATTCCCTCTTTGTCTCCCTCGGAAGACAGCTTGTCATCCTGATCCCGGCCGCCTGGCTTCTCTCAATGACCGGAAATGTCAACAACGTCTGGTGGTGTTTCTTCATTGCGGAAATTGCCTCCTTTATTCTGTCGCTGACCTTCTTCCGGAAGGTCTACCAAAGCGATGTTTCGCCCCTTCCGGACGACGGTGTAGAGTGATCGCGAATCGATTTCTGAATGTTTCGCGCACTGCAGAAAACACCCGCAAAGTCTTGCCTGGCAGGACTTTACGGGTGTTTTTTACATTACTCGGCCATAGAAGTCTGTACGAACGCTTTCAAGTGCACTATGATAATATCTGTACAAACGCTTTCAATCTCCTCACACCAGCATTTAATATGAATTAAAAGGCAGCCTTGTAAATCTTCACAATATCCTCTTTTGTGAGAGGAACGAAACAGCCCACACTGCCCTTTGCCGCTTTTTCTGCCATCACTTCGAAATGTTCCTCGCTGTCAATTCCAACGGCGCACAGGTTCTCCGGAAGTCCCATGGTCTCAAACAGGAACGTTCTGGTTTTTGCAATCGCCTCCCTCGCAGCTTTCTCATCCTCTGTTTCCGAAATTCCCCACACATTTCTTCCGTACTCTGCAAAATTTGCGGCAGTTGAAGGATCTTTCTGAAGAACAAAATCCATCCATGCCGGAGTGAGAATCGCCAGTCCCTGGCCATGTGTGATGTCATAAAATGCGGACAGCTCATGCTCCATCGGATGTACGCACCAGGCCGGCTGGCTTCCATTCGCAATCAGGCCATTGATTGCATGACTTGCCGCCCACATCAGATTTGCACGGGCATCATAATTCTCCGGATCCTCCAGAGCGACCGGGCCATATTTGATCATTGTCTTCAGAAGACCCTCGGCAAATCTTGCCTGTACATCACAGCCGGGCTCCTTGGTGAAGTAATTCTCAAAGGTATGGCTCATCATATCCGCCGTACCGGCAGCGGTCTGTTTTCTGGACACCGAAAAGGTATATGTAGGATCCAGGACTGACATGGTTGGTTTCAAAACATCCGCGCCGGTTCCCCATTTCTCATTCTTTGTCATGTCTGAAATAACCGCAAAACAATCCATCTCGGAACCGGTGGCCGCTAATGTCAATACGGAGAAAATCGGAAGAGCCTTTTTGATTTTAGAAGGATCCAGCACAAGATCCCAGGCATCCCCGTCGTACATCGCGCCGGCAGCCACAACCTTTGCACAGTCGATCGCACTGCCTCCTCCGATTGCCAGAACCATATCCAGCTTCTGCTCTTTACACAGCTCAACGCCCCTTCGAACCGTCTCTATTCTGGGATTCGGCTCTACACCGGACAGCTCCGTGACCGTTACCCCGGCATCTTCGAGGATTTTCAGTGCTGTATCATAGATACCATTTCGCTTGATGCTCCCTCCACCATAGACAAGGAGTACTTTGGAGCCAAAATCAGCAAGCTCTGACAGATGTGAGATCTGCCCTTTACCAAAATAAATCGTTGTAGGAACACTAAATCTGAAATTATACATGTATTACCTCCTGTCAAACGAGTCAATACCCCCTATGGGTATAATAAATATACGCCAGACATCCCTGCCTGTCAATGTTAACTTCCCCGAAAATAATCTGCCTTAACTTCTCCGAAAATAACCCATCTCAATTGCAGCACCAAATTTCAACCTGCCATGCAAGTGAACTCTTCCGAAAAATCAGGCCTGAATCTGACCTCTGATTCGCATATCTCAACAACAGGCCATGGATGCACCCGAGATGCTGATCATACTCTGACTCTACTGAAAGAGCCGTGAAAATCTTCCAGGAGATCCCTGAAGCACAATCCGGCATTACGAAACCCCTTCCATTGAACCTCCGGTCAATAGAAGGGATAATTTCCGCGGGCGCCGACCGCCGGCTGCGCTCATGCCTCCGGCTTATATACGCTCAATCCTGCCCACATATGATTCAGATTCTTCGCATATTTTTCCTGGCTCGCGTTGGTCTGATTCATCACTGATACCCTTATTGTGGCAGTCAGCGCACACTGCCACTGACCGACCTTTCTCAGCCTTGAAATCTTCTCTTCAAATCTTGCCTGTGCTTCCGTTAATTTCTTCGGATCCTCATCCTGAATCAGGATTGTGAAGTAACTCCCGGTCAGTCTCCCGATGGTGCTTTCTCTGCCGAACACCTTTCGCAATAGCTCTCCGACACTGCGGAGCAGCGTGTGTCCCGCCTCTTTTCCATATCTTCTGGCGAAATCCTCATATTCCGGAATATAGATCTGTACCAGTGAAAACTCTTTGTTATCCGTCCACAGCGCCTCCAGATAGTCTCTGAAGCATTCGGACAGCCCTGTCGTATTCAGGAGATCCGTCACCGCATCGATCGATTCCGATTGATACCCATCGTCCAGAAGCTGATACAGATTCTCTGCGTCGAAAAAATTCCCCATCAGGCCGATGATCTTCCCGTCTCTGTAAATCGGAATCTTATTGGCCAGAATCGTACGCTGTTTCCCCCGGACGATACACTTTCCCTTTGCGAGACTTACTCTTTCCCCATTCGCCAGAACATCGATCTCATCGTTCTTAAAGGGCTCTGTCTCTACATGCCAGTGCATCTCCTCATCTGTCTTCCCGATAATATCGTCCTCGGATTGAAAACCGTAAAAGTTCAGAAAGCTACGGCTTGCGCCCACAAATCTCCGGTTCACATCCTTCCAGAAATACATCCCGTCTGAATAGGCTTCCAGATTCTTCCAGAGCAGCGCCGGCGTGATTCTACTCTCATCTGTCTCCTTATAAGTCCCGTGCTCTCCACTCTGGTCCGGGTCACCCAAAAGAAGTCCGCGGACCTCCGAATTGAAGTCTACAGGAATAGTTACCAGAAGGACCTGGTAGAAATCCGTTCCCGGTATAGATATGCACATGTGCAGCATCCAGTAATATTCGCCGTCCGGCATTTTGCTTCGGAAAAAGCCCTTCAGATCCTGTCCTTTCTTCTCCATCATCCTTGTTCTTAATGTCTTCAGATTGAGGAAAGCATGGAATCGCTTCTGATCCGGCGGATAGATAAACTTCTCTGTATAGCTCTTCTCTGCCCGCATCAAATCAATGCTTTCTCCTCCGATTCCGATCGGCTCGGCAGAATTTACGGACTTGAGCCCGTACATGGTATTGTCCATAAGATTACAAACCGCAATATCACCGCACAGATAATAGATGCTCTGTATGTAATATGCTCTCTGCTGATCCTTTGATGTTGTATTCAGCCGGATGTACCGGATATTCATTGCATAGATATAATACTTCTCATAATGCGTAATGACGTTCCCGGTCAGCTCCATATAATGATCACCGGACGGATAGGTGATCACCTGCGGTCCCTTAAGCTTCCGCAGCTGCTCATTGGCATACCGCCGGTGGAAGGCATGCATCGGATTGTTGTCCGTGTTGATTTCCGCAATCCATGAATCAATGTCATTGATGCCGTCACGGCTAAGCACATCCTTGTACGCCTCATTGGCAAAAAGCAGCCGCATGGTTTTGCCGTCATCCTCAATGACACACAGAGGCTCATCCGTCTGATAATCAATCCTGCTTAAAGCATCGTAATAGTTCTTCCACCGGAGCCGTTCTTCCCCGATTTTTCTATCCCGGCAGTGCTGCGAGAAAGATGCCCTGTCCATTGGCTTTCCGAAATAGTATCCCTGTACCTTCTCGCATCCGATCTGCTTCAGGAATTCGTACTGCTCACAGGTCTCAACGCCCTCGGCAAGCGTCTGGATTCCAATTTTCTTTGCCATATCCACGACAGAGGTGATGATGTTTCTGGCTTTTTCCGTCGAGGTACTCAGAAAGCTCATGTCGATTTTCAGCTCATCAAAATTCAGATCCTTCAGAGAACCCAGAGACGAATAAGCAGTGCCGAAATCGTCCATCCAGACCTGAAATCCCAGCTCATGGAAACGGCTGATATACTGACTCAGCCTCTCCGGATGGCGGATGAATGCGCTCTCTGTGATCTCAAGATTAATGAGCTCACGCGGAATCTTATATTCTTTCGCCAGGCCTTCTATTCTTTCGACCAGATCCGGCTTACGGAAATCCTTGCGGGAAAGATTCACCGATACCGGCACGATATTCATGCCTGCCTTGATCCGTTCCCAGCCGTCACGACAGACCTGTTCGAACATAAAGAGATCGAGGTCAGTAATTCTGCCCTCATCCTCCAGAGCCGGTATAAACTCTCCAGGAGAGATCATCCCGTATACCGGATCCTTCCACCTGCACAGTGCCTCTGCTCCGCAGAGCTTTCCCGTGATAGTACGCATCACCGGCTGGTAATAGACCTGAATCCAGCCCTCAGCCATTGCCCGCTGATAGTTCTGCAGCAGATACTGCTTCCGCTCTGCCCGGACCAGCATCTCCTGATTGAAATACGTATAGGAAGAGTGTGCCGGATTCTTCAACGAATCGCACGCAAGCTTCGCGCGGTCAATCGCGGATGTCAGACTGATATCATCACAATCCATTACATAAACGCCAACGGCAATCGGACGGGAATTTCCCCGGTTCAGCTTTGCCACATTCTCGAACACGCTGCGGATATTACACTCCAAGTTATCCGTTGACGCGCATGCCACAAAATGATCACTGTTAAATCTTGCCGTATTCCTGACTCCGAACCGACCGCGAATCAGCCAACCCAGTCCACGGATCAGGGCATCGCCCGTCTCAAATCCGTTCAACGTCTCATACTCACGGAATCCGCTGTAGTCCATCCATAAAATCGCAGGAATCCTGTGTTCTCTCCTTATCTCGAGGATTCTCGCGGGAATGGTCTGCAGAAACTGGCTGACCGTCGGAAGTCCCGTCAGATCATCAAACTGATTGCGATGCAGGTCATTGTCAAGTGAAATTGTCTGCGAAAATGGTTCTGATAACTGCAGTTCTTCCGGCTCTCCGTTCAGAATCCGGCTCTCATCTGTATATATAAAATACGAAAGCCGCCTCCCATCTTTCCACGCATGCCTTCCGACTGCGTGAATGATATGATAATCCGGCTGATATTTATTCCGGTTGCGGTAAATAACATCATATTCCGTATCATCCCGCTCGAACCCGTACCCTCTTTCCGCAATTCTGGCGGCATCATCCGGGTGTATATCATGGTACAGGTCTCTCCGCAGCGCTTCCATCGCCTGTTCTCCCGAATCATACCCGAACAGTTTCAGAAATTGTCCTGAGAGAAATACCGGCATCATCTTCCCATCGACAGATTGAAATACACCCACCGCATTCGGAAGATTCTCAAGAATCTGCTGTTCTTCAGATGTTAATTTATATACGGCACCGTTCATCCAGCCGCCTCCAATATACACTCTCTGGTTCAAACCGGGCCAGCCGGTCTGCTGACTGTATTGCCAGACAGAATCATTGCCATCTGTACCCGGACTCCCACTCGATCCAACATATTTTCACTCAATTAGTATATCACATTTTGTGTCAATTCGAATACAGGTTCCCGACTGTTGTACAAAAACTATTAATGTTTTTATTATCTTATCTATATATTTACCAGAAACTTCTGTGTATTAAGGATGGTAAGATGCATTCGAACACAAAAGAAGCCGGGAAACAATCCACTCTGACTTTGCTTCATATTCATTATCAAATCGGATCCCCAAACCACCACCCATCTTTTTATTATTGGACGTTTTGACTACATATATTACCTCCCGGATTCTTCCGCTTCACCAGCATCTCTGATTTTTCAATTAACGTCTGCTCATGTTCGCACAGATCCTAGTGTCATAGAACGCTTCATACAGACAGACTCGAATATTACCTTGTGTTTTTCCATCATGATAATAAACGAGATAAAACACGCTGCGCGAGTTTTATCTCGCTATCGCGACGCTCGCGTAAAAAACAATCCGCAATATATCAAGGCTTGCCTGATATATTGCGGATTCAATTGCGGATTCAACCGTGAATAATCTTTGTATCTGTAAAATTCTCCTCTGTCAGTCTTCCCGGTTCTCCAGCTGGATATATCTTCTGTGATGACCGACGTACTTGTATGCAGGACGGATGATTTTGCCTCCGTTGACCATTTCCTCGATCCGGTGAGCCGACCATCCCGAGATACGCGCGATCGCAAACAGCGGAGTGAACAGTTCTCTCGGAAAATCAAGCATTGAATACACAAATCCGCTGTAGAAGTCGACATTTGCGCAGATCGGCTTTACGAGACGGCGCTTGTGAATCATGCACTCCTTTCCGATTCTTTCCACATTTTCATAGAGATGAAATTCGTCTTCCATGTCCTTCTCAATCGAGAGCTTCTTCGCGTATTCCTTCAGAATGACACATCTGGGATCTGAGAGCGTGTAGACCGCATGCCCCATTCCATAGATCAGCCCCGCGTGATCAAACGCCTCACGGTCAAGAATCTTGTTCAGATAGGCGCGGATTTCATCCTCATTGTCCCAATTATGAACGTTCTCCTTGATGTCCTCAAACATCTGCAGAACCTTCAGGTTTGCACCGCCGTGCTTCGGTCCCTTCAGGGAGCCCAGGGAAGCCGCCACCGCGGAATAGCTGTCCGTTCCTGTAGAAGATACCACATGCGTCGTAAAGGTCGAGTTGTTGCCGCCGCCGTGCTCGGCATGCAGAATCAGAGCCGTGTCGAGCACCTTCGCTTCCAGCTGCGTATACTGACCGTCCGGATGCAACATCTGAAGCAGATTTTCAGCGAGCGAAAGCTCCGGCTTCGGGTTCCGGATGATAAGGTTCTGCCCCAGATGATAATGTCTGTGCGTGTGGTAGCTGTACACGGCCAGAAGAGGCATCTTCGCGATCATGGATAGTGCCTGCCGCAGGATGTTCGGGATTGAAATATCGTCCGCATGCGCGTCATAGGAATACAGCGTCAGGATACACTTCTGCAGAGAATTCATCATGTTGTAGCTGGGTGCCTTCATGATGACGTCTCTGGTGAACTCCTCCGGAAGCTCCCGGTAGCTGCTCAGAATCTCAATAAAATCATTCAGCTGCTTCTCCGTCGGCAGTGATCCGAACAGAAGAAGGTATGTGATCTCCTCAAAACCGAACCGGCGGTTTTTCATTCCGCCCACCAGATCATTGACATTATATCCCTGATAATACAGGCGCCCCTCTGAGGGCACCGACTCGCCCTCGTCGTTCAGCGTTGTTCCCATAACATCGGAAATCTCCGTAAGACCCGTCAGAACACCCTTTCCGGTATTATCTCTGAGGCCTCTCTTGACATCGTACTCCTGATACAGGCTCAGATCGATCTTACCGGATCTTCGGCTGAACTCAACCAGTTCTCTGATCTTGGCATCCTGTTCCGTTGCTGTAAAGCTCATAGACTCATATCCTCCCTGGTATGTCCTGTCAGGCGCCGGCGGAACGCCGGCAGATTGTAAAAAAGCGATTAACTCATGGCAGCACTGCCCGAATTAATCGCCTGATTAAGCCGGAAGTCGGATTCGAACCGATGACCCCTTCATTACGAGTGAAGTGCTCTACCTGCTGAGCTATTCCGGCATGTCCACATAAAAGTGGCACAACCACTATTATACATAATTTTACATAAAATTCAACATGTTTTTTTACTGTATAAAGCCGTCGTCAAGCGGGCAGTTTTTGGGCATGCGAAGCATGCACAGAAAACTGCATGCTTGAACGACGCTAACATGTATGAGCATGGAGCGGTGTGAAACACCGCGAGAATGCGAATACATGTGGCAGCTGCGAGAGTTGCGAAGCAACGGAGCAGCTGGCTTTATACAGTATGTGGCACGACTTATCGTTTGGGCGTTTATTGTATAAGCTCTTCGAAAACGCAGACAGGATCGTCGCACGCGAAGCGCGCGTAAGAGACTGTATGCGATTTCGAAGGCAACAGGTATGAGCACGAAGTGACGCGCAAGCGGCACGGAAGTGCGAATGCCTGTAGGATTGCGAGAGTGCGAAGCACGGAGCAATCCGTAGCTTATACAGTGTGTGGCACGACTTATCGTATGTCCGTTTACTGTATAAGTCCAGTCGCAATGTTCTTGGCCCACGGGGAGCTTGCTCACCAGTGGGCAAGAACATTAGCGACGACAACAGGTATGAGCACGAAGTGACGCGCAAGCGGCACGGAAGTGCGAATACCTGTTAGCGGCACGAAAGCTGCGAAGCAGCGAAGTGACGCGGGGACTTATACAATCTGTGTCACAATATATCTCGAAAACGCAGACAGGCCGCCTGCCGCGAAGCGTGTGTAAGAGACTGTATGCGATTTCGAAGGCAACCGGTATATTCTCTCTTATTCCAGTTCAAACGCTCCGGTATAGAGCTGGTAGTACGTTCCCCTCTGCTCGAGCAGCTGCTCGTGCGTTCCGCGCTCGATGATGTGGCCGTGATCCAGAACCATAATCGCGTCGCTGTTCCGTACGGTGGAAAGTCTGTGTGCAATGACAAACACCGTCCTGCCCTTCATCAGATTATCCATTCCCTTCTGAACAAGCGCTTCTGTTCTGGTATCAATGGAGGAGGTCGCCTCGTCCAGAATCATGGCCGGCGGGTCGGCTACGGCGGCTCTCGCAATAGAAATCAGCTGTCTCTGTCCCTGTGAAAGCTGCGCCCCGTTTGCAGTGAGCATCGTATCATATCCATCCGGAAGTCTTGTGATGAAATCATCCGCGTTCGCCAGCTTTGCCGCCGCGATGCATTCTTCATCCGTGGCGTCCAGCCTTCCGTATCGAATATTTTCCATAACCGTGCCGGTGAACAAATTTACGTCCTGCAGGACGATTCCGAGAGAGTGTCGGAGATCCGGTTTACGGATTTTGTTGATGTTGATGCCGTCATACCGGATCTTGCCATCCGGAATATCATAGAAACGGTTGATCAGGTTCGTAATGGTTGTCTTACCGGCACCGGTTGCTCCTACAAACGCAATTTTCTGTCCCGGCTTCGCATAGAGCGATACATCATACAGCACCTGCTTCTCCGGCGTATATCCAAAATCCACATGCTCCAACTCAATATCACCCTTCAGCATGGTATAGGTCGTCGTACCATCCGCCTTGTGGAAATGCTTCCAGGCCCAGAGATCGGTCTTCTCCTTTGTCTCAACAAGGGAGCCGTCCTCTCCTTTTTTGCATCTGACAAGCGTCACATATCCGTCATCCTTTTCGGGTTCCTGATCAATCAGTTCAAACACACGGCCGGCGCCGGCGATACCCATGGCGATCATCGGCACCTGCATGGAAATCTGACCGATTGTCTGTGACAGCTGACGGGCCATGCCGAGATAGGAAATGATGATACCTGCCGTCATCAGTCCAAAATCGGAAAATCCGACGTTTGTGGCTCCCTCAAATACCATGATCGCGCCGACAAAGGCGATCAGAACATACATAAGGTTGCCCATATTGGACAAAATCGGCATCAGCACGTTTCCCGCCTTATTTGCCTCATTGCTGTCCTCAAAGAGCTGCTCGTTAATTTTCAGGAAATCCTTTTTGCTCTCCCCTTCATGACAGAAGACCTTAATTACCTTGGTTCCTTCCATCATTTCCTCAACAAATCCCTCTTCCTTTGCAAGTGAAATCTGCTGCCGCATCATGTATTTCGAAGAAGCGGCGGCATATTTCCGGGCCACTCGAAGCATCAGAACAATGGAAAGAGCTACCAGAAGCGACAGCCAGAAGCTGTAGTACAGCATCATAAAGGCAATCGCAATAATGGTAAGAACCGATTGTGTAACCATCGGAAGGCTCTGTCCGATCAGCTGGCGGATAGCATCGGTATCATTCGTGTAGGTACTCATGATATCTCCATGCGCATGCGTGTCAAAATATTTGATCGGCAGAGACTGCATCTTATCAAACATATCATTCCGGAAGTTCATAAGCGTTCCCTGCGTCACTGTTGCCATGCTTCTCGTATAGAGAAAGGATGCGACAACTCCGGCACCGTAGATGACCGCCATCCCTATAACCGTACGGACAAGCTTTGGCCATACCGCAGTAAGTCCGGTCTTCATGCCCGGGGTGATGACATCATCAATCAGCCGCTGCAGAAAGAACGTAGCTCCGGTAGAAGAAACGCCCGCGATCACGATACAGATTATAACCAGAATCATTCTGGCCTTGTAATGGGAAAAAATATATCGAAACAGACGTCCGGCTGTTCCCTTTTTGACCGGTGTAATCTTTGCTTTTCCTCTCGGCATATCAGTTTTCCTCCTTTCTCATGGTCTGCGAATCAAAAATTTCTTTATATATTCCATTGGCTGCGATCAGCTGATCGTGACTGCCCTGCTCCACGATCCTTCCGCCGTCCAGCACAATAATGTTGTCACAATCCTGAACGGAAGAAATACGCTGCGCGATGATGATTCTTGTCGTATCCGGGATTTCCTCCCGGAAAGCCTTCCGGATCAGTGCATCGGTCTTTGTATCTACCGCGGATGTGGAATCATCCAGAATCAGAATCTTCGGTTTCTTCAGAAGCGCCCGCGCAATGCAGAGTCTCTGCTTCTGTCCGCCCGATACATTTGTACCGCCCTGTTCAATATAGGTATCATACTTCTGCGGGAACTGCTGAATAAACTCATCGGCCTGCGCAAGCCTGCAGGCATGGACAATTTCCTCATCCGTCGCGTTTTTATCGCCCCAGCGCATATTGTCCTTGATGGTACCTGAGAAGAGGACATTCTTCTGAAGCACAACCGCTACCTGATTGCGCAGCGTGTCCAGATCGTACTGACGCACATCCGTTCCGCCGACCTTCACCGCTCCTTCTGTCACATCATACAGTCTGGAAATCAGCTGAATTAATGTGGTCTTTGAAGAACCCGTGCCTCCGATGATTCCCAGAGAGGAACCAGAGGGGATCTGCAGATTTACGTCAGACAGCGCAAATCTCTTGCTCCTCTCGGAATATTTGAAGGATACATTTTCAAACGCAACCGATCCGTCCGCAATTTCAGTCTTTCCGTTCTCCGGTGAGGTCAAGGTGCTCTGGTATTTCAGGACCTCAACGATCCGGTTGGCAGACTCCTGCGAGATAATAATCAGGACAAAAACCATGGAAAGCATCATCATGGCAATCAGGATCTGGATTCCATATGTGATCAGCGAAGATAACTGGCCCGTACTCAGGGACGATCCCTTTGTGGTAATGATTATCCGGGCTCCGATAAAGCTGACCAGCACCATTGTGAGACTGATGCTGAAGACCATCGTCGGATTGTTCCACGCAAGAACCTTTTCAGCGAAAGTGAAATCCCTGCAGACATCCACGGATCTCTTATGGAACTTCTCTTTTTCGTAATCCTCCCGGACAAACGATTTTACCACTCGGATTCCGCCCACATTTTCCTGCACGGAATTGTTCATGGCATCATATTTCTTGAAGATTCTTACAAAAACCGGATGAATATACAAAACAATGCCAAACAGAACTAAAGCGAGGAAAGGTATGACCGCTATAAAAATCAGGGCCATCCGGACATTGATCGTAAGAGACATCACAATCGAAAAGATGATCATCAGAGGCGTCCGCACCGCGCCGCGGATTACCATCTGAAAGGCCGTCTGCACGTTTGTAACATCTGTCGTCATACGGGTTACAAGCGAAGCTGTGGAAAACCTGTCTACATCCGCAAAGGAAAACGACTGAATGTTAAAATAGATGTCCTGCCGAAGATTTTTCGCAAAACCGGCAGATCCTTTTGCCGCCTCGATGGCTGCTCTGCGTCCGCAGTACAGGGAAGCCATTGCCAGAATAATCAGGACAATACCGTCCTGAAACACAGGCGTCAGGGAAGCGCCCTTCATGTGGTCAATCAAAGAAGCCATCACCAGCGGGATGATACATTCCAGAATAACCTCGAAGGTAACAAACAGCGGTGAAAGCAGGGAGGGAGTCTTATACTCTCTCAGACTTTTCATTAATGTTTTTAGCACCTGTAAATCCTCTCTTTCTGTATGAATATCTATTGCGAACAGAGATTCCCTTCCCTCTTTATACAGGTAATGAGATCTCTGTAATTTTTACTTATTGCTGTACCTTCTCTTATGCACGGCCCTCTTCCCAGTCCTGGACATTGCGGTACATCCTTCGAAGCAGTATTTCGGCCTGCCGAATCTCTTCCTCCGTCATACCCCGAAGCAAACGATCATCCACATCCAGATGCTGCCATCGCAGACTTACCTTATGCCTGTATGCTTTTTCTGCAAAAGATACGATTTTATTCCTATGGTCCTTTGTATCAATCGATATATTCACAAATCCATTCTTCTGCATTCTCGAGACCAATCCCACCACTGTAGGATGGGAAACCTCAAGGATCCGCTCCAGTTCTCTTTGCGCGACGCTGCCCCCATGTTCGCCAATCACATGGAGAACACGCGCCTGCGAAAGCGTCAGACCCCATTCCTCAAGATTTCGATCCGCGCTTGCTCTCAGCTGCTGGTTGATTTTCATTAACAGAAGCGGTATCACAGATTCCTGCCGCTCCTCCTCACCCGCCGGACGTCCTGAATCACAAGCTTCCTCCCTTCTCCTTTTCGGCAGTTTCTCTTCCGTTACTGTTGCTTCTCTTTTTTCCATCTTTGTATACCGTAATGTCTGATTTATATTTGTTATGCTTTCCATCCTATGATTGATAGGCCAGCATATCTGCGCACAAATGTAGCGTGCTACATTTATTGTGTAGCACGCTACATTTTAGTGATCAAGGGATCGATTGTAAAGATATATTTTGCATTTCATTTGCTAAATTTTGCAGTCCCATGCGAGTCTGAGAGAACTTCCTCCTTACCGGGTCAGGCACAGACAGATAACAGCACCCATCCCGTCTGGCGAAATCCTGCAAAACGTATCCTCTGCGGATTATTCCGTTTTTACACCTTGACTCTGGTTCCCCTGCTGTCGCGTTTCATCAGACGAATTTTATTCAGAGATATTTTCTTTCCCCGGTATTCGATATCCAGCTCTTTATGTCCGGTCACGAGATAGCCTTCCTCCACCTCGTCTCCTGCCGTAAGCTTCATGGCGCGGACCCCGAGCGCTCCCTTCTTCTTCTCCGGAATCTCTGCCATGGAAATCCTGAGAAAATACCCGTCTCTGCTTTGCAGGACGAGATAGTCCCCGGCATCCGCATAGGCGACAAACGCCGCCCGGTCCTTGTCGTCTGCAAGTTTCGTCGCGGCGATTGAACGCCTGGTGACGTTGAATTCATTTCCGTCGGTCACCTTCGCCATGCCTCCGGCAGTCACGAAAATCAGCTTCCTGCCGATGACCTCGGTCATGGGTGCCGCGAAAATAACCTGCTCGTTTTCCGTCGAATAGTTGCAGAGATTATCGATGGGCGTTCCCTTGTCGCGGAATTTCGTAAAAGGAAGATCCTTCACCTTTATCGTGTGCATCACACCCAGGTCGGTGAAGATACAGATCTTATCCGTATTCATGCAGTGAAACAGATACCGGCTCTCCGTGTCCGCCGACTCCTTGTTCCGCTCGTAGACTGACACGTCAATCGTCCTTGCGTAGCCGAAACGGTCCATAAGGAACACCAGCTCGGTCTCCTCCTCTTCCGGTTCCTCCGCGACCACCGTCTCCGCATTCGTGATGAAGGTTCTTCTCGGACGGCCATATTCCTTTTTGATTGCGGCCAGATCATCGAGGATCACCTCCGCCATCGTATCGTAATCGTTCAGGATCTTGTCATAACGGGCGATTTTCTCCAGTGTCTCCTCATTTTCCTTATACAATGCCTCAAGCTCCAGACCGATCAGCTTTGCCAGGCGCATATCGAGAATAGCCTGAGCCTGCCGCTGGGTGAAGCAGAGCTGACTGGCCTGTTTCTCACTGTTTTTATGCCGGAAGGTAATTCCCTCTGTCACACCCATGGTCAGACAATCCTTCGCCATCTTCTGATTTTTACTGCCGCGCAGGATCTCAATGATCAGATCGATGACGTCAACCGCCTTGATCAGCCCCTCCTGGATCTCCTTCTTCTCCATCTCCTTTGCCAGGAGCTTCCGGTACTTCCGGGTCGACAGATCAAACTGGAAATCCACGAAGTGATCGAGGATCTGCTTCAATCCCAGCGTCTCCGGTTTCCCGCCTGCGACCGCGAGCATATTGACACCGAACGTATCCTCCAGCCTGGTTTTCTTGTAGAGAAGGTTCTTGAGCCGTTCTGCGTCCGCGCCTTTTCTAAGTTCCAGTACGATCCGGATGCCGTCCTTGGAGGACTGATTTGAAATGTCGGTAATTTCCGGTGCCTGCCGGCTCTCAACCAGATCCGCCACATCCATCAGAAATTTTCCGATGTTCGCTCCGATCATGGTGTAGGGGATTTCCGTGATGACGAGGAGCTGTTTCCCGTTCTTTCCCTTCTCCACCTCGACCTTCCCGCGGATTCTGATCTTCCCGGACCCAGTCTCATATATGGACGCCAGGTCCTTCTGATTCACGACAATTCCGCCGGTAGGAAAATCCGGTCCCTTGATGTATTTCATCAGCTGTGTGCTCGTGAGCTTATTGTTCCGGATATAGGCACGGGCCGCATCGATCACTTCTCCCAGATTATGCGGAGGTATGCTGGTCGCCATGCCGACGGCAATTCCGTCAGAGCCGTTGACCAGAATGTTCGGAATGCGGACCGGGAGCACCTCCGGCTCTTTTTCGGTCTCATCGAAGTTCGGAACAAAGCTTACCACATCCTTGTCGAGATCCTTCAGATAGACCTCCTGCGCAATCTTTGCAAGACGTGCCTCCGTGTAACGCATGGCAGCTGCTCCGTCTCCCTCAATGGAGCCGAAGTTTCCGTGGCCGTCCACCAGCACCTGCCCCTTTTTGAAATCCTGTGCCATCACGACGAGTGCATCATAGATGGAACTGTCGCCGTGCGGATGATACTTACCCATGGTATCGCCGACAATACGTGCGGATTTCCGGTAAGCCCTGTCATAGTAGGTGCCGAGCTCCATCATGTCGTACAGCACCCGCCTCTGCACCGGCTTGAGACCGTCGCGGACATCAGGCAAGGCTCTGGCGATGATGACGCTCATCGCGTAGTCGATGTAGGATTTCTGCATCAACTCCGAATATTCGGTTCTGATAATTTCTTCCATTTTAAATGCTTATCTCCCTCTTAGACATCCAGCTCTGCATCCGTAGCATGATCATAGATGAACTTCTTTCTCGGCTGAACATTTGTACCCATCAGTATCTCCGTTGTCTCAGAAGCCATACGCGCGTCCTCGATCTCCACCCGCCGCATCCGCCTTGTTTCCGGATTCAGTGTAGTATCCCAGAGCTGCTGGGGATCCATCTCTCCGAGGCCCTTGTACCGCTGCAGCGTGAACTTCTCTCCCGCATGATTTTTCCTGTATTTTTCCAGTGCCTTGTCATCGTACAGGTACTCACCCTCACCCTTTGAGGGAATGGTCTTGTACAGCGGAGGCATGGCGATATAGACATGTCCCTGATAGATCAGCTCCGGCATAAAACGGTAGAACAGCGTCAGCAGCAGTGTCGATATATGAGCTCCGTCTACATCCGCATCGGCCATGATGATAATCTTATCGTAACGAAGCTTTGTAATGTCAAAATCGTTGCCGTACCCCTCGGAAAATCCGCACCCGAAGGCATTGATCATTCCCTTGATCTCCGCATTCGCCAGAACCTTGTCCATGGTTGCTTTTTCCACATTCAGGATCTTTCCTCGGATCGGGAAAATTGCCTGAAAATTCCGGTTTCTGGCCATCTTCGCGGACCCTCCGGCCGAATCTCCCTCGACGATGAAAATCTCACACTTTGACGCATCCCTGCTCTCGCAGTTCGCCAGCTTCCCGTTGGCATCGAAGGAATACTTCTGCTTCGTCAGCATATTGGTCTTGGCCTTTTCCTCGGTACGCCGGATCTTCGCCGACCGCTCGGCGCACTCCAGAATAGTCTTCAGAACCGGCAGATTGCGGTCAAAATATCGCACCACCTCATCGCCGGTAACCTTACTGACCGCCTTCGCGGCATCCGGATTATCGAGCTTCGTCTTTGTCTGTCCCTCGAACCTCGGATCCGGATGCTTGATAGAAACCACAGCAGTCATCCCGTTGCGGATGTCTGCTCCGGTGAAGTTTGCGTCCTTGTCCTTCAGAACACCCAGCTCTCTCGCATAGCTGTTCATCGTCAACGTGAACTGCGTCTTGAATCCCGTGATATGAGTACCGCCCTCGGAGTTGAAGATGTTGTTGCAGAATCCGAGAACATTCTCCTGAAAGGCACGGATGTACTGAAAAGCAACCTCCACCTGGATTCCGTCCGCCTCTCCCTTGAAATACACCGGGTCGTGAAGCGTCTCCTCGTTCTTATTCATTTCCTTTACGAATCCGACGATTCCCTCCGGCTCGGAGAAGATGATCTTCTCATCCTTCCCATCCCTCTTATCTTCAAATTCGATGACAAGAGCCGGGTTCAGATAGGTTGTCTCATGCAGCCGGCTTTTCAAATCCTCCGCCGAAAATCTGGTTTTCTCAAAAATCTCGCCGTCCGGAAGAAAATTAATCCGTGTCCCCGTCTCTTTCGTTTTTCCAAGCTTCGGCAATAGGCCGCTGCTGTCCAGCTCCAGCACGGGTTTTCCCTTTTCGAACCGGTCGTGCCAGATATAGCCGTCTCTGCTGATCTGCACATCCATATATACGGAAAGCGCGTTTACAACAGAGGAGCCAACGCCGTGAAGTCCGCCGGAGGTCTTGTACACCTCGTTGTCAAACTTTCCGCCGGCGTGCAGAGTGGTAAGCACCAGCCGTTCCGCCGGCATTCCTTTTTCATGCATCCCGACCGGAATTCCTCGCCCGTTATCAGTTACGGTGCACGAACCATCCGCTTCAAGCACCACACTGATTTTCGAGCAGAAGCCTGCCAGATGCTCATCCACGGAGTTGTCCACGATCTCATAGATCAGATGATTCAGGCCCTTACGCCCCGTACTTCCGATATACATTCCGGGACGCATGCGGACCGCATCCAGTCCTTCGAGAACATGAATACTCGATGCATTGTAACTGTCTTTTTTTGCCATGTCATACTCCATTTCAAAATAAATCCGTTTGCTTTGCGGAAATCAGTCTGCCATTCGGTCATCTTCAAAATACATCCGCGCGCTTTGCGGAAATCAGTCTGCCATCCGGTCATCCGGCAGCAGTTCACGGAACGAGAAAATAAACTCGTCCGCGATCTCCATCATCTCCGGGTGCATCCGGTAATTCGCCTTCTCGTATACACCGACCGTGTAGAAGCCGCCGGCATTCGCGCCCTTAAGACCTTCCGCAATATCCTCAAATACCATGGTCTTCCCGGGATCGGTTCCAATCGCGGCCGCTGCTTTCAGATATATATCCGGAAATCCCTTGCCTCTTTTTACATCGTTGCCCGTACAGTAATCATCGAGGAGCCTCATCAGTCCGGTTCTCTCCAGGCATGGCCGGACCAGCGCATCATCCGAAGAAGTAGCCACAGCGATCTGCAATCCGGCTTCTTTCAGATATTTCACGAAGTTTAACGCGTAAGGCTTCAGGGGAAGATGGCTGCTGTACGCCTCCTGCGCCATATCCAGCCATTCGCGGACAAGCCCCTCAGGTGTGTCATTCTCCAGATGGAATCTCCGTATTGTGTACCTCGCTGCTTCAAGGGCACCGAGAGGCGTGATAGCCTTCTGATAATCATCGGGTACCTCGATGCCCCTCTTCGCCAGAAAATCAACATCAATCTGATGCCACACGCCCATCGAATCCAGCAGAGTACCGTCCAGATCAAAAATCGCGCCTTCAAAATCCTGTATTCTCATGCCGTCTTCCTCATACCACCTCTGCCATCCGCATATGTCCAATTCTGAACACTAACGCTTTACAATTTGCCATGGAACCGGATTTTTGTCAACCCGGCCTCTCTTAACTTCCACCGGTTATCAGACGCCTTCATTGTCCATCGGCTATAAACCGTCTTCCCACCGGATATATGCCGCCTTCATTTTTTACCGACACGCATCCTTCCGCGCACAATGACTCCCTGCAGCCCCAGATTTCTGTCCAGGAGAACCACATCCGCCATTTTTCCCTCCTCGAGAGTACCGTAATGATCAAGAATTCCAAGAGCCTCTGCCGGATTTCTCGTCGCGCAGGCAACCGCCGTTTCCATCGGTATTCCCGCTTCCCGCACGGCCGTACGCAGGCAATCCATAAGATTTGTCACAGAACCTGCCAGGGATCCGTCCCTTACAAGCGTTGCTCTTCTTCCTCTGACATCAACCTCCTGCCCGCCAAGCGTATACCTCCCGTCCGGCATGCCGGTTCCTCTCATGCTGTCGCTGATTAAAATCATCCGTTCCTCACCCATCATCCGGAAGGCCGCCCGGATCGCGGACGGATGGACGTGGATGCCGTCACAGATGATTTCACACATCACCTTCGGGCTGTCAAGGGCCGCCCCGATCACGCCGGGAGCGCGGTGTCCGAACGGCGGCATCGCATTATACATATGCACCAGATGATCCGCTCCCGCCCGGAACGCCGCAAGTGCTGTCTCGTAATCCGCGTCTGTATGCGCCAGCGCCACATGAACCCGGTCCTTCACCCGGCGGATGAAAGAAATGGAATCCCCCGACGCTTCCGGCGCTATCCCGATAAATTTCACCAGTCCCCCGGAAGCCTCCAGAAATCGATCGCAGACAGATGCGTCACATGGAATGATATATTTCGCGTCCTGCGCACCCCGTTTTGCAGAGCTGATAAAAGGTCCTTCCATATTTATGCCCACAAGTCTTGCTATGCCCTCGTCACAGACTTCTCTTCGATATTCTGCGGAGGTGCGCAGGATGCTGACGAGCTTCGAAACCGGAAGTGTCATCGTAGCCGGAGCAATGACCGTCACACCGACAGACGCCTCATATTCCGCAATTCTTTTGATCGCTTCCATCGAACTGTCACAGAAATCATCTCCTCTGCATCCATGCAAATGAAGATCAATCAGGCCGGGGATCGCATAAGCTCCCCGGCCGTCAATAATATCCTGTTTCTCCCGGAAGCCCGGCTTTCCCCTCCAAATGGAGAACGCATCTTCCATGAGGTTCGGATCATCCATTTTCCCTGATCCTTCCTCTTCTTTCTGTGTATATATCCGCTCTATTTTATCATCCTTCGTGACGATGCATCCTTTATGGAAGCTCTTGTCCGGAAGGAATACCTGTATGTTCCTGATAATCATGTTTTCATTCGTCTCCTGCAAAAACAGCTCCTGCTCAGAATACATTAGATTCTCGGTGAGCAGGAGCCAGCATGATCAAGAAATACCTTTTCCGTTGTCAGATCGTCTGCAGTCAGCTGATTTACAAACGTGAGACCCGGTGGTTAAATATCCATACAAAGAAAAAGCAGAACACCAGGGTGTTCTGCCGCAGTCGATAAGGGAATCGAACCCTTGTTTTCGCCGTGAGAGGGCGACGTCTTAACCGCTTGACCAATCGACCGTTTATTATAATACCAGACGCAACTGTTAAATGCAAGTTGTTTTTCCATTTCGAAAATCTTTATTAGTAACAGAGAAGTTCGCTTTAATTTTTACGAACATAAAAGAGTTTCTCCGGATTATTTCCTCCTCCACCCGGACAAACGGCCCGCCTCTTCTTCCGCCCGGCTGAAAAAAATGTTCCTCTCCTTCCGCGCGTGCGGAACTTTCTGTTCGAATACAACTTCCCAATGCTGCAGTTCCCCAATACGAACGAGATAAAACACGCTGCGCGAGTTTTATCTCGCTATCGCGACGCTCGCCGCACACGAATACTTCGCATTCGGCTGCGGCTCACTGTACGCGTAAAAAAAAAGCAGAACACCGAGATGTTCTGCCAGCAGTCGATAAGGGAATCGAACCCTTGTTTTCGCCGTGAGAGGGCGACGTCTTAGCCGCTTGACCAATCGACCGAGGACTATGATAGCAGAGACCGTGAGAAAAAGCAAGCACTTTTTTCAAATTGAAGAAAGACTTTTTTCGACTCATTTTTCGACTTTTTTTCGCAAATCGAATCAGTTATACTTGTTACAGTTAACAGGAGGTTTTATATGAATAAAAAAGAAGTACTTGAAATCAGGAAACTATTTAAGCCCGACGACTGCCGGGTTGACCGGATCTGCGGCTGCTATGTGGACGGTCACAAGAATAAGATCTCGGAGATGAAGGAGGCCTTTCTCTCTCTTCCCGAGGAAGAGATCCACAAATATACAGATATTTTCAAAAAGACGCTCTCTGGACAGGTCGGAAAAAATCTGCTGAACCTCGAGTTTCCGCTCAGTGAAGAGGCGGAGGGCGGACATCAGAAGGACCTGATGGCTCTAAGAGACAGCCGGCTGGAGGATGACGAGCTGATCTCCGCCTTTTACGACAAAATCATCAGCTCCTATCTCTACGCAGAGAACTATCTCATCCTTCTGATCCACGGAAATTACGATGTTCCAGGTCACGGAACAGATCACGAAGAGATGTTCGATGCCTCAGACTACGTATATTCCTTTATCATGTGCAGCATCTGCCCGGTGTCTCTGTCAAAGCCCGGCCTGGTGTTCGATGCTCCCACGAATTCCTTCATCGACAAGACACAGGACTGGATGGTTCAGATGCCCGAGACAGGCTTCCTCTTCCCTGCCTTTAATGACCGCAACACCGACATACACTCCATCCTCTACTATTCCAAAAACGCAGAGCTGCTCCATCCCGAGATTCCGGACGATATCCTCGGGTGCAGTCTTCCGATGACGGCCGGTGACCAGAAAGAAACCTTTGATCAGATCATTGAGGACACCTTCAGCGATCACTGTGATTTTGAGGTGGCAAAGACGGTACACCGGAATCTGAATGCGCTTCTGGAGGGAAAAAAAGACGATCCGGAACCGACGCCTCTCGACAAGAACGAGATTCGTCATTTTCTTGAGAGCTGCGGAGCCGAGCAGGAACAGATCGAACATTTCGAGGAAACCTACGATGACGATCCGTCCGGGGATAAACACATCCTTGCCTCCAACATCGCCACTCCCGGAAAGTTCGAGGTGAAATCAGATGATGTGAAGATCTCCATTGATTCCTCCAGGGCAGATCTGATCGAAACCCGGATGATCGACGGCATCGAATATATTCTGATTCCGGTTACCGACAACGTTGAAGTCAATGGTATACGGATCAGCTCCAGACACACCTCTGCCTCCCAAAGCGATTCCTGATCCTGCATGCCCGGGGATTCCGGCAATCCCCGGACACGTGCCGCTGCGGGCATGATGAGCATCCTTTGCCGGAGATCGTATACAGAAAGTCCTCTTTGACGGCTTCCTCATAAATATTCTTCGTCGTAAAGACACCGCCTCTGTACAGGATTATCGGATCAACCACCTTGCTGCCGTACTATTTGCCCGGGAGAGCCCGGTTACTTCGCAGAACCCGAATGCTCCTTCACCAGCATCAGCCCCGTGTATGTTACCGTATCCTTCCCGTAGTAATACCCGAGGTCGTTGTCCTTGCAGACCTGGCTCACCAGAAGGCCATAGGCCTCCATGGATGAATGCGCCTTCTCCGGGAAGCGGCACGGAGAATCCGGATACGAACATTTGCGGCAGATTCTGCATCCTCCGCTCGACAGCGCCAGCACGTAAACATTCTTCTCTCTCAGCCTCTGAAGAAAATCCGAGAAACGTTCCTTCTGGGTCTTCTCTCCCTCCATCATACCCTCATAATCCATGGAATCTTCCAGCATCTGCGTCGTCTGAACCAGAACGCCCCAATCATACTCCATCATCCTTGCCTGACACTCTTCAATCGTCCCGCAGGCAGGTGGGCAGGTCCAGCTATGTCCATATGCATTGCATTTATCCGCCGCGCACATGTCACGCACTTCCTTCATGGTATGCCAGGTTGCTCTGTCCGCCAGCGCAATGTGCGAAAATCCGGCATCCTCTGCCATCTTCAGCACTTCCTTCTGAAGAGTATCTCTTATACTATCCGCTTTGCTGTTTTCCTGAACAAATTCTCTTTTTTTCTGTCCGATGCTCTCCATCATAATTACCTCCTCGCATCAATCACATAACAGGCATCACCAGATCGCACCCGATGCTCTCAACTTCTTATACAATCAATCCCAGCGCCCTTTACATTTTCATCATATAACCCGTCCCGGTGCCCTTTACGCTTTCATCATAAGATCAGCCCCAGTTTCTGAAAGGCATGCATCAGTCCGTCTTCATCTACCGGATCTGTGACGAGATCCGCCGTCTTTTTGAGCGCAGGCAGAGCGTTTCCCATCGCCACTCCCACCTGCGCATAATCCAGCATCTCAAAATCGTTCGGTCCGTCACCGAAGGCGATGGTATCTTCTCTCCGGCCTCCGTTCGCGTCAAGATACCGCTGCATGCCGAAGGCCTTATCATATCCGTTCATCGTAATTTCGCCGTCCACCGTATCTCCGAGCTTGAAGCTCGTCTCCACAACAGTGAAATATTTGCCGAGGTCCTCCTGCATCTGCCGGATCGACCGACCCGCACCGTAGAAAACGAATTTATTCACCTCGGGGCTATCCTTCGGCGCATCGGTAAAGGTAATTCTGCCGAGCAGCCTTGATTTTTCTTCCAGGGTCTCCTCCGTTCCGCCGAACAGCTGCAGGACCTCTTCCCTTCTGTCCCGCGGACAATAAATCCCGGAATCTCCCTGGAGAAAATAAAGACTTCCGATCTCATCCAGATAGTCCAGAAGCATGCTCGTTTTCTCATGTTCCACATATCTGCGGAAAACGACCTCTCCCCGGCTGCGTACCACGGTTCCCGCACCGCTGACAATACCTTGAAACAGATCTCCCTCCCGGATCCACGCGTAAATCTGCGCGTATGTCCTTCCCGAGCAGATCACCATATCATGTCCACGCTCTGCTGCCTCCCGGAGGGCATATTCCGCCGATTCCGGAAGCTCTCCCCGAAAATTTGTAAGCGTTCCGTCAATGTCCAGAAACACCGTTTTCTTGTCCAACTTTTTCACCAATCCTTATATTCTCAGAGCTCATTCAGTACACCCTGAATACCCTTTTCTCGAAAGAGCTTTTTATAGTACGCAAGCTCATCATTGATAATCTGATCGATTGCACGCATGCTCAGGAGCTCCACCGGTGCCTTATCGTCGGTGAGCAGAAGGTCTCCCCTCCGGTATTGTCTGAGATTTCCGCAAACCTTTTTCAGCAGCGCCTTCAGATCCGGATCTCCGATCCTGTCCAGACGATCATTGAGGGTATCCGCATCCAGATCCTCATTGAGTGCAAAAAGCTCACGGTTTGTGTATCCCTTCACATCCACCGTATAGACTGAAGGGAATACCGCGGAAATCGTGTCGGAGAGATAACTGTTGATCGATTTTTCGCCCGATGCACGCATATTCATGTTCACTACCATGACTCCGTTCGGTTTCAGATGTTCCTTTACCATGCTGAAAAATTCTACGGATGACATCTGAAAAGGCACCGAAATATCCTGGTAGGCGTCCACCATGATTACATCATAGGTGTGCCGGTCCGCCTCCAGATACGCCCGCCCGTCGTAGGCAGCGACCTTTACGGAATCCGGCATGTCAAAATACCTGCCGGCAAGATCCGTGATTTTCTGATCGATCTCCACTCCCTGAATCTTCGCGTCCGGGAAGTGATTTGCGCACTCCTTAGCGTAAGTCCCTGATCCGTTTCCGAGGATCAAAATATCGCAGGAATTGCCCGCCTGCGATTCTGCCCGGTCTCCCGCATGTGATTGTGCCTGCGCTCCCGCATCGGATACTGCCTGTGCTCCCGCATTCACGTCTGCCACCGGATCGTCACCTGACCCGCTCTCCTTATCGGAAGCCTCACTCACCTCTTCATCCGGCACGAATCCTGCCATCACAGGCGCAGCCATTGCATAATCGTAATACATTCCGGTCAGCGAGCCGTCCTTTCTGCTGATCGACTGTATGCCGAAAAGGACATTGGTTGAGAGGATTACGGTATCCTTGTCCTCCTGAACCTGCAGATAGTTGTAGATGGATTCGCCTTCGTAAGCCAAAGAATTGTTCCAGAACGCAAAATGTCCGGAATGGCCGAAGACACTGCACACCACAAACAAGATCACCGATACCAGACAACGGATTTTTCCGATGTTGGCGCTGATGAAATAGATCATGGCAAGTGCCAGAAGAATACCCGAGAAAATCAGGAATGTCACCGATGTTCCAACCGTCGGAATTGTGATGAAGGTCGGCGTGAAGGTGCCGATGATGCTGCCCACGGTATTCGCGGCGCCGAGTCTTCCCACGGTGCTTCCGCTGTCATCCAGACTCCGGACCGCATATTTGGTCAGAGATGGCGTGACGGTGCCGAGCAGAAAACAGGGAAATACGAAGATAACCATACAGGCGAGAAAGCCTGCAGCAATCAGAAGATTGCTGCTGATCGTGACGATCAGAATGCCTGTGATCAGAAGAATAATGTATTTGCCAAGTACCGGTATGGCTGCCGTCCATACCGCGGCGATCAGCAGCCGACGATAAAGCCTGTCAGGATCCGGATTTTTGTCCGCGCTTCTGCCCCCGTAGATATTTCCCAGAGCCATCGCGATCATGATCGTGGAAATGATGATGGTCCAGACGATCTGTGAGGACGAAAAATAAGGAGCCAGAAGACGGCTAGCTCCAAGCTCCACGGCCATGACAGCCATGCCCGCGAAAAATTCTGTCAGGTAAAGATATGCTTTGTTCTTGAGGATTTTTCTTTCTTTCATGTCGATCTGTTTTCCATATCTGAATCATCTATATTTATTTCATCTGAAAATTTTACAGAAATCCGCCTGCGGCGTGAACAAGTATCTCAGCATCCCTTCGAGTGTTCTTGTCCGGATGTATCTGCTCTTGACTTGTCTGTTTTTCTTGAAAGAACTGCTTTTTTTCTGATCTCCTCACTGAATGTCCGGTGCTTATTCTCATGCATGATCCACCGGATGATTACATCGTAGCTCTCCGGACGGTGAGGAAAATTGCAGTCGGTGCAGTCCTTGATGATTTCATTGTTCCCGCGGCTGACAAAGGCAGGATTCCCCGGACATTTCTCACTGAGATAGAAGGGACAGTAGCAGAACATGCAGTTGAAGTTCTCAAGCCCTTTATGACACGGAAAGTACTGGCAATCCCGATTTTCAAAAAAACGATAGGAATTTTTCATTTAAATCTTTCTCCTTCATCTTCCTCTGTATATTCAGCATTCTTCTCAGCGGCAATTCTGCCGCGAACTGCATACAGAAATTCTTCTCAGCAATACTCCTGCCGCAGATTGCATACAGAGTTCTTTTTCATGATATTCCAGCTCTGTGAAAATGTAAAGCAGATCAGCCACGAACTGTGCAGGAGGTACAACCACAGAACACATCCGTGGAACACCGCCCTGAAATTCAGCAATAAAACACAGCCCCAGAGCACAACTACGAAAGCTCATACAAAAAAGAAGCCGCAGGGTAATCGGCAACCGGCCGTCCCCAGGC
This sequence comes from Bilifractor sp. LCP19S3_H10, assembly GCF_052119185.1. NCBI lineage: Bacteria > Bacillati > Bacillota > Clostridia > Lachnospirales > Lachnospiraceae > Bilifractor > Bilifractor sp. LCP19S3_H10. The sequence continues at coordinate 116,712 of NZ_JBQKFT010000004.1, forward strand.
TTCTGTTCGGTATCTCATTCCGTATCTTGTTCTTTATCACATTGTATATCTTGTTCCGTATCTCATTCTGTCAGCAACCGCCGTGACTCATCCAATTCTGATGCAAGACCCGCGCCTATGCCTTCGGCTTCTCCTTCACAAGCTTGAATCTGTTTCGGAGAAGCTGATCGACCGCATCCGCGTCCTTCCCCAGAGCAATGGAAAATTCACTGCAGACAATCGCTTCTGCTTCTCTGAGATACTTCTCATCCACCGTCGTGAATTTCCTGCCCTGCTCCAGTCTCTTCTTCCGCTTTACAAACAATGTCTTGATCATGCTGATACAGTCTCTGACATTGTTGTTGCGGATAATATCCTTGTACTGTTCTTCGCGGAACTTTTCACTCTCAACCTCGAGGAATTCGATCTCGGGGATTTCATCGATGATTGCCTCCGCGGACTGGCGATCCAGTATTTCACGCATCGCCACCTTATCATTGTCTACCGGGGAATAAATCGTACTCTTGTCTGAATTAACCGGTCGTAAAACGTAATACTTACGTTTTCTGTCGCAGCCCGGCATGTGTAGCCGAGTCACATCCATTACGAGGCATGGTCCATTTGATCCATAAACTACATAGTCACCTTTCTGATACATTTTTTGCCTCTTTTCTATATGTGCTTTACCTTTAGCTGCTGAAAAAAATTCACCCATTCGTCATCAATTATGAGTATATTATAGCAAAAATCCAAAAATTTTTCCATGGTGAGTTACTGCGGGATTGCGGGAGTGCAAAGCACGGAGCAATCCGTAGCTTATACAGTATGTGATACGACTTATCGCATGGGCATTTACTGTGTTATAATAGGAACCGGTGAGGAATGCACAATGATAAAAGTAAAAGAACAGATTCTGAAAGAGCTGCAGCAGAATATTGGAAATCCGATTTCCGGCCAGGACCTGGCGCACCGGTACGGTGTCTCCAGAAATGCCATCTGGAAGGCCGTCAATTCATTAAAAAGCGAAGGATACCCAATCCTCTCTGACCGGAAGAGAGGCTATTATCTGAGGGAATCCTCTGACATTGTTTCCGAGGACAGCATCCGTTCCGATCTTCCGGATGACATGTTTCTCGCGGATGGTTCCTGCCGTATCAGGATCTGTCTCTTCCGGGAAATCGATTCCACGAATCTGGAGGCGCAGCGCATGATCGCAGATGGCTTTTCAGGCGCCGCCCTTATCATCGGTGAACGGCAGACACAGGGACGCGGACACAACGGATCCGGCTTCTACTCTCCGGCTTCTACCGGGCTCTACATGACGCTTCTTCTCCCTTTGAACCTCATTCTGACGAAGTTTCAGCTGGTAAGCCGTGCCGCTGCTGTCGCGGCTGTCGAAGCCGTGAGGGAACTGACCGGCCGGTCTCTTCAAATCCGCAAGGTAAATGATCTCTATGACGGATCTCACAAGATAGGCGGGATCCTCTGTGAAGCAACCAGCACTGATCTGGAATCCGGAAAACTTCAGCAGGTATGCATCGGCATCGGTCTAAACCTCACAACCTCGATTTTCCCGGAAAATACGCCTGTGCCTTACGCTTCGATCGGAGGCGGCTGTACGCGCAGTCAGCTGGCCGCAAACATCACCGCAAGGCTGATGCACACGGATTTCGAACACCCGGATGGTTTTCTGCAGAAATACAAGGAATACCACCTGAGCGAAGAGAGCAATCCGGAATGATAAGCAAAGCCGCACCGTTCCGGAGAACGATGCGGCGATGTTTTTTCTTCAAATCTCAACTTTGCTTTCCAGCGTGAAGGAGAAGGCCACGCCGTTTTTGTAGTTGGTGGCCCAGCATTTCTGCTGATGCGCATCCATGATCGCCTTCACGATGGACAGACCTATTCCGCTGCCGCCGTAGGCTCTGGTTCTTGCCTTATCCACCTTATAGAACTTCTCCCAAATCTTGTCGAGCGACTCCTCAGGTATCGGCTTCCCGCTGTTGAACACCGTGGTTGTAACGATCCCGTCCTTCTCGGTGCAGGTGATTTCTATTCTGTCGTCACCCTCCAGATGATTCAGCGCGTTGGTCAGATAGTTGGTAATCACTTCCTCGATCTTGAACTCATCACCCCAGACGTAAATCGGAGCCTTCGCGTTCAGGATAATCCGCGCCTTCTTCTGCTCGATCATCAGCTTCTCATGCGCCACGGCTCCGTTTATCAGCTCGACGAGCTCAAACCGCTCCATGCTGAGCTGGTCATTGCCGTTCTCCAGCTGGTTCAGTGTCAGAAGCTGGCGCACCATATGGTTCATCTTCTTGGATTCGTCGATGATGACATCGCAGTAGAAATCCCGGCTCTCCGGATCGTCATTGACATTATCCTTCAGTCCTTCCGCATATCCCTGAATCAGCGCGATCGGCGTCTTCAGTTCATGGGACACATTTCCCAGGAATTCCTTACGCATCTCATCGATCTGAATTTTTTCCGCGATATCTCTCTCCAGTCTGGCATTTGCGCTCTTCAGATCGCTGACCGCTGTCTCAAGTTTATCCGACATCACGTTGAAGTTTTTCCCCAGCTCTCCGATCTCATCTTCTCCGCCGCTGGTATAATGTGCGTCAAAATCAAGATCCGCCATTCGCTTGGACAGGCTGTTCAGCTCCAGGATCGGCTCTACAATCCGCTTTGTGACAAACCAGATGCTGATCGCGCCGATGACAATTGCCAGAAAGCCAAGGTACAGATAATAGCGGACAGAGATCTGCGCGGCCTCGGCGATGCTCTGCGCCGGAGTCAGCACCAGATAGTAGTCTCCGTTTTCCAGCGTTCCATACAGCTCCAGATACTCAATGCCGGCAAAACGGTCCTGAATCCGGATGACCGAATACTTCTCCGTCTCCTTTACCTTCGCGTAATTTCCCTCTTCCTTCCCCATGATCACGCCGAAAAGGCGTCCCGACATGGTCGAGGAATTCCTTGAATTGGTATCCAGAACACGCGAAATATTCGCGTCGGTGATTCCGTACGTCAGATTGTTGATATTTGCGAATTTATTAAAGGATTCCGGCATGGTGTCGCTGTCCGCCTCATTCGCCATGTTATAGCTGTCCACCAGCTTATTCATCTTGACGCGCATATAATAGCCGTCAACAAAAAAATACTCGAACACACCGATCATTGCTATGAACATAGCCATGATCAGAATAAAAGTCAGGGCGATTTTCTTCCTAAGTGATTTCTTCATTTATTCATTATCCACTTCAAACTTGTATCCCATTCCCCAGATGGTCTTGATATAGTTGCCCTTGCTCCCCATCTTGCTCCTCAGCTTCTTCACATGGGTATCGATTGTCCGCGCGTCGCCGAAATAATCATAGTTCCACACATTGTTCAGAATCTTCTCCCGGGACAAGGCAATTCCCTGGTTCTCGAGGAAATATGTGAGCAGCTCAAATTCCTTGAAACTCAGCTCGATGGGCTGTCCGTTCACAGACGCCTGGTGGGCGGATTTGTTGATCTCGATTCCGCCCGCCTCCAGAATATCGTTCTGGTTCATCTTATTCGTTCTGCGGAGAATCGCCTCGACTCTCGCCACCAGAATCTTCGGGCTGAAGGGCTTGGAGATATACTCGTCAACCCCGAGATCAAAGCCCAGAAGCTCGTCTCTCTCGTCGCCTCTCGCTGTCAGCATGATGATCGGTACCTTTGATTCCTTCCTGATCTCGCGGCAGACCTGCCATCCGTCCATCTTCGGCATCATGACATCCAGCAGGATCAGCGCAATATCCTTATCCTCATAAAATTTGCTCAGAGCCTCTTCCCCGTCTGCAGCCTCAATGACATTAAAATTATCTTTTACAAGGAAATCTCTGACCAGCTTTCTCATCCTCGCTTCATCATCAACTACCATTACCTTTAGTTTATCCATATCCCATTTCTCCTTATCTGATACAATTCAGGGATGACCTTCTCATGCAATGCAGCGCATCATTCCGCCACTTATTATCTGATCAAATATAACACAACCGATGCCCGCAATGCATGTCATTCTTTTTTGAAACAAACACCAGCTTCTGATCAGCTGTTCTGTGCTCATAGTACACATCCAATCTTATTATAAGGAGACATTGTGTAAAAACTGTGATAAGTCGCAGAGCAAATGATTGTCTCCATTCAGCCTGTATATTTCCGGAACATTCTGAAGTCTTTCCGCGCCTGCCATCCGATCTTCACAATTTTCTTTACGTTCATGGAATTCTTTCCTCCCTGACGCGGTCCGAATGTAATCGGAATAAACTTCACCTTTTTGTGACGGTTAACGCCAAAGGTCGTCAGCATAACATTCGGAAGATTGTAGTTCTCGGGCATCAGCGGGAGAAATTCCTCCAGATAAGCTCTGGTCATCAGTCGGAACGGCGCGTTTGAATCCGGAACAGACACCCTGAAATAATGCTTCAGAATCCGGCAGAGCACCTTCTCGACAAATGCCCGGTTCTTCCCGTCTCCGCGCTTTGTGCGGTTCCCGAAGATGGCATCGAAGAATTCCCGCTGCTCCCAGAACGCCTCGAATTCCGCAGGATCTGTCTGCCCGTCTGAATCTGTCTGAAAAATATAATCCGCTCTCTGATCAACCGCGTACCTGTAAGCAAATAAAACAGCCGATCCATGTCCTCCGTTCAGCTTCGTCAGCGGCTGCAGAAGAGGCCGCTCCACGGCAAGTTCCTGCAGAATCTCATAGGTATCGTCCCGGCTCCCGTCATTTACGATCACCAACCGTGATTTTTGCCCCGCGCTGTGTCTTTCTACGACCGGATACCAGTCGCTCACCAGCTGCCTGATATTTTCTGACTCATTGTACGCCGGCACAACAATAAAAAGTATGTCACCCATCTTCTTTCTCCCCTTTGGCTGCAGCCCATCCTGCAGGGTTTCTGCCCGCAGTATTCATCGCATTAAGCTTAACGGAATCTGCCGGTCCGATCAATACCCGAATCTTCCCACGGGCAGGAATACCGCCCCATTGCCACGGATCTGATCGTTTGCATTTCTTATGGAATCCTGTATACTGAATTACGCGAATTACGAGAAAAGCATGGCTGTCCAACACCAGCCTGCTTTAAGTATTCCGTGGCGCGGACAGAGCCCGGACCGCTGTTGTTCTTTGTTTTGTCCGGTATTTATCCTTCATTCATTACCTTCTTCTTGTTTTCGGAGCATTCCTTATGAACGACATCAAAAATTCTCACAGCGCTTTCCGTTCCGCCTTCCCCCATACCATACCGGTAATGGCGGGCTATATCTTTCTCGGGATCACCTACGGCATTCTCATGCGGACATCTGGCTTTCCCTGGTGGTATCCGACTTTGACGGCGCTGATTGTCTATACCGGGTCTATGGAGTTCCTTCTGGTCTCCATGCTTCTGTCTGCTTTCCATCCCCTGTCCGTCTTTGTCACGGCGATCATGGTCGGTGCCCGCCACCTGTTCTACGGAATCTCTCTTCTCAGAACTTACCGGAACGTCGGCTGGAAAAAGTTTTATCTCATTTACACCACCAGCGATGAGACCTTTTCCGTCATCTATACCACTCCTGTTCCGGATAGCATAGACCGCGGCAGCTTCTATTTCTGGATTTCATTTCTGGATCAGATGTACTGGACACTTGGGACGACTCTGGGAGGCCTTCTGGGAGGTCTCATTACCTTTGATGTCGAAGGTCTTGATTTTGTCATGACTGCCATGTTTGTTGTGATTCTGATGAATCAGTGGATGAAGGACGGCACGCGTATGAAAACCCTGATAAAGGATCATATTCCCGAGCTGATCGGCATCCTCGGCTCCGTGGTGTCCCTGATCATCTTTGGCGCAGATCATTTCATCATTCCCGCCATGATGCTCATACTGGCACTTCTCATGAGCTTCCGCAGATTTCTGGATCCGTCCGGTGCTCCCGATGAACTGAAAAAAGCAGAGAAAGCCACAAATGCGCCAGAGACAGCCAAAGACATTAAGGAGGAACACCATGACTGATATGCCACTATACCAGCAGTTCATAACCATCGGAGTTGCCGTCCTCGGCACCGTCCTGACCCGGTTTCTTCCATATATCGTGTTCCCGGAAGGGAAAAAAATCCCCCGGGTCATCAATTATCTCGGCAAGGTGCTGGCGCCTGCCGTCTTCGGCCTTCTGGTCATCTACTGCCTGCGAAATGTAAATTTCGCCGGCGCGCACCACGGGCTCCCGGAGCTTATATCCATTGCCGTAGTCATAGCGCTCTTTATCTGGAAGAAAGGGATGATTCTCCCCATGGCAGGTGGAACCGTCTGCTACATGCTTCTGGTACATTTTGTGTTCTGACAGCGCAATAAAATAGCCGCAGACAGCGCGTCATGAAATGAACACAGGTAAGCGAGATAAAACACGCTGCGCGAGTTTTATCTCGCTATCGCGACGCTCGCCGCACACAAATACTTCGCATTCGGCTGCGGCTCACTGTTCGCGTAAAAAAACAGCTCCGCAAATTCTTTATAGAAAATGCGAAGCTCTTCTTAAAGAAAGAGTATGCGAAGCTCTTTCGTACGGAGCAGACGAAAGAATAAAGCCCATAATGATCTAACAATTTGCAAACAAACACAAAACAAAAAATCCCGGAAACCCTTGTAATTAAAGGATCTCCGGGATTTTTCAAGTGGACCAGGCGGGAATCGAACCCGCGTCCGAAAACCTCTCTGTCCGGCTTCTTCCATCACAGTCAGTCTATTGACATTCCCTCTGCCGTATGCCGCCTGACAGGCTTACGGTTTCAGTAGCTTCATAAAATCCGCCATACCTCAAAGCTTTGGCATGACAGTTCCCCGTCTTGGATAATGCCGGAACAGGAAGGCACGGGAACCCTCCTGCCCGACAGCTGCTTTAATTAAGCAGCAAGCGCGTAACTATCGTTATCAGCGTTTAAATTTAATTGTCATGTTTTTACGTGGTCACGGCTTCCACGGATGGCTTCCCGAACTTCAAAATCCCCGTCGAAACCAGTACTAGCCCGTATAATAATCATACAGCTAATAACGGAACCGCCTTCCGACACGGAAAGCGTCCCTCTGGTATATGATTCAGTATTCCTTAAGATACCACAGCTTATTGCCGATGTCAACGGGTTGCTCTTACAGTTTCCCCTTTCTCCGTGTTCTCAATTGCAAAACTAAATTCCATCTCGGAGTGGAATTTAGTTTTACAATTGAGATTTATTCTGCAAATAGTATAAGGTATCTTGACAGCACGGCTATGCATGATAGAATCATCAACGGCGCCCGATCAGGCTTTTTCATTCGCAATATTACACAGCTGATCTATATGGTTCAACATTTGCATCGGGCTGATCCATTTGTTTCAATAATAAGCTGCCGGCGACTATAGAAGGGAAAAAATATCATGTCAGAAATCATGTCAGATACCAATACACGGATTTCCGGAGGAATCCGCCGCATGACAGAGGGAAGTCCATTCCGTCTCATCCTGCGCTTTATGATTCCGGTCCTGCTGGGACAGCTTGTACAGCAGACTTACAATATGGTTGATTCTATCATCGTCGGAAGACTTCTCGGCGCGAGCGCACTGGCGGCGGTCGGTGCCTCCTCCAGTGTCCAGTTTATGGTAATCGGATTCTGCAGCGGTGCCTGTGACGGGTTCGCCATACCGGTTGCCCAGCGTTTCGGCGCCCGCAAAATGCAGGAAATGCGCCGGTATATCTACCACACCGTGATCCTCACCATTCTCTGTGCCGCTGTACTGACGACGGCTACGGCCATTTTATGTCCGCAGATCATCCAGGTCCTGCACACGCCGGAAGGCATCCGCCGTGACGCGGATCAGTATCTACTCATCATTTTTCTCGGCCTGCCCTTTACGTTTTTCTATAATATGCAGGCTTCGCTTCTCCGTGCAGTGGGGAACAGCCGGGAACCGTTTCTGTTTCTTGCCATTGCCGCATCGCTGAATATCTTTCTGGATCTGTTCTGCGTAGCCGTTCTGAAATGGGGCGTTGCCGGAGCTGCTGTCGCAACCATCACCAGCCAGGCGCTCAGTGGTCTGATGTGTCTTCTGTACATTGCGCGCAGCATGAAATTGCTGCATCCTCAGAAGGAAGATCGGGTATGGAGCGGAAGATACGCCAGAAACCTGCTTGTCATGGGGCTTCCGATGGGACTGCAGTTTTCCATCACAGCAATTGGAAGCATGGTCATGCAGGCCTGCAACAACAGTCTGGGCAGTCTTTATGTCGCCGGGTACACGGCAGGCGACCGGATCGAGCAGTTTGTCATGTGCCCGTATGTCGCTCTGTCCTCTTCGATCGCCACCTATGTGGGACAGAACTTTGGCGCAGGAAAATATGGCCGCATACGGAAGGGTGTCCGGGAGGGTTTCCTCATGGGCCTGCTGTATGGCGTGATCTTTGGTTCACTCATGGCTTTAACCGGAAGAGAGATTGCTATGCTCTTTCTGAATGAATCCCCGGATTCTGCCCGGATACTGGATATCACAGCTCAGTTTCTGAAAACCGTGGGATTCACGTTCTGGCTGGTCACCTCTGTCAATGTATTCCGTCCCGCGATTCAGGGTATGGGACAGCCCGGCAAGGCGATCTTCTCCGGTGTCATCGAAATGATTGCCCGCACGGTTTTTGCGCTTGGGACGCTCCGGATTCTTGGATTTACAACCATCTGCTGGACCCATCAGGCAGCATGGATCACCGCCGGCCTGTACGTTCTTCTCATGTTCCGTACAATTATCCGGAAGACATCTTCCTGACCGTCAGTCCCGCCTGTAATCTGCTCATCCTGATGTGTCCTTTTCGCGCGGACAGCCTGCTGCAGCGCCAACCTTGGCGCTACGTCCGCGGCCGGGGTGTTCCGCTATAATTTTCCCGAAAAATATCTGAAATATCCGGATCTGTCACAGATTCCGGATCTTGAACTCGCGCTCCGTCTCACGGCGCATATCCTTCTTCGCGATATCCGCCCGCTTGTCATAGAGCTTCTTGCCTCGCGCAAGCCCGATCTCGACCTTGATTCTTGAATTTCTGAAATAGACCTGCAGCGGAACAATCGTGAAGCCCTTCTGGGCAGATTTCTGCTGAAGTTTCAGAATCTCATTTTTGTGCATGAGAAGTTTCTTGACGCGGAGCGGATCGCGGTTGAAAATATTACCCTTTTCATAAGGGCTGATATGCATTCCGTAGATAAAAATCTCTCCATCCTTGATCCCTACGTAGGATTCCTTGATGGAACATTTTCCCATGCGGCAGGATTTTACCTCTGTGCCGTGCAGCTCAATGCCGCACTCATACTTTTCATCGATGAAATAATCATGGTAAGCTTTTTTGTTATTCGCAATCAGCTTCGTTCCCTTTTCCTTTGCCATTTCCGTTCTCTCCCTCGTCATCATCTTCCGCAAGGACAAAATCTATCTGGCGGAGCCTTGCATCTGCCCGGACTGCTTTTACCCGGAGCTTCTGCCCGATTTCAAATATCCTTCCGCTGTTTTTCCCGGTCAGCGTCATGGCGCTCTCATCGAAGATATAGTAATCGCCCTTCAGCGTTGACACATGCACCAGCCCCTCAATTGTGTCCGGACGCTGTACGTAGATTCCCCATCCGGTGACACCGGTTACCTGTGCTTCCGTCACCTCTCCGAGATGTCCGCCCATGTATCTGGCCATCTCGATTTTATTGGTCTCCCGTTCTACCTCAACGGACCGCCGCTCAAGCGCGGAGGATTTCCAAGCGACATCCTGCATGATCCGGTTGTAATACGACAGTTTTCTTCCGGTCAGATTCCCGTGAAGATCATCCTTGATAATCCGGTGGATCTGAAGGTCCGGGTATCGCCGGATCGGCGATGTGAAATGGCAGTAGTACGGTGAAGCGAGACCGAAATGGCCGCCGTTTTCCGGTGTGTATCTGGCCTGCTGCATGGATCTCAAAAGCATGGAGCTGACGAGCGATTCCCGGGGCGTCCCCTCTGCACGGCTGATGATCTTCTGCACTTCAGAAGGCGTGATGTGATGTCCCGCCTTCTCCGCAGGGATCCCCAGTGAGCGCACCAGCTTCAGCGTATCCTCAATTTTATCCTCATCCGGGCTTTCGTGCGTCCGGTACAAAAACGGCACCTGCTTGTCAAAATACGTTTTCGCAACCACCTCGTTCGCGGTCAGCATGAACTGTTCGATCAGCTTTGTCGCAGTTGTCGGATAAGACGGACGGATCTCCACCGGGTGTCCCATCCGGTCGAGCCGGATTTTTGTCTCCGGAAATTCGAAATCAATCATGCCGCGACCGTGGCGCTGCTGCTCAAGTTTTGCCGCCAGGTCACGCATATCAAAAAGCATCGGAAGAACATCCGCGTATTTTTCTCTGAGCTCTGCCGGATTTTCTGTAAAAATCCGGTCCACCTCGGAATAGGTCATGCGATGTGAGCTGCAGATCACACTTTCCACAATCCTGCTGCCGCGGATATTTCCCTGCCTGTCCATTTTCACGATGCAGGACAGCGTAAGTCTGTCCTCGCCCTCATTCAGAGAGCAGACCCCGTTGGAAAGCTTTTCGGGCAGCATCGGAATCACACGGTCCGCGAGATAGACAGAGGTTCCTCTCCTCAGTGCCTCCTTGTCCAGCGCACTGCCGGCGGCCACATAATTTGTGACATCCGCGATGTGCACACCCAGGATATACCCCGACCCGTCCCGCTCGAGCGAAACCGCGTCATCAAAATCCCGGGAATCATCTCCGTCGATCGTAATGATCTGCCGGCTCCTCAGATCGAGACGGCCTGCGATGTCCCCCGGACCCGGGCAGGCGGGAAATCCGGCTGCCTGCTCCAGAACCTTCTGCGGAAATTCAGCGGGAACCCCATATTCCAGCACCACCTCCGTGAGCGCTGTCGCCGGATCATCCGGATCCAGCTTACGGATGGCGTTCCGGATCTCCGCGGTAATAACCCTTTCGCTGCGCGAGTTTCCGCCCGCCTCAGAACAACTGCGGCCCCTGTCACGGGATCGACGATCACCACGGCGAGAACCAACGCCCTTATGGCCGGCCATATCGCCTCGGCGGAAACCGGAACTCTTACCGTCCGTAAGATCGCCGCGGCGGGAACCGTATCTCTCATCATCCGAAAGATCATTATGGCGGAAATCTGACTCCCTATGGCCCGCAAGAAAAGCAGACTCCCCGGACCCGATTTTTTCTGCCGGATCTCCGGGCCTGACCATTTCATAGCGTCCCTCCTTGTCCTTCCGGATCTTATGTTCCAGAACCAGAGTGTCAAGCGCCTCCATCATATCCTTGACCTTTGCCTTCGGTACGTCCAGAAGAAACGCGATATCCTTCGCGCGCATCGGTTTGTAATTCTTTGATCCGATCAGATCGGCAAGTATCTTCCGCTCCTTCTTTCCTGCAGCCTGTCTTCTGCCCGCGCGGCGGCTGTATGTCTTTTCTCTTCCTCTGTCCTCGGAATTTTTTATGTTTCTGTATTTTTTCATCATTTCCCTTTTAAAATATATATTCAACCGCCAGATCTCATCATCTCAAAAACAAAGAAAGGCTGCTGCAATGATCTGCAACAGCCCTACTATGTCTTATTCATCAGAAGCTCATATTCAGAACAACCGCAAGTCCGACAAAGACAATCGCCATGATCCTTGTCAGACGGATCAGATTGCCCTCCTTTGAACGGCCCTTGTTCTTGCTCCAGTACGTATCAGAGGTCGTTGCCATACCGGCGATCGCGCCAAGACCTCTGTCCTTGCCCTGCTGCATGAGTACGACAATGATCAGCGCTACGGAATCTATTGCAAACAGAACTGTCAGTACAGTGCGTAGAATAACCAAAACAAACCCTCCTGTTTCTAACCAAAAAACTCACGAATATGATATTAGCATACCTATCCGGGAAATTCAACCCGCTAATTTCATGAATTCCGCAGCCTGATTCATGAATTCCGCGCATTTCGGCAGCTTCTTTCTTTACAGATCCTCCAGAATGATCGTAAACGGACCGTCATTCACCAGCGAGACCTTCATATCCGCGCCGAAAATACCCGTCTGAACCACCGGTACCTGTTCTCTGGCCTTCCGTATGATGTATTCGTAGAGCGCATTTGCCTTATCCGGGTTTCCGGCTTCCAGGAAGCTCGGCCGGTTTCCCTTTCTGCAGTTCGCGTACAAGGTGAACTGGGATACCAGAAGCAGTTCTCCTCCGACATCCTGAAGGGAAAGGTTCGTCTTGCCCTGACTGTCCTCAAAAATGCGCAGCCCGATCAGCTTCTTCAGATATCTGTCGGCAATTTCCTCCGTGTCGCTCTCGCCGACGCCGATCAGCACCAGAAATCCCTTCCCGATCTCACCGGTTGTTCTGCCGTCCACCTGAACCCTTGCCTCTGTAACTCTCTGTACCACAAACTTCATGCGTCTTCTCCCAGTTTCTCTGCCTCAGTATGCATCTGTGCCGCGCGTCTTCGCCATTCAATGAACAAAGCCGTTTCCGCCGCTCTGCTGTCTCCGGAATCCCATCCGTCCGATTTTCTGTCTCTGTCTCAGGCACTTATCATGAGCACACCGTCAGTCAATTCTTCTCAGAGAACCTTTGAGAGAAAATCCTGCAGCCTTCCCGCCTTCGGATGATTGAAGATCTCATCCGGGGTTCCCTGTTCCATGATGATGCCGTCCGCAACGAACATGACGCGGTCCGCCACCTCTCGGGCGAAGCCCATCTCATGCGTAACCACTGCCATCGTCATTCCGTCATCAGCCAGTTCCTTCATTACATTCAGAACCTCTCCTACCATTTCCGGATCAAGAGCAGATGTCGGCTCATCGAAAAGCATCACCTTCGGGTGCATGGCGAGTGCCCGCACAATCGCAATTCGCTGCTTCTGTCCGCCTGACAGACTGGAAGGATAGGCATCCGCCTTATCCAGAAGCCCAACCCGTTCAAGCAGCTTCTCTGCCTCGGCATCCGCCTCAGCCTGATTCATGTGTCCCGTACGCACCGGAGCGAGGGTGATGTTTCTCCTGACGGTTTTGTTCGGAAAGAGATTAAAATGCTGGAATACCATTCCCATCTGCTGACGCATCTGGTTGATATCCGTCTTGTCCGACGTGATGTCCGTTCCGTCAAAGATGATTTTTCCGGACGTCGGAATCTCCAGAAGATTCAGGCATCGCAGAAAAGTGGATTTTCCCGATCCGGACGGACCGATGATCACGACCTTCTCGCCCTCCGAGATATGATCCGAAATATCATTTAAAACCGTATTGTCACCGAATTTTTTGACCAGGTGCTCGACCTGGATCAGTGCTTTAGCGTCTGTCACTTTTACGCATCCTCCTCTCAAGGATTCCCAGAAGCCAGGTGAGAATCATGACAACCACCAGGTACATGATGGCAATTCCGATGAAGGGCATAAATGCCTGATAGGTCTTCGCCTGGATCTGCATCGCAACCTTCGTCAAATCCGTAAGTCCAATGACCGTTACCAGGGATGTATCCTTAAACAGTGTGATCAGCTCATTGCCGAGCGCAGGGAGAATATTCTTGACCGCCTGCGGGATAATGATGTCCTTCATTACCGTGGTATAGCCCATTCCCAGCGACCGTCCCGCTTCCATCTGCCCCGGATCGATGGACATGATACCGCTCCGGATGATCTCGGATACATAGGCTCCCGAGTTGATGCCAAGAGCAAGGATGGCAACTCCCACCAGGTTCCGGCTCGCCGCAAAAATAACAAATCCCATAATCAGAAGCTGAACCATCATCGGGGTTCCGCGAATCACTGTCGTGTATACCTCACAGATAATGTTCAGGACTTTCAGTCCTCCGCTGACCTTTCCGATTTTCTGCTGATCGTGCATGGTACGCACAACCGCGACCAGGATCCCGAGTACGATACCGATCGCCAGCGCGCCAAGCGTCACAATAAAGGAAACCCTCAATCCATCCAGATAACGTTTCCATCTGTCAGCCGCCACAAAGCTCTGATAGAAATTGTCGCGCACACCGGCCCAAAATTCTGCCACTGCTTTTTCCTCCCGACTTGAAATTCATCATGCAACACAGAGACATGCATAATTATTCATATATTACTAAAAAAAACGGGATGGTGCAAGCCCATCCCGCCAATAATTCAATTCTGTAAGCCCGTCTGTCAATCCTTCCATCCGGACAACCCCAAAATCACCGCCATCAGCCGGCAGTGGATGCTGAGCTCGTGCTCACGGAAGCGGACGAAGAGCTCACCGCCTCAGAAGACGAATCTGTGTTGATGTACTTGTCGATAATGGACTGTACGGTTCCGTCTGCGATCAGCTTCTTCAGAATGCTGTTGATGGCGTCGCGAAGCGCAGGATTGTCCTTGCTGACTCCGATGGCGTAATCCTCACTTACATAATCAGTATCCAGAAGCTTCAGTCCCTTGTTCTGCGCGACGAACGCCTTCGCCGGCTCATTATCGATGATCACGGCGTCGATTTTCCCACCGAGCAGAGCCTGAATCGCCATGGCTCCGTTCGTATACGCAACGACATGGTCCTCACCGAAGCCTCCGTTTTCCGGTGTATCAGAAGCATAGATATAACCGGTAGTTCCCTCCTGGCATCCGATCATCTTGTCATTGGAAAGATCATCAACCGATTTGATATCAGAATCCTCCGGAACGATGATGGACTGAACGCCCTTCGCATAGCTGTCAGTGAAATCCACGTTCTTCTTTCTCTCTTCATTAACCGTGATTCCCGCCATTGCAATATCTTCCTTGCCGGACTGAACCGATGTGATGACAGAGGAGAAATCCATATCATCGACAACCAGCTTCAGACCAAGCTCTTTTGCGATCTCTGCAGCGATATCTACGTCGATACCGGTATAGCCGCCATTATCATCCGTCGTCTCATAAGGCGGGAACGCAGCATTTGTCGCCATATGAAGCTCTCCGGAGGTGACGGTCTTGATGTCGCCGTACGAAGAGGCGCTCACAGATGCTGCCGCTTCCGTTGTACTTTCTGCTGATGATCCGGAAGCGGATGCCGCTTCCGAGGAACTGGAACTGCCTGCTGCAGAACCACATGCTGCCAGCGACAGTGTCATGCCGGCAGTCAGTAAAAGAGCCATTGCTTTTTTCATCATTTCTTCTTCCTCTCTTCCTTAAAAATCCCTACTAATTTCCTTCCTTTATAACAGAGCATCCGCTGCAGTGCTTTCATATGCTGTGCTTTCATCTATGCGATGAACAGCGCTATACACAGCACTTTCATCCGCACTTTCACGCGGTGCATTGTTATCTGTTCATCTCATCGCAGGAACGATCTCTGAACGTTCAAGATTATAGCCTCTGCTGTTTCTGTAGTCAAGACTCACCTCACGCTGTCCGGCGGACACGAATTGCGCGTATCAAAACAGACAGCGTGACCTTCCCCTCCAGGGGTAAAGACCACGCTGTCTTTCCATCTGACTTTATACTTATGATGACGCCCGGTTTACCGTATGGAGTATACAGCGCCACTTACAGGCTCTTTATTTTCTGACAAGAAGAGACTTTCCGGTCATCTCTGCCGGCTTCTCCATACCCATCAGCTCAATCAGCGTCGGAACAATGTCACAGAGCGCTCCGCCTTCTCTGAGGGTGTAGGCAGGATCACAGTTCACAAGCAGGAACGGAACCGGATTTGTGGTATGAGCAGTCCACGGCTCTCCTGTAGCGGGATCCACCATCAGCTCTGCATTTCCATGGTCCGCGGTGATGAACATCTGTCCGTCGACCTCCTTCAGAGCCTCTACTGCTCTTCCGACGCACTCATCTACCGCTTCGATCGCCTTAATCGCGGCAGCCTCGACTCCTGTATGACCTACCATATCCGGGTTCGCGAAATTAATGATAATAACATCGTACTTCTGAGAGCGGATAGCCTCACAGAGCTTGTCGCATACCTTCGGTGCGCTCATCTCCGGCTGAAGGTCGTAGGTAGCTACCTTCGGAGAAGGGATCAGGAAACGGTCCTCTCCCTCATTCGGCTCCTCAACGCCTCCGTTAAAGAAGAAGGTGACATGCGCGTATTTCTCGGTCTCAGCGATTCTGGCCTGCTTCATTCCCTTCTTCGCGAGCCATTCCCCGAACGTATTTGTGAGTTTCTCGTTCTTAAAAGCAATGTACTTGTTCGGGATGGTCTCATCATAATCCTTGAAGCACACAAAGGTAAGATTCTCGATTCTCTTTCTCTCAAACCCCTTGAAATCCGGGTCGCAGAAGGCTCTCGTAAGCTCTCTCGCGCGGTCGGGGCGGAAGTTGAAGAAGATCACACTGTCCCCTTCCTTTACCGTTGCAACAGGAGTCCCGTCTTCGTTCTTCATGACCGTTGGAATCACAAACTCATCCGTGATCTCCTTGTCATAGGAAGCCTGCATCGCGCGAAGCGGATCTGTTCCGCCATCGACGCCCTCTCCCTTTGTCAGCGCGTCATATGCCTTCTCCACACGATCCCAGTTCGTATCACGGTCCATCGCATAGTAACGTCCGGAGATGACACCGATCCTTCCGACTCCGATCTCTCTCATCTTGTCCATGAGCTGACGAATATATTCGATTCCAGAGGTCGGCGGCGTGTCACGTCCGTCCAGGAAACAATGCACATAAACTCTGTCAAAATTTTCTTTTTTGCACAGCTCAAGAAGCGCATACAGATGTGTAATATGGCTGTGCACACCGCCATCGGAAAGAAGGCCCCAGAGATGAAGATCTCCGTTGTTCTTCTTTGCGTTGTTGATTGCAAGCAGAAGCTCCTCGTTCCGGAAGAAATCGCCGTCATTAATTGCCTTTGTGATCCGGGTCAGATCCTGATACACAATACGGCCGGCGCCCATATTCATATGTCCAACCTCGGAATTTCCCATCTGTCCGTCCGGAAGCCCTACATAATGGCCGCTTGCCTGTCCCTGAACATACGGGCACTGGCTCTTCAGCTGATCCATCACCGGTGTTCTCGCCTCACAGATCGCATTGTGCTCACAAACCGGATTCTCACCGTAGCCATCGAGGATCATCAGAACAGTAGGTTTCTTTGCCATAATTCATTTCTCCTTATATCTTATCTATCTGTTATCTATCTGTCAGCGCTTTGCCGACTGGTTCATTCTGCCAGTCCCATCCAGGCTGTCTCACCGTCAAACAGTCTGTCATTACGTCAATGCTTATCATACTAATACTGTCCGAAAAAAACAAGCAGATATTTGCCGGACAAAAGCCAATATGTTATACTTCATGACAGACTTGTGATTCTGCCTGTCGGATGCATCATCTGGCCTGGCAGACGCGCATACCTGTGATGCCAGCGTCCCGCTGAATCCCGGAATGAGATGAAAGCGGTCCAGCAGCATCTTCCTATGATATCCACCGGATATCAGTGAGGCATCCGAGTCCAAAAAAGTTCTTGCTTAATGCTTTAAAATCCCGAGACCTTAAAATCCCGGGCCTTTATACCCCGAAGCTGCAGCCTTTAAAATTTTAATTCCGAAGAAAGTCAGGAGTTTTACCTATGCTGGAATCCGGTACATCACTGTATAAGCTTATCATACTGTTCATGCTCGGAAAGGTCACCTTTCCGCTCACCAACGCCCAGATCTCCGATCTGATCCTGAGCCGCAAATATACCTCCTATTTTCATCTTCAGGAGGTCCTGTCCGAAATGATTGATACCGGTCTCCTCGAAATCGAGACCACCAATCACACGACCTATTACCGCATGACCGATCAGGGAAAGCAGACGCTGGAATACTTCGGAAATGAAATCCCGCCGGAAATCCGCCGGGAGATCGCCAATTATCTGGTTCTCCATTCCTATGAGATGCGCAACGAATCATCGACTCTTGCCGATTATTTCCGCAATTCCAACCAGGACTATACCGTGAACTGTATGGTCAAGGAGGGAAAACAGACGCTCATCGAGCTGAAGTTCACGGTTCCCACCGAGGAGGCCGCACGGACGCTTTCGGAAAACTGGAAGAAGAAGAGCCAGGAAACCTACGCGGCGATCATGAAGATTCTCATGTAACCACGACGGAGAAAAATCCGGAGTCCCCGTTTACTTCAGATTTTTCTCACGGCCGATTTTTTCAAAATACTCTCTGATCTTCTCTTCATAACCGTTTCCGGTCGGATGATAGAATACCGCATCCTTTATCTCGTCCGGCAGGTATTGCTGTTCTACATAGTGGTTCGGATAATCGTGCGCATATTTATAACCGATGCCATGGCCGAGCTGCTCATGGCTTTTATAATGTGCGTCCTGCAGATGAACAGGCACCGTCGTCTGCTTCTTCCGCACGGATTCCATCGCCTCGAAAACCGCCTCTGTGCAGGCATTGCTTTTCGGCGCTCCGGCCACATAAATCGCAGCCTGGGCGAGGATGAGCTGGGACTCCGGCATGCCCACACGTTCCACCTCCTGCGCCGCAGACGCAGCCACTACCATGGCCATGGGGTCCGCGTTTCCGACATCCTCCGATGCGCAGATCATGATTCTTCTCGCGATAAATTTTACATCCTCCCCCGCGTAGAGCATTTTTGCCAGATAGTAAACGGCAGCGTCCGGATCCGATCCCCTCATGCTTTTAATAAAAGCAGATATCGTGTCGTAATGCTGGTCTCCCGCCTTGTCATAGCGAACCACTCTCTTCTGAATACACTGCGAGGCAGTCTCCAGATCAATGTGGATTTTCCCGTCCTCCGGCGACGGCTCTGTCGTCAGAATTCCCAGTTCTATCGCATTCAGCGCCTCTCTGGCGTCACCGCCCGCAATGTCCGCGAGGAACTCGCAGGCGTCCGGCTCCAGAACGGCATGATAGCTGCCCATTCCTTTGACCGGATCGGTCACCGCTCTGTTCAGAAGCTCGCGGATGTTCTCCGTCGACAGCGGCTTCAGCTCAAATACCACGGACCTTGAGATCAGGGCAGAATTCACCTCAAAATAGGGATTCTCCGTCGTGGCACCGATCAGAATGACCGTGCCGTCCTCTACATACGGAAGAAGGTAGTCCTGCTGCCCCTTGTTGAACCGGTGAATCTCATCGATGAACAGAATCGTCTTTCTGCCGTACATTCCCCGGCGTTCCTGTGCCGCCCGGATCGCGTCTTCCATATCCTTCTTCCCGGACGCCGTCGCATTCAGCTGCACAAACTCCGCGCTCGTCGTATTCGCAATGACATGGGCAAGCGTCGTTTTTCCCGTTCCGGGCGGTCCGTATAAAATCAGCGAGCTCAGCTTATCCGCCATGATGGCGCGGTAGAGAAGCTTTCCCTTCCCGATGATATGTTCCTGCCCCACTACCTCGTCCAGCCGTTCCGGCCTCATCCGGGAAGCCAGAGGCGCTTCCTTCTCCATGTTTTTTTCCTTCATATAATCGAACAGATCCATTCTTATCCCTCAGCTGTTTTCACGATAAATGTACCATTGCTGCTGTATACGACCTCGCCAAGCTCTGCGATGCCCTCTGTATTCACGGTTCCGTACTTCGCGTATTCCTCGCTTCCCACGAAAATATAAGAGATTCCATACTTTTCAATCAGGCTCCGGACCTCTTCCGCGTCATCTGAGGTATAAATCGTCTCGATATCCGCAGACCTCTGATTCAGGTCCTCCGGATCGCTCCGCCACAGCCATTCATGGACATACCAGCCGAGCACGGTCGGAAGTCCGGTCATCGCCGATACCCGGCACGCGGTGCTGTAGCTGTCTCCGTCCGCCTCCAGGACGACCGGCTGCCCCGGAACATTCTCATTCAGCCACTGGATTGCTCCCGCGTCAGCCGGATAGGAGCTCTCCAGAAATGATGTGGCATCCAGGCCCTGATAATTTTTATAACGGAAAATGTTTCCCATAAACTGACGCACCGATACAGGGAAGTACCCAAGCGTCAGTCCGAAAAACACAGCCGCGGCAATTCCTGCAATCCGGCGCAGCCTCTGTCTGGAAGCCAGAAAACAGATGACGGCATACGCCATCATCATCCCGTAGAGGATAAACGCCTGATACGTCATCTTGAACATCGTATTGGACCTCGGGTACCCGCTGGACTCATAGATGTCCCTGACATACACAATTTCCGGCACGAGCACAAGACCGAAAGCACACAGTCCGAGAATCAGCGCGAAATGATCCGGCAGCGGCGTTGTTCGAAAATACCCGGGGTTTTCACCGGCGTCCTCCGCGGTTCCTTCTCTTCCGTTCCTGCCTCCACTAATCGCACCCGGCATTTTTTTCCTGTAATTCCCGACTGCAGTGACAATCAGCAGAAGAAAGACCACAAAGGGGAATCCCCACAGAATCAGCAACTGATACAGCGGCGTATGGGTCCGGCAGAACGCCACGCCGGAAACCGGCGACTGGAACTGAAGACGGAAGGGAAGCGAGGTCACCGTTGATAACACTGCCAGCACTGCGGTGTGATACACGGCCGACACAGTCCTTTTCTTCCGGCTCCGGCAGCTGCTGTTCAGAGCGTGGAATATTATGCAGAAAAAGGCGACGGTCAAATATATGACATAATCCCAGAAATTCGTCCACTGGAACATGCCGATCAGGGCTGCTGCCGACAGAAATCTCGCGTCCGGGAGATATCCTCTCTCCCGTCCAGTACAGTTCTCCCGTCCGGCCCGTCCGGTGCAGTTCTCCCATCCGGTGCAGATCCAGGCATAGAGGAGCGCCACCACCGTCAGCACAAAAATGATGTTGCACATGTGCGCGTGAACGTCTCCGAGAATGAATGAGTAGGAGGGAAACTCGTGAATGGTCCGGTCAGCGGTATTCACCGGATTGTATCCGATGTAGCGCGTTGAGTCGGCAAACCAGTAATAATCCCTGCCATCCGGCATCGGGAGTCCGAGCGGCTTCCCGAAAATTCCGTATATCACATAGTGGCCGTTTCCGGCAAGTGAAACCGCCGCGCCGCCGATCAGACCTCCCGCCGCAGCCCATGCTCCGGCATGCGGACGATCCTCCATGCGGTCAAACGCCATCTGACGCACGATGGAGAACGGAAGCGCAAATCCGAGGGCGGCGATCATCGCGCGGTAAATATTGTAGGCATAAGAAACGCCGACGCCGCACATTTTTCCCAGATAGACACCGAAATACTGCCCGCCGTAATAATAGTTGATGGCATCTGTTCCATACCAGATGTCTTTCGCAGGGAGGGATGTACTTCGATACATTGCGGCCATAAAGCCGTAATCCATGAACTTCTCCGTTCCGCTTGCCTGCGGCCGGAAGCCGATGAGATAAGACCAGAACACGAAGAGTCCGAAGAACAGCACCTCCTCCGCAATGATCAGATTAATGTCCATCTTTTTCTTCACAGGCTTCAGCATGAACAGTACCCAGCACACGCCAATAAAGATCAGCGTGACAACCAGCGCCCTGCGGCCGGTAAACCGGAGAATATCCGCAAGCCCGAGAACCCAGACCGCATATCCGCCTGCCGCGAGCCCGATCACCCGGGAGAACAGCCATCCTCCGTCACGAAATGCCGCGAACAGAATTCTGGTCAGCGGAAAAAATCCGGCCCCGATCACCAGAAGCAGCAGATACCACCTGAAAAACGGGAAAAAACTGCTTCCAAGAAGCGCGCCCGCTGCCGCAAGTATAAGGAAAAAGATGGCCAGGAAGCCGATCGAGGAGTTTTTCATTTTCGTAAACAATCTGTGGTCCTCCGGAAAATATTTTTCAGAACATGATCACTCTGGAATTGTTCCAGCGAGATAAAACACGCTGCGCGAGTTTTATCTCGCTATCGCGACGCTCGCCGCACACGAATACTTCGCATTCGGCTGCGGCTCACTGTTCGCGCAAAAAACAAGAGCTGCCCGACGTGCGTCAGCACTTCGGACAGTTCTATTCTATCGAGAACGGATAGCTGTTTCAACAATATTCGCCGCCGTCCAGAAGCTCCGGCGGGTATATTCCATCCTCCGTCATCTTCTTCAGCGCGGCGGTTACCACCGGCTTATCCTCCTTATAGGTCACACCGTACCACTTGTCCGGCGTCGTCATTACCTTCACCGCCGCCTTGTCTTCGGCCAGGAGATCCGCGACAACCGAGGGAAGGAAATACTCTCCCTTCAGCGGATTCTCCTTCAATGCCCGGTCAAGGAACGCCGGGAAACGCGCGAGGAGCTCATTCATGATGCTGTAGTTGAAGCCCCACATATTCATGGAAACCACCGTGTCATCCGCAAGGGGTGTCCAGGTCTTCCCGTCATCCTCGGTGTACTCGATGCCGGTCGGATGCTTCTCGATCCGGGTGCGCTCGTGAATTCCCACGAGCTCCTCCCGGTCATTCACCTCGCAGATTCCGCGGGAGACATATCCGTTTTCTGTCACGGTATTCTTCAGCTGATATCCGACCATCGCGTAGCGGTACTTCGTATCATCGCCGTTGTGCGCCAGGTAATCATACATCTTACGAAATGCATCTCTCCCGTAATAGTCATCCGCATTGATCACCGCGAACGGAGATCCGTGAACCGCAAAAAAGCAGGACAGAACGGCGTGTCCCGTCCCCCATGGTTTCACACGCCCCTCCGGCACCTGATAGCCCGCCGGCAGATCGTTCAGTCTCTGAAAGGCATAACTGACCTTCACCCTGCTGCTGATCCGGTCTCCGATTCTCTCCTGGAAGATCTGCTTATTTTCCTCCTTGATGACAAAAATAATTTCCCGGAATCCGGCCTGTACCGCATCGTAAATTGAATAATCAATGATCAGATGCCCCCTTTCATCCATGGGATCCATCTGCTTCAAGCCGCCGTACCGGCTGCCCATGCCGGCCGCCATTATGACTAGGACCGGGTGGTTGTTATTTTCCATCTCCTCCACCTCTTTCTATCATTCTTCTATCATCTTCTGCGAAGAATCTTTTTAGCTCACAACGCCTTTTTTCTCAGTAACTCTTTCTGCAAAATCTATCAATCAGAGCTGTCAACGAGATAAAACACGCTGTGCGAGTTTTATCTCGCTATCGCGACGCTCGCCGCACACGAATACTTCGCATTCGGCTGCGGCTCACTGTTCGCGTAAATCAGAGCTGTGCAATTCACGCCATGAGAATCAGTTATCTTCCTCTGTCAGCGTATATACCGAGCGCTTTCTCGCGTCCGCATCCGCTGCCAGATACTCATCATACGTTGTCACCTTATCGATCAGCGTCCCGTCATGCCGGAATTCCATGATGCGGTTCGCCGTCGTCTGCACAAACTGATGGTCGTGACAGGTAAACAGCAGCACACCCGGGAACTTGATCAGACCGTTGTTCAGTGCCTGAATCGACTCCATATCCAGATGGTTGGTCGGCTGGTCCAGAACGAGTACATTCGCACCCGAAATCATCATCTTCGACAGAAGGCATCTGACCTTCTCCCCTCCGGACAGAACCCGTACCTTCTTGACGCCGTCGTCTCCGGCGAAGAGCATTCTTCCGAGGAATCCCCGCACATAGGTTGCGTCCTTGATCTCCGAATACTGGGTCAGCCACTCCGCGATCGTCAGATCGGAGTCAAATTCCTCCGTATAGTCCTTCGGGAAAAATGCCTGTGACGTGGTTACGCCCCACTTATAATATCCCTCGTCCGCCTCATCTTCACCGGCAATGATCTTGAACAGCTCCGTCGCCGCCTGCTCGTTGGAGCCGACAAAAGCGACCTTGTCTTCTCTTCTGAGCGTGAACGAGACATCGTCCAGTACCTTCACACCGTCGATGGTCTTGCTGATGTTGTGAACCTCAAGAACCTCATTCCCGATCTCTCGGTTCGGACGGAAATCAATATAGGGATATTTCCGGCTGGATGGCTTGATATCGTCCAGCTGAATTTTCTCCAGCGCCTTCTTACGGGAAGTCGCCTGCTTCGATTTCGAAGCGTTCGCCGCAAATCGGGAAATAAATTCCTGCAGCTCCTTGATCTTCTCTTCCTTTTTCTTGTTTGCTTCCTTCTTCTGCTGCAGCAGGAGATTGCTGGACTCGAACCAGAAATCGTAGTTGCCGGCATAGAGCTGAATCTTGCCGTAATCGATATCCGCTATATTTGTGCAGACCTTATTCAGGAAATACCGGTCATGGGACACAACGATGACGGTATTCTCGAAATTGATCAGGAACTCCTCCAGCCAGTCGATGGCGTCCAGATCCAGATGGTTCGTCGGCTCATCAAGAAGCAGAATATCCGGGTTTCCGAAAAGGGCGCGCGCCAGAAGCACCTTTACCTTCTGCGGGCCGTCCAGCGTTCCCATCTGCGCATAATGGAGATCCGTCTCGATTCCGAGTCCGTTCAGCAGCTGCTCTGCGTCCGTCTCCGCGTCCCATCCGTTCATCTCGGCAAACTCCGCCTCAAGCTCACTGGCCTTGATGCCGTCTTCATCCGTGAAATCCGGCTTCGCGTAGAGCGCGTCCTTCTCCTTCATGATCTCATAAAGTCTTCCGTTTCCCTGGATGACTGTATCGAGAACCGGCTGATCGTCATACTTAAAGTGATCCTGCTCCAGGAAAGAAAGCCTCTGTCCCGGCGTGATCGTGACGTCCCCGTTCGTCGGCTCCAGCTGACCGGAGAGAATCTTCAGAAATGTCGATTTTCCGGCACCGTTCGCACCGATCACACCATAACAGTTGCCTTCCGTAAACTTGATGTTTACGTTCTCGAAAAGAGCCTTCTTCCCCACTCTCAGTGTTACGTTGTTCGCAGCTATCATATCAAATTCCTTTCTATCGGACAATTATACCCAGCGTCAGTCGCTACACATAATAACGCATTCCGTTCTTTTTCACAAGTCAATCCTGTCTTACAAATCGCTGGTTATCCTGTCTTATGAATCGCTGGTCAGTGAAAAGAACCAGTCAAGCCGGTTCCGTTTCTCCGCCAGCTCATTGTACTGCAGGCACTCGTACTGCCACTCATCCATCAGATCCTTCTCACTTCCGCCGGACCAGGTATGCCAGTTTCCGTCTGCATCCTCATAGCCCATGTGATTCAGCGCCGGTATTCTGGTCATGAGATCTTTCAAATAATAATTGTAATCCGTCATCTGCAGACCGGTCTGCTCCAGAAGCAGAGTGCTCAGATAATTTGTGCTCGTCACCACGTTCTGTTGTTCCGGGATATCATAATTCGCCCAGATCAGGAACGGTGTCGCGTAATAGTGCTCCTGCTGCTCCAGATCAAGCGAATTATAATTCTCACCGGACACATATTCCGTAAACGAATCCGGCATGGTCGGATAATGATCGCCAAACATAACAATCAGCGTAGGCTCATCATAGTCCTTGAAATAGTCGATCAGATACTCCAGTGCGTCATCGCTCAGTTTTTCCAACGAGAGGAACCGGCTCACGACATCGTTCTCGTACCCGTCAACCGTAATGGTTTCATCAACGTCGTCTGTCGTATACCCGCCGTGGTTCTGCATGGTCACATCAAAAAGGAAGAACGGATTCCCCGCCTTATTTTCCTCGTTGACTTCCTGGATGATCTTCTTGTAATTCGACATATCGCTGATATGGCTGTGAACGTATTCCACATCGTCCTCATCGGTAAAATCATCCTGTGTGTAAAACCGGTCAAATCCCAAGAGACGATACGCGGTCTCACGATTCCAGTTGCTTCCCTTGTACGGATGCATAGCCGCCGTTTTATATCCCTGTGCCTCCAGGGTAGAGACAATCGAGTACTGATCATGCGTGAAATAGCTCACATACGGAACCATAGCCGGAAATCTCTTCACAGAATTTCCGGTCAGGAATTCGTACTCCGTCTTTGCCGTTCCGCCTCCGGTAATGCATACCAGCGTATGTCCCTTTATTGTATTCTCTTTCAATGAGTCATAAAACGGCATCACAGGCTCATTCGTCTTCAGATCTCCGATATAGCTGTAATCCGCCCAGGACTCATTCATGATCGCGATAATATTCACCGGCTTTACCGTGGAAGCATCCTCTGTCCCGGACCCGGAATCCGAATTGTTCCCCGAAGCATCGCTTTCCCCGGCCGTTTCCTCCTCCGCGCTGTTCTTCTCCGTCTTTACAAAGTTCTCCGCGATCTTCTCTGTTCCGCTCACGGTATAGCCCTCCGGCGGACTAAGTCTCATATATTTCGCGACACAGAAAAACCCGACGGTTGTTCCATACTCGGTGTAGGTCTTGATCGGCGCGAACAGATCCGTCAGAATTCCAAGACCTCCGTTCCAGTTCACATTCAGATAGAAAAAATACATGCCGAACATGAACACAGCGATCCCGGCGCGCATAAGAATCTTTCCGATGATGCCTCTGCGGATCAGTACATAGTTCCGCATGTGAAGCAATAGTCCCAGAACGCAGAAGTACATCACGAGATCAAGCACGATTCCTCTCGTCAGCGTATACGTATAGGATCCGGAAACCGTCGCCGCCGTCGAGAGCGAGAAGAAATCGATCAGCTGCAGCGGCTCTCCCCGGAACAGATAGACAAAATAAAAGGCAATGCTGATAAACGACCAGATGGACAGGATCAGCATCAGAGAGCGCTTGAGCGAATTCAGCCAGAAGAATGCGATCAGGTTCATGATCAGGATGCCCGCGATATTCAGAAGCCTGTACTTCCATTCCATCGCGACCAGCTCCGTGTTGTTGATATACTCGATGATAAAAAAGCACCAGACATCCACGGCGAGCATGATCACAAAATGCCACGGCCAGATCTGGAGGCATGCCTCCTTTCCTTTCTCATCCACCCTGTCCAGGGGATGCAGGACGAAGGTACAGATCAGGGCGGACGCCGCCACGGCGGCGATCAGTCCCGCAAAAAGGATTTCACCGGAGCGCATCTCTATCTTTACGCTGCCGATCAGGGCACTGCGCTGCGTCATTAGAAAAATGAACACGCAGATCCAGTAAATAGCCCAGAATATTTTGTAGCCGACGGACCACTCACGGCCCCGATATCGAATCTCCATCTGAATAAATACCCGCTTTCCCGTCAAAAATATCTGTGTAATACATGCAGATACAGCTACTTCGAGACTGCGCCGCACACCCGAATATTTTACATTTTTTGGAATGGATTTGCAAACCCGCGGCGCCATAATTCACGGAATTCACAGTTTTCTCATAAAGCCTCCGCCTCTCCCTCGCAATCCAACAAAATCAGTCATGATTTTATCACGTAAGCCTGTGGTTTGCTTGCACATTTCATTTCTCCGTGCTATCATAATTGTGTGAAACGGTGGGGCAAACGCCGCGACAGACCAACGAAGCAGGTCGCCTGTCAGCGGCATGGGAACGGTGAACCAGCGATGTGACACGGGGACTTATACCGTTTGTGACGCTCCGCTTGCGGGGCATGTTGGTTCAGAAAAAGAAAGGACAGCAGCATGGAACATTTCCATATTCTCACGGATATCTATTTTGGCGAGAAATCACTCGACCGCCTGAGCCAGATCGACAGTCAGAAGGTCTTTATCGTAACCGACCCCTTCATCGTTAAGAGCGACGCGATCCGCAACATCGTAAAGCCTCTGTCGAAGGGCGGCATTGCCTATGAAATATTTACTGAGGTCGTTCCGGATCCTCCCATCTCAAAAGTCGTTGCCGGCGTGAGAGCCTATCTCGAATCCGGCTGTGATACGATCGTGGGCGTCGGTGGCGGATCTGCCATGGACCTGTCCAAGTCCATCCGCAAAATGTCGGAGAGCATGAATGACGGAAAGCACATCCGCCTGATCTGTATTCCGACGACGAGCGGCACCGGAAGCGAGGTGACCTCTTTTGCCGTCATCAGCGATCCGGATCATCAGAGAAAAATCCCACTTGTCTCAGAGGATATGTCTCCGGACGAGGCGATTCTCGACGCGGTTCTGGTGCGGAGCGTGCCCGCATCCGTAACGGCGGACACCGGGATGGATGTGCTCACCCACGCGGTCGA
Organism: Bilifractor sp. LCP19S3_H10; assembly: GCF_052119185.1. Lineage (NCBI taxonomy): Bacteria > Bacillati > Bacillota > Clostridia > Lachnospirales > Lachnospiraceae > Bilifractor > Bilifractor sp. LCP19S3_H10. Next base: position 144,685 of record NZ_JBQKFT010000004.1, read on the forward strand.
AGCCTATGTCAGTACAAAGCACAACGACTTTTCCGGCGCGCTTGCGGAAAAAGCCGTTGAGATCGTAGGTCAGTACCTCTTCCGCTCCTATTCGGACAATAATGACACCCACGCCCGGGAGAAGATGCACACGGCCGCGACGCTGGCGGGACTTGCCTTTAACTCCGCCTCTCTCGGCCTGAACCACGGAATGGCGCATCAGCTCGGCGCGCATTTTCATATTCCACACGGACGTGCCAATGCCATGCTGCTTCCGATCGTCACGGAATACAATGCCGGTGTATCCAACCTCACAAAGAACAGGGATCTGTCTGATGATCCCGTCGTGGAACGCTACTGCAACATCGCCACGATGCTCGGTCTTTCCAGCTTCAACCCGGTCATGACCATTCACTCACTTTGCAATTACATGAGATACATGTCGGAGAGCATGGGAATTCCTCAGCATCTCTCCGAGATCCTGGATATTTCAAAGGAAGAATATGAGACACACCTCGACAGTATGGCCGAAGCTGCCCTGAATGACTCCTGCACGGAAACCAATCCGAGACAGCCGCTGAAGCCTGAAGTCATTGAGCTCTACCGGAAGCTCTGGTAATCCATGAGCAACTGATTGCAAGAAACTGCCGCATAAAACAGATGTCCTCTTCCGGTGTCTGTATTATGCGGCAGTTTTTGATTTCTTTTCCGGATCACTTTTCAATCTTATGTATGAACAGCCCGCTTCTGAGCTTCGGCTCGAACCAGGTGGATTTCGGCGGCATCAGAAGCCCGGCATCCGCCACGGCAAAGAGCTCGCTGATTGAGGTGGGATACAGGGCAAAAGCTGCCTCGCAGTCTTCATGACACCTTCGCTCCAGCTCTCTGAGCCCCCGGATTCCTCCGACAAAATCAATTCTCGCGTCCGTTCTCGGGTCCTGTATATTCCAGATCGGTCCCAGAGCTTCCCTCTGCAGATACTCCACATCCAGACAGCCGATCGGATCTGTCTTCAGAAGATGTTTCCGTGTCTGCAGGCGGTACCATTTTCCCTCCAGGTACAGACCCATCTCCCCCTTCTTGGCAGGCCGGTACGGAGATTCCGGCGCCTCTGCGATCCGGAAGACCTCATCCAGCTTCTCCAGAATCTCATCCGGCTCATATCCGTTCAGATCCTTCAGCACCCGGTTATAGTCCATGATTTGAAGCTCATCATCCGGAAACAGTACCGAAAGGAAATAATTGAACTCCTCTCTTCCGGTATAACCCGGATGCTCCTCTCGTCTCTTCAGCGACACAGAAACTGCGGAAGCCGCTCTATGATGTCCGTCGGCAATGTACGTATGATCAAGCGCCGCAAATGCCTCCGTCAGCGCCGCGATCTGGTCGTCCCTGTCGATTCTCCACACCCTGTGAATCACACCGTCCTCGGCGACGAAATCCAGCACCGGCTCCTTCATGCTCTCCTGCACGATCAGCCTTTTGATCTCCGGATGCGACCGGTAGGCAAGAAAAATCGGTCCTGTCTGCGCGCTGCACGCATCGATATGATCAAAGCGGTCCTTTTCCTTGTCCTTTCTGGTGTTCTCGTGCTTTCGAATCACATTGTTCAGATAATCGTCTACCGAAGAACACGCTACCAGTCCCTTCTGACTCCTTCCGTTCATGATCAGCTCCCAGATATAGAAGCAGGGCCTGCTGTCCTCCTCGAATATGCCTCTTTCCTGCCACTCACGAAGCATGGAAGCGGCCTTCGCATAGACACAGGGCGCATAGATGTCCTGTTCCTCCGGGAACTGTGTCTCCGCGCGGTCTATGGCGAGAAAAGACAGCGGATTCTTCTCCACAACCTCTCTTGCCTCCTCCCGGTTATATACATCATAGGGCAGAGCCGCCACAAGCGCTGCCTTCTCCTTCACCGGTGTCAATGCCCGGAACGGTCTGATTACTGCCATTTTTGTTCCTCCTGTAAACAGCTCCCGCTGCAAATATTCCCATTTCATGAATACGTTCGCTCACAAGCATATCTCTTTCCTGAATACGTTCGCTCATAAGCGCAGAAACCCCGGAAATTTCTTTCCGGGGTTTCATCCTTTTCGTGCCAGTTATCTCGTTATGACTCTTGCCTTCAGCACACCGTCGGTGGCCTCAATCTTCGTCATCACCTGTTCGTTCACCGGCGACTCAAGATCGATGACCGTATAAGCGAAATCACCGCGGCTCTTGTTCGCCATGTTCGCAATATTAAATCCCTCATCCGAGAGGATTCTTGTAAATCTTCGGATCATGTCCTTCACATTTCTGTGGCAGATGCACAGACGCGCCGCATCACGCAGAATGCCATTGTTCATGTTCGGATAATTCACAGAATGGCTGATATTTCCGTTCTCAATGAAATCTCTGAGCTCCTTGACCGCCATCTCCGCGCAGTTGTCCTCAGCTTCCTCAGTGGAAGCTCCGAGATGAGGGGTAATAATGGTGTTCGGCGCATTGATGATCTTGTCATTGGCAAAATCCGTCATGTATCTTCTGACCTTGCCGCTTTTCAGGGCATCGACCATCGCATCCTCGTCCACCAGAATATCACGCGCGTAGTTCATGACTACAACACCCGGCTTCATCATCTCGATTGCCTCACGGCTGATCATGCCTCTGGTGCTGTCAGTCGCCGGTACATGAACGGTGATGAAATCGCATTCCTTGTAGATCTCATTGACATCCTGAATGTGACGTATCGTTCTGGAAAGGTTCCATGCGGCATCGACCGACAGGAAAGGATCATAGCCGTAGACATCCATCCCGAGGTGTGTCGCCGCATTCGCTACGAGCTGCCCGATTGCACCAAGTCCGATGATTCCCAGCTTCTTCCCGCTGATCTCGGTTCCGGCGAACTGCTTTTTGGCTTTCTCCGCGTCCTTGCCGATATTTTCATCCTCGTGATTTGCTCTGACCCACTCGATGCCGCCGATAATGTCACGGGATGCCAGAAGCATTGACGCAATGACCAGTTCCTTTACGGCATTCGCGTTGGCTCCGGGAGTGTTGAACACAACAATTCCCTTCTCTGCGCATTTCTCAAGCGGAATGTTGTTGACACCGGCACCCGCGCGGGCGATTGCCAGAAGCTTGCCTCCAAACTCCATATCATGCATTTTTGCGCTTCTGACCAGAACGGCATCTGCGTCTTCGAACCGGTCTGTCTCTCTGTACTGGTCGCTGAATCGCTGAAGACCGACTTTTGAAATATTATTCAAACAATTGTACTGGTACATTATTTCAGATTCTCCTTCTCAAACTCACCCATGAATTTCACGAGAGCCTCAACACCCGCGTATGGCATCGCATTGTAAATGGAAGCGCGCATTCCGCCGACGGTGCGGTGACCCTTCAGGTTCTCCAGTCCGGCCTCCTTCGCCTCCGCGACAAACTTTGCATCCAGATCTTTATCTCCGGTTACAAACGGAACGTTCATCAGAGAACGGTCCTCTTTCCGAACTGTGCCCTTGAACAGCTTTGACTGATCGAGATAATCATAGAGGAGTTTTGCCTTCTTTTCATTGCGCTCGTTCATCGCCTCAAGTCCGCCGTTTTTCTTCAGCCACTTGAAGACCTTTCCGCAGATGTAGATGCACCAGCAGTTCGGCGTGTTGTACAGAGAATTCTTGTCCGCCTGCGTCTTGTATTTCATCATCGTCGGCGTACCCGGCAGACAGCTGTCCGTGATCAGGTCATCGCGGATTACGGTAATAACCATTCCCGCAGGTCCGACATTCTTCTGAACGCCGCCGAAGAAGAGACCGTATTTCTCAACATCGATCGGGCGTGACAGGAAATTGGAGGAAACATCCGCCACAAGGAGTTTGCCCTTCGTGTTCGGAAGCTTCTTGTACTCTGTTCCGTAAATGGTATTGTTTTCGCAGATGTATACATAATCCGCGTCATCATCGATGGGAAGGTCGGAGCAGTCCGGGATATAGGTGTAATTCTGATCCTCGGAGGAAGCAACCGCATTTGCCTTGCCATAGATCTGAGCCTCCTGGTATGCCTTCTTCGCCCAGTTTCCGGTGATGATGTAGTCAGCGACACGGTTCTTCATGAGATTCATCGGAATCTGCGCAAACTGAAGACTTCCGCCGCCCTGTAAGAACAGAATCTTATAATTATCCGGAACTCCGACAAGCTCGCGGAAATCCTGCTCGGCTTCATTGATAATATCATCGAACATTTTAGATCGGTGACTCATCTCCATGACCGACATTCCGCAGCCGCGGTAGTCCATCATCTCTTCCTGCGCTTCCTTCAGAACCTCCTCCGGAAGAACAGCCGGTCCGGCCGAAAAATTATAAACTCTGCTCATTTTGATATCCTCCTGGTAAAATTCTAGTATGCAGTCTCTCGTATGAAAGACACTTTAATATGATAAACTTCTGACAAACGCTTGTCAATCTCCGAACACGCAAAATCCGGAGATCCGGGGATAACCGGAGATAACAGAACAACGGTGTAATCCCATCCCTGCCATTTACACGTGATCAGCAGGGCAGAATTGCTTAAAGCTCCGAGGCGTATAATGCGCTCCTGCCGTTTTTCATAACCGGCTGATTTTAAAACCGGCAGGGCTGCAAAACTGCCGCCCTGCCGGATATACAATGCGCTGATTTTATTTGTTCCAGTTCTCCATGTCTTTCTGATCGTAGATTTCATCATTCGGCTTGCCGGCCGGGATCATCGGAGAAACCTTATCGTCCGGATCAATCACGCAGTCGAGCACGACAGGCTTCTGATCAGCGATTGCCTTCTCAAGAGCAGGGGCGAATTCCTCTGCCTTCGTGATGCGGACACCTTCTGCGCCGAGCGCTTCCGCCACCTTGACGAAATCGACCTTGTCATCCAGTATGGTGTTGGAGTAACGCTGTCCGTAGAACAGGTTCTGCCACTGGCGGACCATTCCGAGCACATGGTTATTGATCACAACCTCAATCACCGGAATGCCGCTGCGGGCAGCCGTGGCAATCTCGTTCATATTCATGCGGAAACAGCCGTCCCCGGCGATGTTGATGACCGTTTTGTCCGGTCTTCCGCACTTCGCTCCAATCGCCGCGCCGAGTCCATATCCCATCGTTCCAAGTCCTCCGGAGGTAATCAGAGTCCTCGGTTCCGTATACTTGTAATACTGAGCCGCCCACATCTGGTGCTGTCCCACATCCGTGCAGATAATCGCCTGCCCCTTTGTGATCTCATAAATCTTCCGGATGACAAACTGCGCCGTGAGACGGTCCTCCGGCACATAGTCATTGACCAGTTTCTGCTTCCGGTGCATCTCCTCCGTCCACTGCGGATTCGACTTTTCCCTGATCTCTGGAAGGAGTTCATCCAGAACTGTCTTCATATCGCCGGATACGCTCGCATCAACGACGACATTTTTGTTCACTTCCGCAGGATCTACATCAATCTGAAGAATCTTTGCCTGCTTCGCGAAGGTCTTCGGTGAACCCACATCCCTGTCTGAAAAGCGGGCTCCCAGAACGATCAGAAGATCACACTCTGAAGTAAGGAGGTTCGCGCCCTTCGTGCCGTGCATGCCGAGCATTCCCATATACTGATCATCCGTACCCGGGAAGGTTCCCTTTCCCATCAGGGTGTCACAGACAGGCGCCTGAATCCGATGCGCGAGTTCGATAACTTCCTTCTGCGCGCCGGAAATTGCCGCTCCACCTCCGACAAAGAGATACGGCCGCTTTGAAGCATTGATCATTTCCACAGCTCTTGCGAGATCTTTCTGATTTACATTTCTGTCCGGTTCCGGATTTTCCGGTTCTTTTCTCTCAAAATCACAGACAGCCGCCGTGATATCCTTCGGGATATCTACAAGCACCGGTCCCGGTCTTCCGCTCTTTGCGATGGCAAACGCGCGCCGGATGGTGTCAGCAAGGCGGGTTACATCCTTGACAATTGAGCTGTATTTCGTGATGGGTGTGGTGATTCCGGTGATATCAACCTCCTGAAAGCTGTCTTTTCCGAGGTAGCTGGTTCCGACGTTCGCGGTGATTGCCACGATTGGTACGGAATCCATATAGGCCGTCGCGATGCCGGTTACCAGGTTTGTCGCTCCGGGTCCGGATGTCGCCATGCATACGCCAACCCTGCCAGTCGCTCTCGCATAGCCGTCCGCTGCGTGAGAGGCTCCCTGCTCATGAGAAGTCAGAATATGATGGATTTCCGGATGTTTATATAATTCGTCATAGATATTCAGAATGGCTCCGCCCGGATATCCGAAGACGGTATCCACTCCCTGCTCCTTCAGGCATTCGATGACGATCTGTGAACCATTTAACTGCATGTCAATATCCCTCTTTCATGTAGCGCTTCATTTCCTGTATCACTGACGGGTGCGTCGCACCCGTCAGCCGAATCTCTTCCTGTGAGATTTGTTGCGATTAATCCTGCATCCGGTGAGATCTATTCCTGGGACTAGCTCTGCATCCGGCGAGTTCTATTTTTGAAATTTATTCTGCATCCAATGAGATTTATTCCTGAGACTTATTCTTCATCCGGCGTCTTGAGAATTGCTCCGCGGTTTGCACTGGTCACCATGGCCGCATAACGCGCAAGATATCCGGTAGTCACATTTGGCTTTCTCGGAACCCACTCTGCCTTTCTTCTGGCGATTTCCTCATCGCTCACCTTCATGTCAAGCTTGTGATTCGGAATATCGATGCTGATGATGTCTCCCTCGTGCACAAAGGCAATCGGTCCTCCAACCGCTGCCTCCGGGCTGACGTGGCCAATGGAAGCTCCTCTGGAAGCACCGGAGAAACGGCCGTCTGTGATCAGCGCGACACTGGAGTCAAGACCCATGCCGGCAATCGCCGAGGTCGGATTCAGCATCTCTCTCATGCCCGGTCCGCCCTTTGGTCCTTCATAGCGAATCACAACCACGTCGCCGGGAACGATTTTCCCGCCCTTGATCGCAGCGATCGCGTCCTCCTCACAGTCGAATACCCTTGCCGGGCCCTCATGCACCATCATCTCCGGAAGTACAGCGGACTGTTTTACGATTGCGGTGTCCGGAGCCAGGTTGCCCTTGAGTACAGCAAGTCCGCCCTTCTCCATAAACGGATGATCGATCGGACGGATGATCTCCGGATCCTTATTGATGCAGTTCTTGATATTCTCGCCGACAGTCTTGCCGGTTACGGTCATGCAGTCGAGATTCAGAAGATTCTTCTTGGAAAGCTCATTCATCACCGCATAGACACCGCCCGCCTCGTTCAGGTCTTCCATATAGGTAGCGCCTGCGGGTGCGAGATGGCAGAGGTTCGGTGTCTTCTCGCTGATCTCATTTGCCAGCTCTGTGTCAAAATCAAATCCTGCCTCATGTGCGATCGCCGGGATATGAAGCATGGTATTGGTGGAGCAGCCGAGCGCCATATCAACGGTCAGCGCGTTCAGGAACGCTTCCTTTGTCATGATGTCGCGGGGGCGGATATTTTTCTCCAGCATCTCCATGACCTTCATGCCAGCGTGCTTGGCGAGGCGGAGCCTCTCGGAATATACCGCCGGGATCGTTCCGTTGCCCTGAAGCCCCATACCAAGTGCCTCGGTGATACAGTTCATGCTGTTCGCGGTATACATGCCGGAGCAGGATCCACAGGTCGGGCAGACCTTTCTCTCATATTCCGATACCTGTTCTTCTGTGAACTTGCCTGCCGCATAGGAGCCTACCGCCTCAAACATGGAAGAGAGGCTTCTCTTCCTTCCGTAGACATGTCCGGCCATCATCGGGCCGCCGCTGACGAAAACGGTAGGGATGTTGATGCGGGCAGCCGCCATCAGGAGACCCGGAACATTCTTGTCGCAGTTCGGAATCATCACCAGTCCGTCGAACTGATGCGCGATTGCCATGCACTCCGTGGAATCGCAGATCAGATCACGGGTAACCAGTGAATACTTCATTCCGATGTGGCCCATGGCGATACCATCACAGACCGCAATCGCCGGGAACATCACCGGCATTCCGCCCGCCTCGGCGACACCCATCTTCACCGCCTGAGCGATCTTGTCCAGGTTCATGTGACCCGGAACGATTTCATTGTAGGAGCAGACGATGCCGATTAACGGCTTTTCCATCTCCTCCGGTGTAAATCCAAGTGCATTGAACAGGCTTCTCGCAGGCGCCGCCTGCATACCCTTCGTAACATGATCACTATTCATAATCCGTTCTCCCATCTAATCGTACTTATCTATCCTTTTGCGCCGGAGAAACCCGGCATTTCGATTTCGTTTCTTACGCTTCCTTCAGAATCGCCGTAATGGCATCTCCCATTCCGGAACAGGTCACCTTCGTCGTGCCCTCGGAATAGATGTCTCCTGTCCGGTATCCGTCGGCGAGAACTCTCTCAACCGCCGACTCCACATCATCCGCCTCCTCATCAAGATTCAGGGAATAACGGAGCATCATTGCCGCCGAGAGAATGGTCGCGATCGGGTTTGCGATATTCTTGCCGGCGATGTCCGGCGCGGAGCCGTGCGACGGCTCATACAGGCCGAAGCTCGTCTCGTTCAGGCTGGCGGAGGAAAGCATTCCGATGGATCCGGTCACCATACTCGCCTCGTCCGAAAGGATGTCGCCGAACATATTCTCTGTCAGGATGACATCGAACTGTTTCGGGTCGCGGACCAGCTGCATCGCGCAGTTATCGACCAGCATATTCTCATAGGTAACCTCCGGATATTCCTTCGCGACCTCTGCTGTCACCTTTCTCCACAGTCTGGAGGAATCCAGCACATTCGCCTTGTCTACCTCGGTCACCTTCTTGTTTCGTTTCATGGCAATCTCAAAGGCTCTCTTCGCGATCCTCCGGATCTCATTTTCATTGTAGCTGAGGGTATCCACCGCTGTCTCCACGCCGTCAACGTCCTTTGTCTCGCGCGCGCCAAAATAAAGGCCTCCGGTGAGCTCCCGCACAATGATCAGATTGAAGCCCTCATCCCCGATGATCTCATCCTTCAGGGGGCAGGCGTCCCGAAGTTCATTGTACAGGTAAGCCGGGCGAAGATTCGCGAAAAGCCCCAGTGCCTTGCGGATACCAAGCAGACCCGCCTCCGGGCGTTTCGACGGCTCCAGCCTGTACCACGGAGAGGTCTTCGCGTCTCCTCCAATCGAGCCCATCAGGACCGCATCGCATGTCTTTGCCTCCGCCACGGTCTCCTCTGTGAGGGGAAGTCCCGTTGCGTCGATGGATGCTCCTCCGAGCAGAAGATTTGTATAATGAAAGGTGTGATGATACTTCCCGGCAACCGCGTCCAGAACCTTCTGTGCCTCGTTTACGATTTCGGGTCCGATGCCGTCCCCGTGAATTAAACCAATTTTAAACTCCATGAATCAGGTTCACCTCTTCTTTTGATATTTTGATAATTTAATATAAGTCCTGTTAAACCATCTATGTGTACATTCATTCAACTTATACTTGACTCGTAGTTTATATAATACTTCAATTCAAGTATCATTTCAACCGGCAAAAAACGCCGAATCTCCGAAATAACCCGACAAAAAAAGAAAAGCACAGAAACCTGCGCTCCTGTGCCTGAAAATATGATCTTCCGATTATTTCTTTGCGTCCTTCTCCGCAGTCTTTGCCGCAGCAGCCTTTTCTTCCTTCGCTGCAGCCGCCTGCTCCGGCTTCTCAACCTGTGCAATCGCCTCTTTGCGCATCGGAATCCGGCAGTTCTTGTTGTTGCCGAACTCTACGATGACATCGTCCTCGCTGATATCGATGATGATTCCATAGAATCCTCCGGTCGTCACAACAGCATCGCCGATCTCCATGGCGCTGAGCATTGCCTGCATCTTCTTCTGCTCTTTCCGCTGCGGACGGATCATCATAAAATACATCAGCGCGAACATAGCGACCAGCAGGATGATCATGCTGAGCGCGCTGCCTGAACCCGAAGCTGAACTTGCAAAAATCATAACGATTCCTCCCTGTAATTGATTTCGGATATAACTGTCAAAAAATAATAATACATGATATTAAACCGGGTGACAAGCTATTTTATGGAGTTTTCACAAATTTCGCACCCGTCTAAACTGACTTTTGTTCATTTCTCCGTTTCCTGACGAACTGCCTGTTCCTCTTTCATCTGTTCTTCCTTTACGGTATCATGCGGATCCCTCATGGTATCCCCCTGTTCCTTCCGGAATATTCTCTCATTGGCGACCTTCTGGTAATACTTCGGCTGCTTCATCGCCTCATGCTTCTCTTCCTCCTCCCGAAGATCATCCAGCGCCTTTCTCTTCCAGGAATCCCAGCGATCCTCCTCGATCGCACTGCGGATCTCCCGGGTCAGATGGTTGTAGAAGTACAGGTTGTGCTCCGTGCAAAGACGCATTCCCAGCATCTCCTTTGCTTTCAGTAGGTGACGGATATAAGCCCGGCTGTACCTGCGGCACACCGGACACTGGCATTCCTCTTCTATTGGCCGGCTGTCCAGCTCATACTGCGCGTTGATCAGGTTCAGATGTCCCCGGTGGGTATACACATGCCCGTGACGCCCGTTCCGGCTCGGATAGACGCAGTCGAAGAAATCCACGCCACGGTCCACCGCCTCGATGATATTCGCAGGCGTGCCGACTCCCATCAGGTATGTTGGCCTGTCCTGCGGAAGCTCCGGCACCACATGATCCAGAATATCATACATCTGCTCATGTGTTTCACCGACCGCCAGTCCCCCGACCGCATAGCCGTCGGCATCCAGCTCCCGGATTCTTTTCGCGTGCTCAATCCGGAGGTCCGGATAAACCGCCCCCTGATTGATTGCGAACAGAAGCTGTTCCTTATTAATGGTGTCTTCTCTCTGATTCAGCTCCCTCATTTTCTTCTGGCATCGGATCAGCCACCGGTACGTCCGGTCAATGGACTCCTTCACATATTTCCTGGTCGCAACGCTGGACGGGCACTCATCAAAGGCCATCGCGATCGTTGAGCCGAGATTCGACTGAATCTGCATGCTCTCCTCCGGCCCCATGAAGATCAGCCTTCCATCCACATGAGAGTGAAAGGTGACGCCCTCTTCCCTGATCTTTCGCGAATCTGCCAGGGAAAAAACCTGGAACCCGCCCGAATCCGTCAGAATCGGTTTGTTCCAGGACATGAACTTATGAAGGCCGCCGAGCTTTTTGACCACCTCGTCTCCCGGACGCACATGAAGATGATAGGTGTTGGACAGCTCGATCTGTGTCCCGAGCCGCTCCAGATCCTCGGTCGAGACCGCCCCCTTGATGGCTCCCACCGTACCCACGTTCATGAAAACCGGCGTCTGCACCGTACCATGCACGGTTTTGAACTCCGCCCGCTTCGCTCTGCCGCTTACCTTTATCAGTTTATACTCTGCCATAATACTCCGTTTCCGCAGAAAAGACCTGCAATATCATCTGTTTACAATTTATCATAACGGATTTACCCGATGCCCGCAAGTGTCTCGCTCCCTTCCCCGATGTCTGCGCAGGCAATGTCAAGTGCTCCATTATATTGTGCAAAATCAGAACCCCAGTTTTATGGATGTGTCCTAAACCCTGCGTTTCCGGCCGTGTTTTTTACCATTTTTTCATTTTTGGCCGATACCCTTGCTGTTGTTTTTAAAAAATCGTTGTCGTATAATCGTTCTGAATATAAAGGAGTAAAATTGTATGTCAGATTTAAACTATACATTAGGTATTGATATCGGTTCCACAACGGTCAAGATTGTCGTCCTGGACCTGGAAAAACACATCCTGTTCTCCGACTACCGGAGACATTTTGCTAAAATTCAGGAGACCCTCGCGGATCTTCTCGAAGAGGCGGAGAAGATAACGGGGAACGTCCAGATTCATCCGGTCATCACCGGATCCGGCGGCCTTGCCCTCGCTCAGAACATCGATGTTCCGTTCATGCAGGAGGTTATCGCCGTTTCCTCCGCCCTGCAGTTCCAGGCTCCTCAGACCGACGTTGCCATCGAGCTCGGCGGCGAGGACGCGAAGATCATCTACTTTGAGAATGGAAATATCGAGCAGAGAATGAACGGCGTCTGCGCCGGAGGAACCGGTTCTTTTATTGACCAGATGGCCTCTCTTCTGCAGACGGACGCGACCGGACTGAACGAATACGCCAAGCACTATCAGGCGATCTACCCGATCGCCGCACGCTGTGGTGTCTTCGCCAAGACAGACATTCAGCCGCTGATCAATGAGGGCGCGACCAAGGAAGATCTGTCTGTATCCATTTTTCAGGCGGTGGTAAACCAGACCATCTCCGGTCTTGCCTGCGGCAAACCGATCCGCGGCCATGTTGCCTTCCTCGGAGGTCCGCTCCACTTCCTCTCCGAGCTTCGCAAATGCTTCATCCGCACTCTGAACCTCGACGAGGAACATACCATCGTTCCGGAAAATTCCCATCTTTTTGCTGCTCTGGGTTCTGCCCTGAATGCAAAGGAAGACGTGGAATATTCTCTGACTGATATGAAGGAGCGCCTGCGCCACGGTGTCAAGATGCAGATGGAAGTTGCCCGCATGGCTCCGCTCTTCGCCAATAAAGACGAATACCGGGAATTTATTGAACGCCACAACCGGGATAAGGTCGAAACCGGCAATCTCGAGGATTATAAGGGAAACTGTTATCTCGGCATCGATGCCGGATCCACCACAACAAAGGCGGCGCTGATCTCCGAGGACGGAAAGCTCCTTTACTCCTTCTACGACAATAACCACGGAAATCCTCTGGCCACCTCGATCCGTGCCATCCAGGACATCTACAGCAAGCTTCCTGAAGGCGCGCGGATTGCCTATTCCTGCTCCACCGGTTACGGGGAACAGCTGATCAAGTCCGGCCTTATGCTGGACGAGGGCGAAGTCGAGACCATCGCGCACTATACTGCCGCTTCCTTCTTTGATCCGGATGTGGACTGCATCCTGGATATCGGCGGTCAGGACATGAAATGCATCAAGATCCGCGATCACGCCGTCGACAGCGTCCAGCTGAACGAGGCCTGCTCCTCCGGCTGCGGGTCTTTTATCGAGAACTTCGCGAATTCTCTGAGCTATGACGTCAAGGACTTTGCACAGGAAGCTCTCTTCGCAGAGAACCCGATTGACCTCGGAACACGATGCACGGTATTCATGAACTCCCGCGTGAAGCAGGCCCAGAAGGAGGGCGCGACCGTAGCCGACATCTCTGCCGGACTCGCGTACTCCGTCATCCGGAACGCTCTTTATAAGGTAATAAAGGTCTCCGACGCGAAAGAGCTTGGCCGCCACATCGTCGTTCAGGGCGGTACCTTCTACAACAACGCAGTCCTCAGGAGCTTCGAGCGTATCGCGGACTGCGAGGCAGTCCGCCCGGACATCGCCGGAATCATGGGCGCTTTCGGCGCCGCGCTGATCGCCCGCGACCGCTGTGAGGGCAGGGAAACCACGATGCTTCCTATCGACAAGATCAATACCCTGCAGTACTCCACAAAGAGCGCCTACTGCAAGGGCTGTACGAACCACTGCCGCCTGACCATCAACCGCTTCTCCGGCGGCCGCCAGTACATCAGCGGAAACCGCTGCGAGCGCGGCATTGGAAAACAGAAAAACGCGCACCATATCCCGAACATGTACGAGTGGAAATACAACCGCATCTTCGGCTACACGCCTCTGACCGCGGACGAGGCTCCACGCGGAAAAATCGGAATCCCGCGTGTTCTGAACATGTATGAGAATTATCCTCTGTGGTTCACCTTCTTCACAAAGCTCGGATACAGCGTTGTCCTGTCCCCGACTTCCACGAGGAAGATCTATGAGCTCGGCATCGAGTCCATCCCAAGTGATACCGCCTGCTATCCCGCCAAGATCAGCCACGGCCACATCACCTGGCTGATCCGTCAGGGTGTGAAGAATATTTTCTATCCATGTATTCCCTATGAACGTCAGGAATTCGCGGAAGCCGTAAATCACTACAACTGCCCGATCGTTACCTCGTACGCCGAAAACATCAAGAATAACGTCGACGAGCTGAAGGATCCGTCCATCCACTTCATGAATCCGTTCCTGGCCATGACCACGGAGCAGACCCTGGCAGACGAGCTGGTAAAGGTCTTTCATGACATTCCCGAAAAGGAGGTCCGCGAGGCCTGCCACGCCGGATGGGTCGAGATGGCGAATGTCCGCGATGAAGTACGCAAGAAGGGAAGGGAAGTCCTCAAATGGATGGAGGAAACCCATCATCACGGCATTGTTCTCGCCGGACGTCCGTATCATATTGACCCGGAGATTCACCATGGAATCCCGGATATGATCACCTCCTACGACGTTGCCGTCCTGACCGAGGATTCGATCTCCGACCTTGCTCCGATTGAGCGGCCTCTGCGCGTAAACGACCAGTGGATGTACCACACCCGGCTTTATGCCGCCGCGAACTTCGTCAAAACCAGAGATGACCTGGAGCTGATCCAGCTGAACTCCTTCGGCTGCGGTCTGGATGCCGTAACAACAGATCAGGTATATGAGATTCTATCCGGCAGCAACAAGATCTACACCGTTCTGAAGATCGACGAAGTGAACAACCTGGGAGCTGTCCGGATCCGGATCCGTTCCCTTCTCGCCGCCGTTCGCGCCAGAGAGAAAAATCCGCAGCCGCGCGAGATTCACAACTCTGCCGCGGAGCGGGTCGTATTCACAAAGCAGATGAAGGAGGAGGGATATACCATCCTGGCTCCGCAGATGTCGCCGATACACTTCAGTCTGCTTGAGGCCGCCTTCAACACCGGAGGTTATCACCTGCACGTCCTGGACAACGACAACCGGCACTCCATTGATGAGGGCCTGCGCTATGTAAACAACGATGCCTGCTACCCCTCTCTTCTGGTCGTCGGGCAGTTCATGGATGCCCTGGATTCCGGAAAATATGATCCCGATCATACAGCTATCATCATGAGCCAGACCGGAGGCGGCTGCCGCGCGTCGAACTATATCGCCTTCATCCGCCGCGCACTGAAGAAGGGCGGATATCCGCAGGTGCCGGTTATCTCCCTGAACCTTGTGGGCCTGGAAGACAATCCGGGATTCAAGATCACGCCTGATATGGCGATCCGGATCGTTTATGCCGCAATCTTCGGTGATATCTTCATGAAATGCCTGTACCGCATGAGGCCGTATGAGAAGGTTCCCGGCTCCGCGAACCGCCTGCATAAAAAATGGGAAAAAATCTGCATCAACTATCTGACCAACAAGAGGGTCGGATGGCACAGCTACACCAATCTCTGCCGCTCGATCATCCGTGACTTCGACCGCCTGCCGGTTGATGAAAGTCTTCGCAAGCCGCGGGTCGGCATCGTCGGAGAAATCCTTGTGAAATATGCCCCTGCCGCCAACAATCATCTGGTCGATCAGCTGGAGAAGGAAGGCGCCGAGGCCGTCGTGCCCGACTTTGTAGATTTCTTCATGTACAGCTTCTACAATGCGAAGTTCAAGTACCGCCATTATGGCACGAAGAAGAAATCCATGCTTCTGACACAGGCCGGAATCGCTGCGGTCAACGTACTGCGCAAGGCCGCAAACGATGAATTCATCCGAAGCACGCATTTCACGCCGTCCGCGAAAATCGATGAGCTCGCTCATTACGCGTCTCCGATCGTCTCCGTCGGCAACCAGACCGGTGAGGGATGGTTCCTGACCGGCGAGATGATGGAGCTCATTCACGGTGGTGTCAACAACATCGTATGTATTCAGCCGTTTGGCTGTCTCCCAAACCACATCGTCGGCAAGGGCGTCATCAAGGAAATCCGCGCTGAATACCCGAAAGCGAATATCGTCGCCATCGACTTCGATCCCGGCGCTTCCGAGGTCAACCAGCTCAACCGGATCAAGATGATGCTGACGAATGCAATGAAAAATATGCAGGCGGAAAGCTGATCTGAAAATTTTGTTCATGCAAGTGGCTGCCACACTATTTCGTGTGGCAGCCACTTGTTTATCTTTCACTAAAACAATTCCTCCTTGCCATTCACCGAAACGGTTTCTCCTTGCCATATTTGACAATCGGCGCACAGATAACCGCCTTCTTCTGCTTTATCCTTCCCTTTACAAATGGAAAACAAGCCTTATCCCAAAGCCTGTATCGAACGGAATTCCCTTTAAGGCTTCCGTCCTGCTGTCTCCTTTTCCATATGTCTTTTTCAGACGGTCCACCTGTAAAATATTGCTCATAATGGTCACCACCATCCTTTCATAAGACCATTGTAATGATGGTCCGCCTCATATACCACTTACTGTTGATGTAAGGTTTCTTCATTCTGGCGGTCATGTCAATTTATCCTTGTTGCATCCTCCCCTGCAACGTATAATAGAATAAATAGAGGAGAACATACCATGTTTAAGTTCCGAAGGTGGATAACCATACTAGATTCAAGAAATAAGGATGAGATTAACAAAGCCGAGGATCGTTTAAAAAATGCCGGGCTGCGCATAAAGACCTGGGCTTCCGAACCCATGCCCGTCGGAGGGTGCGGCGCACAGATGCGGCCCGCGGACTGGAGCGGGATAAAGCCGGCAGTCCGGCCGCGAAACGAGATGCTCTATCATCTCGCCGTTACCGCCGATGAGGAAGAACATGCACGTAAACTGCTAAAATCTTCTAACGAAAAAGGTGACAGTCATGACCTTTCTCTCTGATATTCATGTCAATATTACGGATTGTTTTTCTTAAAGAAAGAGGTGTTTTCCATGAAATTTTATATGCCCGTAAAGCTTTATCAGGAAGTGAATTGCGTAAAAAATCACGCGTCAGAAATAGCCTCACTGGGCAGCAGGGCTGTCCTCGTTACCGGCGGCAGCTCTTCCAAGAAGAACGGATCGCTCTCAGATGTTGAAGGTGTTCTCGATGATTCCGGAATTCCCTTCACACTTTTTGACGGTGTTGAGCAGAATCCTTCGACAGATACCGTGATGAAAATCCGGGATCAGGCCGTGGATTTCGGCGCCGACCTCTGTATCGGCATCGGCGGCGGCTCCTCGCTTGACGCGGCAAAGGCCGCAGCGCTGATGATCAAAAACAGCGACAAGGGAATCGACTATCTCTACGAAAAAGGAAACCCTGTCGATACCATTCCCGTCGTTGAAGTTCCCACCACATGCGGAACCGGCTCAGAGGTCACGGCAGTATCTGTCCTTACGAACCATAAGACCAATACCAAAGGCTCCATTCCATACAAGATTTTTCCGTCGCTTGGCCTTGCTGATCCGGGATATCTCAAATCACTTCCTCTATCCGTACTGAGAAATACCGCTGTCGACGCGCTGGCTCATCTGTGGGAGAGCCTGATCAACGCACACTCTGACACCTACAGCAACATGACGGCGGAAGCCGGCCTGAAGGCATGGTCATTGAACAGAGATATTCTCTCCGGAATGGTCCGGGCGTCCGACAGGGATTTTTCGAACCTAATGACCGCATCTGTCCTGGGAGGAATGTCGATCGCCCAGGTCGGGACCACGATTCCTCACGGTCTTTCCTATGCGCTCACCTTAAACGCCGGTATCCCTCACGGACAGGCATGCGGATATTTTGAGGCCGGCTATCTGTCTCACGCAGATAAGGATCTCCGAGATAAGGCTCTCTCCCTCGCCGGATTCAAGGATCTCGACGACTGGCGCGAATTTTATTCTGAAGTAAGTGAGCAGCTCACCGTAAGCGATGAAGTTCTCTCCCGTGCCGTCGATGAGCTCCAGGAATCCAAGATGGCACTCGCCCCGTTTCACTGCGACAGAAAAATCCTTAACGAGATAGCAAGGGATCTTTGATCTGCTCCGAAAAAGTCTGCTCAGGTTATAGACATACAGAACATAGCTATGCCGATCAATACCATGATGCGCATTGATGTGAACCGCATGGATACGAAGCGCCTGGATACGAAGTGCCTGAATAAGAAATGCCTGAATACAAAGCGCATTGATATAAAGAGATAATTTTTAATGCCCTGTCCGGAATCGCTTCGTCTAACGATTCCGGACAGGGCATTTCCTTTATGCGGACACCGCGAAATGCCGCGTTTTATCTCGTTGTCACGACTTTTTATCAAAATACGGTGCCAGCAGTGCTGCGACATTGGAAATGGGCATGGTCTGAAGGATAATTTTGCCCGGACCGCGGACTACCGTATTAAAAACGCCCTCTCCTCCCAGCAGCATATTTTTCACACCGGGTACCGTCACCACTTCCATACTGCAGCTTTCATCCATGGCTGCAAGATAACCGGTGTCTACAATCATTTCCTGTCCTTCCTGCAGGATATATTCACAGCCGAACCCATCGATCTCAATAAATGCGGTTCCCTGTCCGGAAAGCTTCTGCATGACAAAACCTTCTCCCCCAAAGAGACCTTTGCCAAGGCTTTTCTGGAAGTACATAGACAGCTCCACACTTTCCTGTGCGGCAAGATATGCCTTTTTCTGCACGATTACGCTTTTACCCGGTGAAATCTCAATTGCATTGATAGATCCTGGAAAGCTGGACGCAAAGGCAATCATACCCTCTCCATTTTGCGCCGTATAACGATTCTGAAAAATATTCTCACCAGAAAACATTCTTCCAAACATTTTCTTGAGCCCCCCGCCGGAAGTCGTTTCCATTTTCATATTCGGACTCATCCAGCTCATGCTTCCGCTCTCCGTCATCATAGACTCTCCGGCCTGAAGATAACACTCCACCACAGGAAGACTTCCGCCTTTTATTTCATACCTCATAAATCTCTCCTTTCTCAGAATCCGCTGACTCTGTAAACGATAAACTCTGTCGCGGAATTGTCCGCTCTGTCCTCCGTCATACCTACAAGCACGGTGCCGTCTGACAGTCTTGCAGCTGTACTGATCCAGGGATAGTTAGTTCCGAAAAGTTCACTGTCCTCCGCTGATCCCAGGAAACTGCCGTCGCTCTTCCAGAATAACAGGTTCCGCATATTTCCATCCAGACCGATAAATCCTTTTTCCGTCTCCTGGATATCTGTAATACTGCCCAGAGACTGTTCTCCTCCAAATTCCTGGTTTCCAAGCTCCATCTGTTGATTTCCTTCGGTGTCCAAAACCCAGATGGCTTCATTCTGCGTATCCGGATCCTCGCCTGCGATGAAGATGTGGTTTTCACTCAGGCTCACAGTATTTATACTCTCGTTGGAAAAACCGGACCATGCTTCTTTCGAGGCCTTATTTCCGTCAAAGACTACTTTCTCCGGTTCTGACCCGAAAAACCAGGAAAGACCCCAGGTTCCGCTGCTGTGTATAACCGCCTTGTCAATATCGTCGTTTGCTGCAATGATCTGACCATCTTTTACCGTAAGCATCGGAGACATAAAGCCTGTCAGGTACAGATTTCCGTTCTGGTCTGCGGAAAGTTCTTCATAATCATCCTCCAGCTTCATGGTATTCTTCAGTGTCAGTGAGTCTCCCAGTGTGTATTCATACAAAACATTATCCAGTAATATAAACACTCTGTCACCAACCGCAGCCATTCTTCCGCTGAAAATATCATGCGCCAGAAGCGGTTCCTCAACCGGAACCCATACAGAGGTTATCGTAGTATCCGCGATCATCTTGGAATGCTCATGATCCGTAGTGAAGGCCTCTCCCTCCCACGGCCAGGGATAATCCTCATTTCCGGTATCCTTCAGATGAAATGCCAGGTTGCTTATCAGCTTCTCCACCGCAGGATCAGAATATTCACCGGTTATACTTACCTTTACCGTGGTTCCGGAACCAACATCTCTCCCCATATAGGTCAGAACCGGTTCGCCCCAGCTCGTCGTTTCAGAGAAAACACAGGGAACCCCGCCGATGCTCTTCTGCTCCACGGTCTTATCGACTGCCAGCGCATGTGCGTCAATACCGGACGTATGGAGAAAATCCCGATAATCGTTGCAGTCTTCTACTGTCGCAGAAATATTCACAGCCGCCAGAACAGTATCCCCCTGCTTATAATCCAGCTGTCCATAGCTGCTGGTCTCGCTGTCTCCCTTGTAATCTTCGTTCTCTGTCCACCCTTCCGGATAATAGATATCCCAGAGTTTCATTTCCAGATGTGTACCGCTTGTATCCCGGCTGCCGTCTGCCTCTGATTGCGGCCCTGACACACCGGCAGAAGTGCTGTCTGCTGCGGTCACACTTTGAGAAGAGGTGCTCTCCGTTACTATTTTGCTTACCGATTTTGACGATGAGCCTGAGCTGACGCCTTCACTCCCCTCTTTTTCAAAACGAAAGCTGACTCCCTCATATTCAATATACAGGTCTCCATCCTTATCGGTTAAGTCCATCGTGTCCGTGGAGTCTTTAATTTTTACCCCGGTCTCTGTCTCCTCCCACTTTCCTTTCTCTACTTCATCATCGATATGTGCCTCGCAGGTCCCATCTTCTTTAAATACGAAAGAAAATTCATCCATGAAATCCGACACGGCAAATTCCATCCCCGACATTTCGGCTGAGACAGCATTCCACTTCCCCAGATATTTGCTTCCCTTCATATTTTTTCCGCCGCAGCCGGCAAAAATCATTGTCGAGAGAATCAGAATACCAGCCATCAGGATGGCACAACCATTTTGTAAATATTTCCTCGTCCGTTTCATTGCAATACCTCCTTCCACATTTTTCATTCCTCGTGTATAATAGATTCAGAATCTTTAATTAGTCGTATGCGCGCTTCCGTCTTATGATTTAAATATACTGATATCAGCAGATTTGTCCCCATCTGTTTCCCCCGTTTTGATGGGAAATACTAAAAATAATAACGATTCACTCACTATCTCGATAACCTCCAGTTTTCTCGATCTCCAGAATCGTTACAAAGATTGATTCACAGGTATATGCGTATGAAAAAGCACTCAATTTTTTCTTTACTCCTCACCATGCTGCTGCTGATCGGTCAGCCGCTCCTGTCCGCCTGCTCGGGGGGCAGCCGCCTGAATCCATCGGACCCGGTAACGCTCACCTTCTGGCATGTGTACGGAGAACAGGTAGACTCTCCGATGAATCTTCTGGTGCAGCAATTTAATGAAACCATCGGTATGAAAAAAGGGATTGTCATCAACGTGACCCGGATGTCGAATGCTTCCGAGATCGGAGAACAGCTTCTCGCAGCGCAGGAGGGAAAGCCCGGCGCCGGCACCATGCCCGACCTGTTTCTGTGCTACCCCGGAACGGCTTCTCTTCTGGGGCCGGAGAATCTGGTTGACTGGTCGGAATTTTTTTCACAGGACGAGCTGGATTCCTATGTGGATGCTTTTGTGGACGAAGGAATCCTGCAGAACCGCCTCTGCGTCTTTCCTGTCTGTAAATCCACCCGTCTTCTTTATGTAAATGGAACGGAGTTTGAGCGATTTCAGAAGGATACCGGCATCACCTACAGCAGCCTCCGAACCTGGGACGGCTTTTTCCGCACGGCAGCGAAATACAGGGAATGGTCGAAGGGAAAGCCCTTCTGCGCTTTTGATTACCTGGTGCAGAATGTAGATCTCAGCGCACGCGAAATGGGAGGAACGCAGATCATAAAGAACGGCTGTTACGACTGCTCCGATCCGGTGCTTCGTAGTTCCTGGAAGCTGTTTGCAGATGCACTGATCAGAGGGGACATCATCGTCTCTGATCTTTACGCCAATACACAGATGATGACCGGCGAGGTTCCTGCCGGTACCGGTTCCAGCGCAGCCATTCTGTACTTTAATGACATCGTTACCTATTCTGACAACACAACCGAGCCCATGAATCTGAAGGTGCTTCCTCTTCCCGTATCGGACCGGCCGGAAGCCGCCTCCGCTCCACTGGCTCCACAGACCGGCTGCGGCATCTGCGCCCTCAAGACAGACAGCCTGAAGGCGGAAGCCGCCTCCGTTTTTGTTCACTGGCTGACAGAGAGCGAACGGAATCTGGATTTTGCGGCGAAGACCGGCTATTTTCCGGTAACAGAAGAAGCTTTCC
This sequence comes from Bilifractor sp. LCP19S3_H10, assembly GCF_052119185.1. Lineage (NCBI taxonomy): Bacteria > Bacillati > Bacillota > Clostridia > Lachnospirales > Lachnospiraceae > Bilifractor > Bilifractor sp. LCP19S3_H10. Next base: position 166,637 of record NZ_JBQKFT010000004.1, read on the forward strand.
AGGCAATCGACAGCTACCGCTTTCAGAGCCCCTCCTATCGTTCTGTATACAACGCCATCCGGGTCGTGAAGAACACCTGCCATTTTGTTCCGCTCCCTTCGGACAGCGGGTTTATCGAAAAAACCAACCATCTTTATGACACGCTTCGTTCTATGCAGACTTCCCTGAACAAACGTTATCTCGACGGCGAGGATCCGGACACCCTTGAGCTTGAAACCTGGGAGCAGTTCTGTTCCTGCCTGGGGCCTCCGGAAAACTGAAAGGAGATGTCTGTGAAAATGACATTTTTCTCTTTTTTACATCGTAAACCAGGAGAAAGCAGCGAACTGACCAGGAAAAGGAACAGCTTGCGCTATAAGCTCTTCCAGTATATGTTTCTTCTCGCCGTACTTCTGATGGCTGCGTTCCTGATCGGACTGTCCGTCATCGTTACCGCGCTGAGGCAAAGGAACACTTTTCGTTCTTCCCTGCAAATGCAGATGACTGTTTTTTCACAGGATATCTCTTCCGAGTTTGAGACATTGGAGGCAACTGGGTTTCAGATGTCGCTTTCTGTTACAGAACAGATCCGGAACTACCTCAACGGAAGACATATCTCTTTTTCGGAGATCAATGACTCCGAAACAGATCTGAAAGCACTCCAGGAATTATTGTTCGATACGATAAGAGATAAGCTTCTTCAGACAGACAGTTCCGGCGCATTTCTGCTGCTTGACGCTACCGTCAATACAAGCCTGACCGGAGCGGATTGCTCAAGGTCAGGCCTGTATATACGCAAAAGCTCTCCCGACTCCGATTCTGAGCTTCTTCTCTATCGCGGAATCACGGAAATCGGCAAGAAAAACAATGTCATGCCACATCGGAAATGGACCCTGGAATTTCACACACAGAACCTTCCAGGGTATGACACCTGGAAAAGCAGCGCGCAGCCGGACACCTGCAGCTTCAGTGACATTTTTGTCCTGCCCGGAACCTCGGATAAGGTACTGCTCCTGCTGTTTCCGCTTTTCTCTCCTGACGGAACTTTTATCGGCATCTGCGGCTTTGAGGTGAATGACAGCTTTTTTCGACAGAAAATAGCCCAGCCCACTACCCTGAGTCATCTCACCTGCATTCTTGCAGATATTCACAATGCTCCGGAAGGACAGGACTCTGGCACTCTGAAGATTGATCCAGCAAATTCTATGTCCTGCGGAACCACCGACGGATACTACCTTGCCCCCGCCGGTACGCTGACCGTCACCAAAAAGCTCTCCGAAAAGCAGGTACTCTGTACGGACCGCGTTACTTCCTATCTTGGAATCACAGAGAAGGTAAAGCTTGCCGGGCTCAATGAGCGGTTCCGCGCTTATATCCTCATTCCTCTGTGCGATTACCAGCGGATGTTCTTTCGGGAAGCCGCCGAGGTCCTTCTGATCTTCGCTGTCCTCCTTTGTCTCTCTCTGCTCTGCTGCCGTTATTTCAGCCGGCGTTTATTGAATCCGATTCTGAAAAACCTCGACCAGCTGAAGAACAGAGAGCAAACAGACACAGCTGAAATGATTCCCGAAATCGCTGAGCTATTTACTCTGTTCTCGGAAATAGAAAATGACAGGAAAGCGGAAACATCCGCGTTGGAAAATGAAATAGAAAACGCCCGCAAAGAGCTCAGCCGTGTGAACAGGGAATATGATGACGCCAAGCGGGAACTCTCCCGCCTGGTGTACGCACGTAAAAAAGAAGTGGATCCGGAAAGCTATCAGCTGTTTCTGAACGGACTGAACACCTTAACACGGACCGAAAAGAAAATTTTCCTCCTCTATCTGTCCGGAAAGGGAACCAAAGAGATTATGGAGGAAAACAACATCAAGGAAAGCACCCTCCGCTACCATAACCGCAATATCTACAGCAAGCTCGGAATAAATTCTATGAAGCAGCTTCTGCGTTACGCTGCTATTATGAACGGAGAAAATTCCGATTAATTCCAACTGCCGGTAATGAGCATCTCTTACAGCATCATTACCGGTCATAAGAACGTCTTGTGAAAAAAACTGCCCTTTATTCCTTCCGAAAGTTCATACACAAATTCTTCAGCATCGCAATATCTGTAACCTGTATTCTTCCTCTGCCGGCGCGGATCACTCCTTCATCAGCGAGCTGCTTCAGCATCCGCGCCACGACCTCTCTGGCAGAATTGATATCTTTTGCAATCTGATCGTGTGTGACCGTGATTTCCGTGCTCCCGGTCTGTTCACATGTCTCCACGATCCAGGCGGCTATGCGCTGGTCGATACGCAGAAACAGCACTTCCTGAAAGGTCCATGTCACGTCCGAAAAGCGCCTTGAAAGCAGCTCGTAAATCATACACCGGACATAGATATTACTCTCCTTCAGTCTTGCCAGCACATGGGCCGGAACAATCAGAATCCGGCATCTTGCCTCTGCCTCCATCTGCGTGTCAAAGGTAATCTGCGACACAACGCAGGACGCGGAGAGGACATCATCCTCTCCGGTACGCAGGTGATATAGTGTAATCTCCCGTCCCTCTTCTGACGTCAGGAATGTCCGGACAGATCCGGAAAGGATACGTATAAAACCCAGGCACTCACTTCCACGTGAAAAAACCGTGCTGCCTTTATCAAAAACGCGGAGTATGATATGCTCACGAACCAGTTCCTGCTCCGCTTTTGTCAGCCTGCTCCAAAACGGCAGCGCAGCTGTCAATTCTGCGATTTCCATTTTTACAGATATATCCTGCTTCTGTCCGTTATTTTCCATATACGCCGCTCCCTTTCACACACTCTCCCGGCATTTCTCACTAACAGACTCTTTCTGGTTCAAATACGCTTCCGGCTTCCGTGATTATATGAAAAGATTCACATTCGACTCCTCAGCATCTCCAAGGTAAGTGCCGACCCCGCCGATTTCCACACCGTCAATCAGCTCCTCTTTCCGTATCCCCATCACATCCATGCTCATCGAGCAGGCTATAATTTTTACGCCGTTTTCCATAGCCTTTTTCATCATGTCCTCTAAGGAATCAATGTTCTTATCCTGCATAATCCGGCGCATCATGGCTGTTCCGACCCCGCCCATATTCATATGGGACAGCTTCAGCTTTCCTGCCCCCTTCGGAAGCATTTTTCCAAACATCGCCTCTGCAGGTGCCTTTTTGATACCGGGCGCCTCCGGCTTCCGCAGTGCCGTAAGTCCCCAGAAAGTGAAGAACATGGTGACCGGGCGTCCCATAGCCAGGGCCCCGTTGGCAATGATAAACGCAGCCAGAACCTTATCCATATCACCGTCGAAAACGATGATCGTCTTTCCCTGCGGTGTATTATTCATTATAACATGATCCTCGGATGTGGGAACACTGCTTCCCGGAACCGGCACAGCCGACCCTGTGCTGTTTCCCCTGCACAAAACAGCCACATACTCCGTCCCCTTTTTCTCATTGGACAGTAGTGTATTCCCCGTGCGGCGGCACCATGAAATAATATCCTTTGCAAAGCCCGGATCCGATGCAGTCACCTCCAGAAGGTCACCATTTTCCATCTTTTCCATGGCGCGATAGACTTCCATAATCGGTCCCGGACACTGAAGCCCCGAACAGTTAATGCGGATCTGCTTCGCCTGTTTCCTCTTCTTGCAGCCCTCTGTCTCGTTCGCGCCGGATTCCGCTTCCGCCTGTCCTGTTTTTCTATCTGTGTGCATGGTTTCCGGGTTTCTGTCATCCAACGCATCGAAACGGTCCTTTGCTCTTCCATTGCCGGCATTGCCCCCGTCTTCGCAGTCCGGATGAAGAGAACGGAAAAGTCTGGTGCCTCCCGGATAAACCTTAATATGCTCAAACCCGTGCTGTGAAAGGATTCTCGCCGCTGTATACGCCCGCACGCCAACCGCGCACATCACAATATACGATTTCTTCCGATCCAGCTCATTCAGCCTACCTCGAAGCTCTCCCAGAGGAATGTTCACGGATTCCGCCGGAGCCCATGCAAGTCTCTCCGCCTCTTCCCTGACATCCAGAATGATCTCCCCGGCATCCGGTTTGGGATCGTCCCATTCAGAAAAAGCCACCAGCTTTCGGATCACGTTTTCCGCCGCAAAAGCTGCCATATTCACCGGATCCTTGGCGGAGGAATAAGGCGGCGCATACGCCAGTTCCAGATTTTTCAGCTCTGCGATTCCGCCTCCCAGCTGCATGACCGTCCCAATGGTATCAATTCTCTTGTCAACACCCTCTCCGCCTGCAATCTGGGCTCCAAAAATCTTCTTTCCGTCCGGAGAGAACAACAGCTTCAGGATCATAGGAATCGCGCCGGGATAATATCCTGCGTGAGAATTCTGGGTGATCACAACCTTCTCATAGTCCTTTCCCCGGACCATACCGCGGCGAATCAGCTTCTTTTCTCCTGCCCCGACAGAAGCAGCCGTAAGATCAAACACACGGGCAACGGAAGCTCCCTGTGTTCCTCTGTAGCTCTCCTTTCCCCCGGCGATATTGTCCGCCACAATCCTGGCCTGCCGATTGGCCGGACCCGCCAGCGGAATCATTGTCTTCTCTCCGAAGACCGGATCGGTAACCTCTATCACATCCCCGGCAGCATAAATATCCGGATCCGATGTATGAAGCTGCTCATCCACGCAGATTCCTCCTCTTTCATTGCACACCAGCCCGGCCTGTACGGCAAGCTGACTGTTCGGGCGCACGCCTATAGAAAGAACCACAAAATCCGCAGAAAGCTCTTTTCCGCTCGACAGCTTTACAAATACCGTCTGCTCCTCCGTCCGGAACGAAGCGACCCCATCAGACAGATAAAGATCCACCCCGTTCTCCCGGATATTTTCTTCCAGAAGCATTGCCATTTCCCGGTCAAATGGGGCCATAACCTGATCAAGCGCTTCCACAATAGAGACCTGCAGGCCTTCCTTTCGCAAATTCTCTGCTGTCTCCAGTCCGATAAATCCTCCGCCTACCACAATAGCCCTGCTGCTGCGGCCGTCTGCAGCCATCTCACGAATCTTTTCTGCATCTGGAACTGTCCAGAGCGTGAAAATCCGTTCCGAATCAATTCCCGGAATTCGGGGGCGCACCGGAGAAGATCCTGTCGCAATGACCAGCTTGTCGTAGTCCTCCTCATACGTACGGTTCGAAGCCAGATCAGTCACCGCAATCTTCTTCTGCTTCCTATCAATTGCCGTTACTTCATTCCGGGTTCTTACATCTACCCGGAATCTCTCCCGAAGAACCTCTTCCTTTGTCACCAGAAGCGCATCCTTTGATTTGATCACATCTCCGACATAATACGGCAGCCCACAGTTTGCGTAGGAAATATACGGTCCTCTCTCCAGAAGAACAATCTCCGCGTTCTCATCCAATCTTCGCAGGCGGGCAGCACAGCCTGCGCCTGCTGCCACTCCTCCGATAATCACAGTTTTCTTCATTTTTGTCTCCTTTTCTACCGGCTTCATACCATACTTTTTTCTTCGGGTATTGCCACAGTCCGTCTGTTTTCTTTGTCTCTGTGCAGCGTTACAGACCAAGCAAATCTTCAATATTCTCTCTGGGCTGGACACCAACCGCGCTCGCCACTGCCCTTCCGCCTTTAAAAACAAGCAGGGTAGGAATACTGGAAATCCGATATGCCGATGCCAGCTCCGGTTCCTCATCCACATTTACCTTGCCGACCTTGTATTTTCCCTCTGCCTTCGCAGCCACTTCCGAAATAACTCCGGAAAGCATCCGGCAGGGTCCACACCAGGCTGCCCAGAAATCCAGCAAAACCGGTACCCCGGCCTGCAAAACCTCTCTCTGAAAATTATTCTTCGTGATTTTTATTTCCGCCATGATAAGCTCCTTTCTGCCCGACCGGGTCTTGAATAGGATTCAACGCTTTCTGATACACTTACTCTATACCTTCTTGCGGGACATTTCTGTGACAAGGTCACATAACAGAAAAAAGATAAACAAATGATGCCGCCGGACCCTGACGGGTCCGGCGGCATCTTAAAACAATCTATCATTCAGTTTATATGATTCATTCTCATTCAATGGTATTCAGATCCACGGTATAGTCTCCCGGATCCTTGGAATGAAAGAAGACCTTTACACGCTTGCCAATGATCTCCTTTCCGGGATATTCCTTCATGGAACGGCTTGTGAAGGTGTGCTCTACATGTTCCTTGAAATCGCGATATCTGCAGATCACATAGTACTCAACCCCGGAAGAGGCATCTGCACGGAGGTTTCTCGTGATTCCGATTACGTCCGCAAAGATCCAGCCCCCGACAGGAATCCAGCTCGTATCCTCCTGCGCCTGCTCTGCTCCGGAAGAATAAGAATTCTGCTCCGCTGCGTTTATCTCCCCGTATTGCTGACGGTAAAGAATCGCCGGCGTAATTCCAAGAAGCAGGAGAATCGCACCGACCATCTGAAATCCGATGTATCTTACAGTACTGACACCCGCCTCACGAAATCCAAGAACAATCAGGCCTATACCGACCGCTCCCGCTATTCCTCCGAGAACTCTTAACCTTTCTAATCTCTTCTGCTTATTATCCAAAGTCTGCTCCTCTTCTTCTGGAAATTCCTCGTATTAAACGCGGAATAAATTGTACGCTATCTATTCGTGTTAAATAATAATATAGCATCCTGCGAAAAAAAGTCAAGCCGACCGGTTCCATTTCACAATTTGTTCAGAAGCCGCTGTTCCGGCAAGGTCAAAAGAACGGCGCGTTAAATTCAGCCAATCCCGGCCAGCACACCAATTCCGTGAATCAGGAGCGACATCAGCCAGGCAATGACGCACTGGAAAATCACCATTCCAACAGCCCATTTCCCTCCGAGTTCCCTGCGAACCGATGTGATAGCTGCAACACAGGGTGTGTACAGAAGGCAGAACACCAAAAGCGACGCAGCCGCCAGCGGTGTAAGCGTCTTCAGCAGAGCAGCTGTGCTTCCAAACAGCACATTCAACGTCGAAACCACACTCTCCTTTGCGAGGAAACCGGAAATAAGCGCTGTAGAAATTCTCCAGTCGCCGAATCCGAGCGGTGCAAAAATCGGTGCAATTCCTCCGGCAATAATCGCGAGGATACTTCTCGATGAATCCGCCGCAACCTGAAACTGCGGGGTAAAGGTCTGAAGGAACCAGATCACAATGCTCGCAATAAAGATAATGGAAAATGCTCTCTGCAGGAAATCCTTTGCCTTCTCCCAGAGAAGCTGCAGAACGCTCTTTGCGCCGGGCATCCGGTAATTCGGAAGTTCCATGACAAAAGGAACCGGTTCTCCCCGGAACAGCGTGCCCTTTGAAAGCAGTGCGACAAGAATACCGGTAAGGACTCCCAGAAAATACAGTCCGACCATGATCAGACCGCCTTTTCCCGGGAAAAATGCCGCGGTGAAGAATCCGTAGATCGGGAGCTTTGCCGTACAGCTCATAAACGGTGTGAGCATGATGGTCATCTTCCGGTCACGGTCTGACGGAAGCGTACGGCTCGCCATGACACCAGGCACCGTACAGCCGAATCCGATCAGCATCGGAACAATGCTTCGGCCTGAAAGTCCCAGCTTCCGCAGCAGCTTATCCATGACAAAGGCAATCCGTGCCATATATCCCGTATCCTCCAAAAGAGACAGGAAAAAGAATAATGTCACAATAATAGGAAGAAAGCTCAGCACACTTCCGACACCCGTGAAAATACCATCAATGACAAGGGAATGCACGACCTCGTTGACATGGGCTGCAGTCATCGCATGATCAACCACTACAGTCAGAGCGTCTATTCCCCTTGCCATGGCATCCTGAAGAAACGCTCCGATCACATTGAACGTAAGCCAGAAAATCAATGCCATTATACCGACAAATGCCGGTATCGCTGTGTACTTTCCCGTCAGGATCCGGTCAATCTTCTGACTTCTGAGCCGCTCTTTGCTCTCTCTCGGCTTAACTACTGTCTCATCTACCAGATGCCGGATGAAATCAAACCGCATATCGGCAATCGCTGCCTTGCGGTCCAGACCCCTTTCCTTTTCCATCTGAATGATGATGTGCTCGATCGTCTCCTTTTCATTCTGCTCCAGCTTCAGGGCATTCTCAATTCTCTGATCTCCTTCCACCAGCTTTGTTGCCGCGAACCGCATCGGTATACCGGCTGCCTCCGCATGGTCCTCGATCAGATGCATGATTCCATGGATGCATCTGTGTACCGCTCCGCCGTCCTCATCCTCACTGCAGAAGTCCTGCCTTCCGGGCCGCTCCTGATATTTTGCCACATGCAGTGCATGCTCGATCAGCTCCTCGATACCCTCATTCTTCGCGGCGGAGATCGGCACAACCGGAATTCCAAGCATCTCCTCCATCTTGTTGATGTGGATGGAGCCGCCGTTTCCCTGTACCTCATCCATCATATTCAGGGCAAGGACCATCGGAACATCGAGCTCCATCAGCTGCATCGTGAGATACAGATTCCGCTCGATATTCGTCGCGTCCACGATGTTGATGATGCCCGTGGGATGCTCATTCAGAATAAACTGCCGGGAAACGATCTCTTCACTTGTATAAGGCGAAAGGGAATAGATCCCGGGAAGATCTGTCACACTTGTGTTCGGATGATTCCGGATCGGCCCGCTCTTCTGGTCCACCGTAACCCCTGGAAAATTCCCCACGTGCTGGTTCGCCCCGGTCAGCTGATTGAACAATGTTGTCTTGCCGCAGTTCTGATTTCCGGCCAGCGCAAAGGTCAGGGTTCTGTCAGCCGGGAGCGGGTGCTCTCCTGCCTTCACATGGTACTTGCCTCCCTCTCCGAGTCCCGGGTGCTCATATCTGCGCTGCTCTTCCCGTCTTCTCTTCGCCTCGTCATCCGCGGATACCGCGCGATTCACCGGTACCAGATCGATCTGCTCTGCATCCGAAAGCCGGATTGTCAGCTCATACCCGTGAATCTTCACCTCCATAGGATCGCCCATCGGCGCGTACTTCACCAGCGTGACCTCTGCATCCGGAATCAGTCCCATATCCAGAAAATGCTGCCGAAGCGCACCTTCACCTCCAACTCGGGTGATCCGCCCGGTTTCACCGATCTCCAGATCTCTCAGTGTCTTTCTCTTTTCTTTTTCTATGCTTGCCTTTTCAGTTTTTGCTGCCATACGAATTCCTGCTCATCTCCTGTAAAAATGTTAGTTTAAGCTTACTTTTGTAAAAATCCTACAACAAGATTCTATATAAGTCAAGCCACGAATACAGGAAACAGCCATGCGATATATCGCACTGCACACTGAATAAGCCACGGATCCATGCGCTCAGCTGATTCTCCACCTCACATGACTTCCATTGTCATCCTTCACCACCTGCAGCTGATCCTCGATCTCCTGTCTCAGTTCTGTCACATGCGAAATGATGCCGATCAGCTTCGTTCCGCCGTCCATCTCCTTGAGAACACGCACAGCCTGGTCCCTGGCATGATCATCCAGCGATCCGAACCCCTCGTCAATGAACATGATGTCCGGATGGATCGAGGCGGAGCTTTCCTGAATCTGATCCGCGAGGCCGAGTGCCAGTGAAAGAGCTGCCATGAAGGATTCCCCTCCGGAGAGTGTCCGCACCTCCCGTTCCTGACCGTTGATAAAGGAGTAGACCATGAGGTCCAGCCCACGGTTTCTCCCCTCTCCCGCCATCGAATCATCTACCATCCGCAGCTCGTACTGTCCCGCTGACATTTCCGAGAACCGGATGTTCGCCGCGTGCAGAATCCTGCGAAGATAATATCTCTGAACAAAGGTTTCGATATCCATTCTCGCACCGGTCACCTTCCCCGCAAGGCGATTGTACAGGCTGTCAATCCGCGAAAATTCCTCCGCGATTCTTCCTCGTTCCCGCAGAACGGACGCAAGCTTCCGGTATGCGGCAGAATCCGCCCGGAAGATCTCCCTGACACTTTCTCTCTCTGCCTGAATCCTGCGATACCTCTCTTCTTCCTGATCTCTCTTCCTGCCCAGCGCCTCCAGATCCGGTTTCGTCTGACCTCCGACCGCCTTGCGGGCAGTATCGAACGCACCCTGTGCAGCTGCCCTCTCGCGCTGGAAACGGTCGATCTTCTCCTGAAGACGGGAGGCTTCCTCACGCGTATGCTCTTCCAGAACGGTCATCCATTCCTTTTCCGTCAGCTTCTTCTCCTTTAGCATCGACCGGTAACTCTCTTCCCGTTCCTCCGCTGTTTTCTTCTGCAGGGGGAGAGATTTTTCAAGCTGCGCGATCAGCGTCTCTGTCTTTTCTTTTTCTGCTCTGGCTCTCAGAGCCCCGGCTCTTGCCAGCTGATAGCGTTCCTCCGCCTTCTGTCTCTTCTCCTCTGCCTCTCGAAGAACACGTGCGGCTTGCTCCTCCGTTTCGAAATCCCTGCGTTCCACCAGCTGCAGATACTGAGCCTTCGCCGCGGCGAGAGCCGCCCTGTCGTCGGATGCCCTTCGAACAGCCTCATCCTTGATCTGAAGGAGGGCTTTGCTCTGCTCCTCCCAGGCTTCCAGAGACTGATTCAGCTCCGCAAGTCTCCGATACGACCGCTCCAGCTCTTCCTTCTTCGTTTCCAGTTCCCTCCGCCACCGCTTCATCGCTTCTGACATCTCCATAAATGACGGCTTCTCTGATAGTGACACCTCCGGGATCACCTCGATCAGATGCTTACGGAATTCTTCTAGCCCGGCGCGCGCCTGCTTTCTTTTTTCTTCCAGAAGATCCGCAGCCGCCTTCGAAGCCGCTGCTTTCTCCGTCATGATCCGGCTGCTATTCCCGACCTCCTCCGCGAGAGTGTCAATATCCTCCTTCGTTAGATTCGTATGCCGTTCCGGCAGCCGGCAAGGATCTGGATGAATTCTTGACCCGCAGACGGGACAGGGTTCGCCCTCGACAAGCCTGGCGGCAAGAAAACCTGCCTGATCGTTCAGGAACTCTGTCTGCCGCTGGTTGTATTCACTGTTCTTTTTCTGATACTCCTTCCAGGCATCTCTGTATTCCTCCGCGGCTTTTTCCGCTGTTTTCTTCTGCTCTGAATACTCACCCGCTGCCTCTGATACCCTGGTTTTCTCCTCGAGGAGCCGGTTATATCCGGTCAGAGTATTCTCCCGGAAGAGATTCCACCGCACATCCGCATCCGCAAGACGTGATTTCTCCCCGGTCCACTTCTCCTTCTGCGTTTCAAGTCTCTTCCGTTCTTCTTCCGCCGCGACTGCTGCCTTATTTGATGCGGCTGCCTTCTTCTCCCGATCTGCTGCGGCTTCTCCTGCCTCCGTAATCTGACGGAAAAGATCCCTCGCTTTTGACACACGTTCCCTTGTCTTTGTAAACCGGTCCGCCTCCTGCCGGCGGTTATCATCCGCCGTCTTCTCCAGATCCATCTTCTTCTCATATGCCGTTCTTTGATCCGGCAGCGCCGCCTCAAGCCGGTTCAGCTCCTTCCCGGTTTCTTCCGCCGTCTGAGCAGCTTCCTGAAGGCTCCTGAAGGCCTGTCTGACCTCGATGGCATTCTGAATCGACCGGATCAGCTCTCCTTCCGCGCGGATCTCCTCCTCATGCGCCCGGCATCCGGCCAGCACCTTCTCCGCATCCTCCATCTGCCGGAATGATCGCAGAATTCCCTCGGCCTTCGCATAGGCTTCCCGTGTCAGATCTCTCGAGGTACATGAGTCCCTGTAATCCTTTTCCAGCTCTTCCTTCCTCGAGTTCATATATTCGTTCAGAAGAGAAAGTTCCTCCAGAAGGCTCTCCGCTTCCGCGACATTCAGTCTGTCGCCGTCGATCACCTGCTGTTTTTCCGCCTGTATCACTCCGGCGCGCACGTATTCTTCCGGCACCTCGATGTGTCCGGCCTCCAGACGGCAGGCCGTCCGGACCTCTGCGATATCGGCGAGCTTCTCCTTCCTTCTCCTTGCCAGCTCATCGACGATGTTCTGATATTTTTCGGTCCGGAAAAGCTTCCGGAAGATTTCTTTTTTCTTATTCGAGTCCGCCCGCAGAACCTCCATGAATTCTCCCTGCGCGATCATGGCAACCTGCGTGAACTGCGTCTTTGTAAGGCCGATAATATCGACAAGCTTCGCGTCGGTTTCCTTCTGCGGATATACGGATCCGTCCGGCATCTCCAGCGATACGGATTCCGATTCCATGCGGCTTCCCTTACCGCGCTTCAGCGCTCGGAGGTGACGGGGAACCCGGCGCACCCGGTACTCCTCAGAAACGGTCCCCGCCTTTTCTGAAAAGGTCAGCTCCACATAGGGCTCTGTCCGGATATCAGAATACTGGCTTTGCAGTTCCTCACCGTCCTTACGGTTCCGGTTTGAGCTTGCCTCTCCGTACAAAGCGAAGACAATCGCGTCAAATATGGTCGTCTTTCCGGACCCGGTGTCTCCGGTAATCAGAAAGAGATTCTGGTCCGGCTTTGTGAAATCTATCTCCGTTCTCTGTCCGTACGACCCGAACGATTGCATGACAAGTCTGATCGGTCTCATGGCAGTTCCTCCCCCACTGTATTGATGACATCCTCCAGAAGGCTTCTCTCCCCCTCATCCGGGTTGCCCAGGAAAGAACAGCAGAGCTCATAGGTGTCCATGACAGCCTCTCCTGCATATTCCACCTGGTAGTCAGCACCCGGAAGCCCCTCTCTCCTGATTTCCAGAAGATTCGGAAATGCGCTTCGTATACGGTCCTGCAGATCCAGCGCATCCGCCTCCCGTATATCCGTGAGCGTCACAACCGCGTAATCCTCGCATCCCTGCCGGAGAACCTCCTCCAGATCTCCCCGCACAATGCGGATCTGCCTCAGCGGCGTAAGCGGAAGAACGGAGACAGACCTCTCTCCCTTCCTCCCCAGATTCACCTCGACAATTCCCTTCTGCTGACCGGCCTCACTGACTGAGCAGGCCATCGGCGTCCCGCAGTACCGCGCATACTCACTGCCGACCCGCATCGGCTTGTGGATATGTCCAAGCGCCGCATAATCAAATCTCTGAAGAACATCCGCCGTTACACGGTCGATATTTCCGATCGTCAGGATCTCGGAATCCATGCGCTCAACATCCGCTGCATCCGCTCCCTTCGGAAGGTAGAACTGATGACTCACGAGAACATTCCGTTCCCGTGTGTCAATCTCCTCTCTGTCCAGCAGCCGGTGTATCGTCTCGTCGTAACTGAATCCGCTTCCATCCTCCTTCATCCCGATTACGTTCCGCACCATGGAGGGCCGCACAAAAGGAAGCAGGTAAAAATGGACCGCACCGTATTCATCCCGGAGGGTCACCTGCTCCACATGATCCTCTTCCCTCTGTGGAGGAATTCCGATCATGTGGATTCTCTCTCTGTTCAGGATTCTCCGGAACAGATTCACGCGGGGCGCGCTGTCGTGGTTCCCGCTGATCATCATAATCTCAGCATCCGGAACCGCCTTCCGGAGCCCGGAGATGAAGTCATCAAAAATCTCCACTGCTTCTGCCGATGGCACAGACTTGTCATAGATATCTCCGGCGATCAGAACGGCATCCGGCTTCTCGGCCTCCGCCTTTTCAACAATCTCCCGGAGAATAAACCGCTGATCTTCACCGAGATCCCGATTGATCAGCTTCAGACCGATATGAAGATCCGATAAATGAAAAAATTTCAAGATTCCGCTCCTTCCTTCTTTCTTGTCCTTTCCCCTGAAATTTCCAGCACGGCATCATACCGCTCCGCGACCTGCCCCAAATACTCCAGATACGCACGTCTGGTCCTCTCGGGACGCAGAATCTGAATGCCGCTCCCAAGCGCTGTCAGCCACCCGAAAAACTGAGGGCTTACTGTAACCGGAACCATCACCGTGAATCGGTCCGCACCCGCCGGGATCAGTATTGAATCGATGCCGAACCGGTCGATGATCACACCCGCAAACCGGTTGTCGCAGATCAGTGTCACCCTGACATCCTCCCCGGAGAACATCCCGAAGGTCTTCTTCTCAAAGACTGCAGGATCAAAATCCTTCGCCAGATTCTTCCCCTCTCTCGGCTCAGGTTCGATCTCAAGATTCATCATCTTGTCCACCCGGTAATGACGCATCATGTCACTTTCCTTTTCATACGCGATCAGATAATAGTTCTCATCATCCCAGATCAATGCCCACGGGCTGACGCGGTAGCGGGCGCCGTTTCTTCTGAAGCGATATTCCTTCCGCACCGTCCATTCCACGTACTGAAAGGTAATCTTCCGGTTTTCATAGATCGCGCTGTGAATGGCATCCGTCACGTAGAAAACTGTCTCATTCTTTGCTTTCGGACGGTTGTACAGAATAATCTGTTTCTCAAGCAGCTTTCGCTGAGGCTCTCCGACGAAGCCGATCAGCTTCTCAATCAGCTCCCCGGATTTCTTCTCGGTGATCGACTTCGACACCTGTACCGCATCGACCAGCATCCGCAGTTCCGGGATCTCAAATTCACGCTCACCAATAAAATACCCGTGATCTCTGCCCTTCCGTATGACAATGTCCGCACCCCATTCTCTCAGCGTATCGATGTCGCTGTATATACTCCTCCTGTCGGTCTCTATATTGTACCGCCCCTTCAGAATATTCCCCAGTTCCGAAGCGGACAGGATGTGGTCCTCATCTGTCATCTCCCGCAGAATCGAATAAATATAGAGCATTCTGAGCTTCTGTCTCTGTACAGCCATAGCACCTCCATAAAATCGAACATGTATTCTTCTAAATTATATCATCCCACTTTCCCTTCTGTCTGCATATTTTTGTACAATGTAACTTGTATATTCTTCGAATACACAGGCAGAGGCGGCGCACGCAAGAAACGTACAGGACCCCTTCCTGACCCGCTGTTCCTGCCGTCTCCAAAGAAAGGAGCTTCACGCATCAAGCGCCCGCAGGAGCCTCAATATGAATATCCGGATTGCAGAAGGCAGGAGGCTGTCTCCTTCAGGGAAACAGCCTCCTGCCATGTCTGATCATCCGTATTTACCTGCCATCTGTACCGGATTCTGTACCAGATATCATGCACATCCTCTGATATGCCTGTCCGGTCTGAAACCGGCATCATGATACAATATCCCGAAAATGGAACTCCTTCTTACCGGACGCATAGTCCCCGACGATCTGGCCGTGACCGTACAGCTTGTATTTGTAGGTCACCAGCCCATCGAGTCCAACCGGCCCTCTCGCGTGAATTTTCCCGGTGCTGATCCCGACCTCTGCCCCGAACCCATAGCGGAACCCGTCCGCAAATCTCGTAGAACAGTTCTGATATACACCCGCAGAGTCCACCAGTTCCATGAATCGCTCCGCCGTCTCATCATTCTCCGTAATGATGCAGTCGGTGTGATGAGATCCGAAGCGGTTGATGTGATCGACCGCTTCTTCCAGATTATTCACCAGTTTCACGGAAACGATGAGATCCAGGTACTCCCGGAACTGATCCTCGCCGATGGTCTCGCCCCCGATCATCGAGGTGACCTCTTTGGTCCCGCGGATCTCCACGCCCTCCCTCCTCAGTGCCTTCGCAAGCTTCGGAAGAAATGCCGGAGCAATCGACCGGTTCACAAGCAGCGTCTCCACCGCATTGCAGGCGGCAGTGTACTGCGTCTTCGCATCGATGATAATCGGAATTGCCTTCTCAAAATCCGCGTCCTTGTCCACATAGATATGACAGATACCGTCGGCGTGTCCCATAACCGGAATCTTTGTGTGGTCCATGATATAACGTACGAAGCGGTTTGATCCTCTCGGAATCAGAAGATCCACGCAGTCATCACAATCCAGAAGCTCATCGATCTCATTGTGCTGTTCCGCCTGTATCATGCAGTATTCCGGGAGTCCTCCGGCGACCGCGGCTTCGTGAATCACCCGGAAGAGGACACGGTTAGTCTCCGCGGTCTCACGTCCGCCCTTCAGGACCGCACAGTTTCCGCTCTTGATACAGAGCGATGAAATCTGAACCAGCGCGTCGGGACGGGCTTCGAAGATAACACCGATGACACCAATCGGACAGGTGACCCGCTTCAGCAGAAGTCCCTCATCCAGTTCCCGTACCAGCGTTTCCCGATGGATCGGATCCGGAAGGCTTATCAGGAGCCGGATTCCCTTTTCCACATCCGCAAGCTTTTCTTCACTGAACTTCAGTCTCTTCCGAATCGCCGGCGCGACCTGTTCCGCATCGGCTCTCTCAAGATCCTTCCGGTTCGCCGCGAAAATCTCTTCCTTATGGCGTTCCAGACTCTCCCCGATCAATTTCAGAACATGATTTCTCTGTTCCAGGGTAGACGAAGCGACTTGCGGCGCGACCCGCTTCATTTTGCGAACTTCTTCTCTGATCTCCATTTATCTGACCTCTTTTCTGTCAAACTGACCGCTCCCGCAGGCTTCCGGTTCATACGTGCAGCCATCCAATCATACATCATTTTCAAACGCCGGAATGACCGTCCCCGCGCGGCTGACAAGACCGGCAAGCCCGCGATAAGGCAAAGCGCTCCCTCCCGGTCCTGATCTTTACGATAATCTCTCACTCCAGATGCTTCTCGAAATTACCCGAGATATTGACACCGGAATTTTCAACGACAAAGGCATCCGGATCAAATTCACGGACCAGCCGTCTCAGTCTCGGTGCCTCGTACTTGTCTACAATTACATAGAGAATATTTACATCATTTCCGCTGAATCCGCCTTTTCCCTCCCATCTCGTCACCGATCTGCGAAGCTCCCGGATGATGCTTTTTTCCAGAGCTTCCACATCCTGCTGTGTGATGATATGAAATTCCACCTTGATGTTCTGCGAATAAAACCGGTCAAGCGCATAGGATGTGACAAACGCGGAAAAAAGCGAATAGATCAGAATGTCAATCGGATAATTGAAGGCCATGATGGCAAATACGACAATATTGACATACAGGTTGGCATGTCCCACGCTGGCCCCGTTCCTCTGGTGCACAATCAGTACACCGATCAGATCCATTCCTCCGTCGCAGGCTCCCATCCTCAGCATCAGTCCCATCATCGCGCCGCAGATTACACCTCCGATCAGGGCGGCAGCCAGACGGTTGTCCACCAGCGCCTGTTTGGGAATCGGAAGCAGCACAAGAAACACAGATTCCGCTGTAATACCGAGAATGGTCTTCGCAAAATAGAGCTTTCCCATCAGCTTGTGCGCCAGGACCAGGAACGGAATATTGACCAGATAATAGAGGATACCCGCGACGTCGACGCTCCCGAATCTGAGTCCGACAACCGATGTCAGAAAGGAACGCAGCAGCTGACACAGTCCCAGAACTCCACCGGTATAAAGACCCGCAGGTACAATGAAAAAATTGATGCCCACCGCGTAAATAAATGTACCAAGAAGAAGCACCATAATCCGCTGAGCCTCATATCCCTTCCCGCTCTGTGATAGATGAATCCTGTACATTCCGGCATCTCTCCTCTCATTAATCAGTTCCGTCCCGCGTCTCGAAATCCCTGCCTGCCCCGGCTGTTACAGCATTGCAAATTTGAAATCAGTCTACCATAAACCAGAATAAACTTCCATACCAAAACCTGCGCATACACCTGCCTCCCGCCCCCGGTTGTTTCTGTTAACGATTATCGGATACGGTGAATATTATCCCTCCTTTATCCGAACAGTGCCCGCTTTCAGAAGTCTCCGGATGGACAGCACCATCAAATCGTGTATTCCCCGCCTTTCAGACAAGCCTTGGCTCAGCGTGCAGCAGCAAAAAATGACTGATATCAGGACGTTTTTGACAAGACATTCATATATTCGTCATATATATTCGTTAGGCAGAACAAAAGGTCTATAGAAGGCCGTTGTAAAACGCACGGCAAAGAGAGGATAAGAGATGAAAATCAATAACATCACGAATGTTGAGAAGTTTTTTGAAATCGTGGACAGCTGCAAGGGAAGAGTTGAACTGGTTACTGCCGAGGGTGACACGCTGAACCTGAAATCAAAGCTCAGCCAGTATGTATCTCTGGCAAATATTTTTTCCAATGAGGCTGCCATTCCGGAGCTCGAGATCATCGCTTCTGATCCGGAGGATATCCGCAAGCTCATGAACTTCATGATCGACGGAAATGCGTAAAAAACGCGCGCAGGAAGCCCTATGCGGCTATCTATCCAAAAACGGCAGGATCTCCGAAAAGGCGATCCTGCCGTTTTTCTGCGTGTGCCCCCATAGCGGATAAAGCCATCCGCTCTGCTGCTTCGCAGCTCTCACCGCTGCCGCATAGTATTATTCAGGACAGCGCAGATGTCCCGGCAGTATCTCTGCCCTTCCCGGAACTGTCTCCGGAAATCGAATAGGAATACGAATAATAGCGCAGTACATGTTCTACATAATCCGGATCGCCGTATGAGCTCCAGCCATTTTCATATGCCTTCATATTTGAGAATGTGGAGGCATTCTCCGCAGAGTAACCGCCGTAATTCTTCCTGGCCCATTCGATGTAGCCGGTACCAAAGTTGTATCCCTGCACAGCCAGCGAAATACCTTTAATATCGTCCGGTCCACGGACATCGGCAGCATCGAGAGCCGCCGCAAGTTCCCGGACACCGGCCCGGATCGAATAATCCGGATCTGTAATTGTCTGTCCGGCATAGCGCTCATTATAGAAGGAGGCGGACGCCTGCATGGGATCTGTTCCGTCACCCCTTGATTCCTGCATCATGATTGCCTTGATCAGCCCGGTATACTCGCCAATGGAATATTCGTCTGCGTATTTCCGGATTACATCTGAATAATCTTCCACCTCGTCGCTCACCAGATCCTTGCGGATCGTAATTGTGGTATCTTTTTTCGTTACTTTCCGGACATTGGCCATTTGTTCGTTCTGTTCCATCGTCCCCACGGCTATAAACACCACAATCAGGGCAGCCACCGGGATCACCACCCTGCCGCCTGCCCGATAGAGATAGACGACAGCCCGCCCGAACATTCTCCAGAAACGAACAAACTTTCTCCAGAAACGTCTCTTCCTGCTGCGCCGTCTGCGCCTGGTATTTGATTTTCTGTATCCGGATTTCTCACTCATAACATCTCTCCCCGGGTATATTTCTCCCCGGTTTCTCACCTGCAGCGACGCAAGAGCACAAATTGCGGTCCGGCGCACATCTTATACAGGCGACTAATTTTCAATCTGCCTGAGCAGATATCTCCCCACGGTGTTCGAAAAATGGTCGATTGACCGGATATACGCAAAATCCTTCCCGAAGATTTTCCGCTCTGCGGCAAGCTCGCTCTCCTCCCCTACAAAAACGCCAAGCACCGCCACATTGTTCTGTCTCAGCCGGCGGACCTCGGTGCCCGCGTCAAGGGCTGCCCTGTGACCCGCGTAAGGCTCCGGATTTCTCGCGTTCGGCCGGTTGATCATTACATCATACGGTTTCCCGTCACTCAGCACAATCAGGACCTTATTGCTCTCCTCTCTCTCCAGGAGCCCCTGCCCCACAGTCCGTATCGCCAGACCGTCCCGGTTGTTGGAGCTTGTGGTGAACTCAAAGATGTTTTCATTCGCGCTCCGGTCATCCCCATACTCCCGGAATCTGCGAAGCACCGTGTAATCCCAGAACGTACAGAAACTCATCACCCGCATGGGAATTCCAAGATTCGACATCGCCTCGCAGATAATATACGCCTGCATTGCCACTTCTCTCTGCCGCTTTCTCTGTGACCCGCTCGCGTCGATCAGAAAATCAACCACAAAATCCATGCTGTCCCTTCGCAGAACTCTCCGAAACAGCCTCGCGTCCTCCGATCTTCCTGCCTTCCACAGCTGCCGCGGATCGATCTGACCGGAATCAGACAGGATGCTGTCCTCCTCATTTCGAAGCGCAAATGCCCGCTTCAGCATATCCGTGAGAATCTGAATATTGTGTCGGATTGTCCGGTAATTCGTCCGGAAGTATTCCAGCGTTTTCTCTTTATTTCCCTTCGCGAGCACATACTGATTGTTCCGGACCACGGGATTCTTCAGGATCCCGTCAGTGAAAAAAAGTCCGCAGTCGGAATGTATTCCCCTGCACATGCGGCTGGTGATCCTTTTCTCCTCCGAAAGCGAAAGATAGGATTTCCCGAAATTCCGCTGCACATACTCTCTCGATTTTTCCAGAACGCTGTCATCGATCAGTAGAAGCTTACGGATCTTGTCTCCGCCTTCCGCCGGGGCCTGCTCATCCGTTTTTCCCTCCCGGGAAGGCTCATCCGAACTCAGCATTTCCGCGGTAACTCTCTCAATAACATAGCGGATGGAATCATCCTCCAGCTCCTCCTTCAGATAATCGCTCCAGGAAAACTCGGTAAGCTCTTCCGGTGTTACCTGAAGCACCTCCGTCAGCGTCATGGGAAAGGAAGGATCTACAACATCGTTATACAGACTGTCGATCGTCCCGATAATTTCTTCCGAAGTTTCCACGTGACGGAGGCGGTGAATCCGGTCCAGCTGACGCATGATCTGCTCCGGGCCATGATAGCCGCCATCCAGCTTTTCTCTCCAGCTCGCCGCCATCAGCCGTCCCAGCGGATACGCAGACATTCTTCCGAAATCCTGGTACAGCCATTTCTCCAAAGCTTTTTTCCGGATAGACCGCACTCCCTCGCGCTCCCGGTCAAGTCTCCATCCCACCGCTTCCTCAATACACAGCCTAGCGGTATCCATCAGTGCTCTCTGATCCGCATGACAGTAGATTTTTTTCAGCAGATACATCGCAATGGCATCCTGATCAAAATATTTCGCCAGAGCCCCCTGCTTGATCCCGTTATAGATGGCAATCTCCGGTGATCGGGAAAACTCCGCAAGATCCGGCTTCACCTCAAGACTATAATCCCCGCTGACTGTCCAGATCAGGTTCCGTATTCTGTTTTCCAGCTCATAGGGATAGGATTCCCATACATCCTTGCCAGTATTCAAGCAAAAACATCCTTCCTTGTCCATTCCGCAGGAATCCGCGTACTCAGAACGTCGCGAACGATTTCCTTTTCAAAGGTGTCAAAGCATTTATTGACAACCCCCATCTGCAGCGCGAGAAAAGGCGGGATGCCCTGGCGGACTGTCTGTGCCGCCGCGACAATTCCGCGCAGATCCAGACTCCTGGCTGAAATTTCTCCGTGCTCCGCTTTTGTCTGCAGATCGAGAAACAGCCCCGACAGCTGCTCTCTTGCCCTCTCCGTCATATCCGGAAAGATGCGGCTGAGAATATATTCCAGCGAATTCTCTGTCTGCGGAGGCATGTCGATGACAAGGAACCGGGATACCAGCGCCTCGTTCAGCTCCTTTGTTCCGGCGTACCCGTAGTTCATCGTTCCGATAAACCTTGCCGCAGGGTGAAGGTCAATCTTCTCGTAGCCGGGGATATCGATGCTCCGCCGGTAATCGAGCGTCGAATGCAGGACAGAAACCGCGTCATTTTTTGCCATGTTGATCTCATCGAGAATGCCGAAACCTCCATACCGGGCACAGAGGCTGATACTCCCCTCCCGAAGCTCCACCTGATTATTCCGGAAGGTATCAGTACCGACCAGCTCTGCGCTGCTCGTGTTCACATGAAATGACACATTGTACACCGGTCTGCCGAATAAAAAAGCAAGATTCTCCGCCAGAACATTCTTGCCCGTTGCCTTTGCGCCCGTAAGCAACAGATTCTGCCCCTCCAGAAGAGCGGCGATCGCCATTTCCAGCACCTCTTTCCCGTAGAACGGAAGTGCAGGTTTTACCACACGGCTGCGGACAGCGTCATCTACGGTATAAGTCTCCCGGAATCTCTCCACGCCGCGGATCAGCTCCGGGCTCACATCCTGCTCCTCCAGAATCCTTTTCTGTTCCAGTGTCATATCTTTCCTCTCTCCGGTTCTTTCTCTCCGGAATACTCCCGGATATACCGTTTCATCAGCCCTGATGTAAACTCCATCTCGAGATCTGTATATCTTTGGACATTCGTCAGATAGCTGATTCCGTGGGCGCCGCCCCGGAATATCTCCAGTCGGACGGGAACTCCCGCTTCCTCTGCCGCCTTATACAGCTCCCGGCTCATCCGCACCGGCACATACCGGTCCGCGTCGCCGTGAATCAAAAGTACCGGAACCCTCGATTTCCGGATTGAGCTTATGGCACCGCAGCTTGCGAGATCCACATGGCCGAAAAGCTTTGCCCCGGTCTTCACCAGCCACCAGACCGCTCCCTCCGGATACCTCCTTGCCCTTCCAACATCCCGGACAATTGCCTCCGGTGAGGTATACCCGCAGTCCGCGATAATCCCGACAACGTTATCCGGGAGCTTCAGATCCGCCGCCATCAGAACCGTTGCGGCGCCCATTGACACACCGGACAGAATGACCGGTGTCTGCAGGCCGAACCTCTTCGCCGCGTATCTGGCCCACGTCAGACAGTCCTGCCGTTCCTTCACCCCGAAGGTTGTAACATTCCCGCCGCTTTTCCCGTGCGCCCTCTGATCCACAACCAGAGTGTTCTGCCCATGTTCCCTGGCGACACGATTTCCGCCTGCCATATCGCGGATCGCCTCTCCCCGGTATCCGTGGAACTGAATCTGAAGCGGTGCTCCTTTTTTCACCTCATAATACCTGCCATACAGGGTCAGGTTGTCGAAGCTCCGAACGCTTACCTCTTCATACGGAATCTCCTTCATCAGGTCCACCAGCTCCTGCATGCTCTCCTGATGCTGATCATATCCCTCTCCGGTCGGGAGCGGCACATGACCAGACTTCCGTTCATTCGTATTGTAGAGAACGGCGCGAAATACTGCGTAAAGCCCAAAATATATAAGAACCGCTATACTGAGAATAAAAGCCACAAGAATTCCTGCGATGATACGAAACATATGATCTCCATTTTAAACCGGAACCGGTACTGCGCACACCTGCTGTTGTTTATATTCTACGGATTGCATCGCTTACAGGGTGTGTAGCCCCTGCCGATTAGTTCATCCCTGGATCCGGTCCATTCCATTTGATTTCCCGGAGCAATGTCTTTCACTGACGAACAGGTCGGATAATGAAATCTGCCTGTATTCGTATTGACGACATAGCTGACTGTCCCACCCGAAACGGATGGCTCCGAAGCAGGTGTCTCTGACACTTCCGTCTGCTTCGCGGTCTCTTTCCCTCCGGATGCAGAATCAGAGCCGGTAAATGCCGGACCGCTGCTGTCACCGGTCGCATAGTCAATCGTGATCCCCGGCTGTACATTGTAGCAGTAGACGCAGAACCGGATTCGCTCTCCCCTGTCTTCTACGGATTCCGCCTCCATCAGAACACCGGAGGCCAGCAGATTATTGCCCTCAAAAACCGGTGTAACCCGGTAAAGTACATGAAAATTAAAGTCGGTGACCGCGTAGCTCACCTCGTTTTCATAGGGAAGCATTCCCTCTACATTCATATAGCGGGTACCTGTGATCAGATTTTTTTTGTTCGCGTTTTCGCCCGCCAGTTGATATCCGATCAGATGACAGCGATTGTACAGATAATTGCCGTCGATCCCGTTATACTTTACCGTGTGCCATCCGGTCGGCTTCACCGATCCGATCTTTCCCCTCTCCTCCACCGGCATTGTATCGACACAGATATCCGCATAGGCGGTTCCGCAGCGTCCGAGACTGTCCTGGCTACTGTAGAATTCGAATTCCCGTGTCTTGAGATCCTCGTCCGTGAAAAAGGGAACATTCCCGTTCACCTCAACCGAGGGAGAACCGCTGTAAGGTGGAAGATCCTCCGGATGAAAGGCCGTAAGCTCCGCCGCCGCTCTTTTCTCTTCAGAAGGCAGCGCCCCTCCAACAGAGGCGGTTGTCCCGTTCCGAATCCGGTCGATGACGGTCCCAACAGCTCCCGTCCGGTTCTCTCCAGTACCGGTCTGAACGCCTCCCGGGAGAACGCCGACAAGAATCGTTCCGATGACAATCACCGTCATCGATCCGATCATCCATATCCGGGGCCCTCGCCGGTCGTCGCCGCTGCGTCTCTTTTTCACAATACCCGCGATCAGCGACACCGGAAATATCACAAGCGCTGCCAGAAGCAGCAGTTCTATCACAAGCATATCAAATCCCCTCAGCAGGAAACTCAAAAACCGTTCCGCCTCCGATTATAACACAGAACACACGTTTTGTGAAAATTCGCATCCTGGCCCTTACACACGCCTCACGTGTGACGTGCCTGTCTGCGTTTTCCTAGAGCTCTCTTTGATACTGCATAAGCTACGGGATTGCTTCCTCCCTTCTAATAATTTTACTAATAAGGGCTTATGTATTGTGTGAATATTTCCTATATATAAACAAAATAATCCACGGTATTATCATCACATAAGAAGTAGTCAGATATTAATATATATAATAACCGCCGAATCATTCGTCGTGAAACGACGATTATAGGTGAAAGATTAATACCAGAGAAAAGAGTTCCCATGGCTATTTTAACGACTATATCTATTATAAGAATAGGAGGAAAACCAATTGGATGAAGATAAAAAGACTCAGACTAATTGCTGTTTCTGGTTTGTTGCATTAGCACAAGGAATGGTCTTCATTGACTTGTTATGTCGTTCGCCTATCAATTTATTGATAAAAAATAATCCAATTACAATTCTTCCGTTTCTTTTAATAACGTATGATGTTTTTCCAGGACTGCTGACCGGTGTGTTCCTATTTCTGTCTGCACAGTATTATCAAAAGGCGCCGATAAGATGTAAGTTTCTAAGTGGCATCTTTACAATCTGTACAAATATCGTAATCCTTGCGGTGGCCTTTTATACCTTTAAATTAGAATTTTTTAGACATCCGCTCATTTTTGTTATGATCGGTTTTGGTATAGTTACACTGATCATTTCTGGAAAAAAGAAACGAATGGGCAAAACGAATGAATCGGCGTGACTCTCTTTCATACTGTATAAGCTACGGATTGCTCCGCGCTTCGCACTCCCGCAATCCTACAGGCATTCGGATTCCGCGCCTTCGCGCTTCATCCTCATACCTGTTGCCTTCGAAATCGCATCCTCACTCTTTCACACGCTTCGCATGTGTCGATCCCGTCTGCGTTTTCGAAGAGCTTATACAGTAAAGATTCCAGTCAATACCTCCTGTATCTTCTCCTTTTCTGCCTTGAAAGAGCCCTGGATCATCTCCGGGCTTCCGCCGCCGCGACCTTCAAGACTGGCATTGATGCTTTTCGTGAGGTTCCTGAGATTGACGGCTGAGCTGCAGATGCAGTACGCATAGACACCTTCTTCCCTCTCCTGCGTTGTAAGAACGGCACAGGTGGGTGCCATGGATTCCTTCACCAGCCTGTCACAGAACTTCCGGCAGCTGTTCCGGTCAATGTTCTGCTCAAAATCAATCAAAAATGATTCTTGCTTTTTCAGTTCTTTGATCTTCCCGTCAAAGTACCTGCTGACCCAGGCATTCAGCTTCTGATTTGCCTCCGCCAGCTCCTGCTGTACTCTCGCGACAGCCTCTGCTGTCTCATGGGGCTTCGCGGAGAGCATATGGGAGATCTCCGTGTTCTGATCCACCTTCCGTTCATAATCGAGAAGGGCCTTTCTGCCGCAGACCAGCTCGATCCGCACGCCTTTCTTATAATGAATCATGCTGAGACATTTCACTATGCCGATCTCGCCGGTTCTCATCACATGGGTTCCGCAGCAGGCGCAGATATCCGCTCCCGGAATCGTGATGATCCTCACCTTCCCGGTCAGCTCCTTCTTGCTCCGGTAATCCAGCGTCTCCAGTTCCTGTCCCTCCGGAAAGCTTTCTTCTACAGGAATATCGCTGCGGATCACTGCATTTGTGTCACGCTCCACCTCCATCAGTTCTTCCCAGGTCATGACTCCGCTGATATCAATGGTGACGCATTCTTCACTCATATGGAATCCGACATTCTCGTATCTGAAACGTCTGTGAATCAGACCAGATAGGATATGCTCACCCGAATGTGCCGTAGTATAATCCATTCGGCGCTGCCAGTCAATGACCCCGTGTACCTGAGTTCCGACGGCGATTTCCCGATCCGTCGTATGAACGATGTGATCCCCATGCTTCTGAACATCCCGCACCGGAATAACCGTCTGTGCGTCAGTCCGGAGGATACCGCGGTCTGAAGGCTGACCGCCGCCTTCCGGATAAAACGCCGTCCGGTTTAGCTCCACGTGATAGCCCTTCCCGCACGGTTCGCAGGAGATCACCTCCGCGTCAAACTCTTTCAGATATGGTCTCTGATAGTATAATTCATCGAAATTTTCCATCGTTTTCCTTTTCCTTTCCTGACAGGTGTGGATCACTGCCTGTTATCGTGCCGCATACTGTATAAGTCCCCGCGTCACTTCGCTGCTTCGCAGCTTCCGTGCCGCTTATTATTATATCGTGCCGCATACTGTATAAAGCCAGCTGCTCCGTTGCTTCGCAACTCTCGCAGCTGCCACATGTATGAGCATTCTCGCGGTGTTTCACACCGCGAGAATGCTCATACATGTTAGCGTCGTTCAAGCATGCAGTTTTCTGTGCATGCTTCGCATGCCCAAAAACTGCCCGCTTGACGACGGCTTTATACAGTAAATCGGCAGATATTTATCCTTTACCGAACAAATATCTGCCGATCTTTTAAGTCTGTTTAACACGCTCTCTGAACGCTGATTATAAGGCGTACGCGCTCAGGTACTCTTCCATCTGTGAATTGCCTTCCGTGAACTCAATCTCTATCGGTTCAAATCCCAGAGCAAATACTCCCATGATTGATTTTCCGTCCGTCTCACTTCTGCCCTTCCGGACCGTGACGTCGTCTGTGCATTCTCCGGCCAGTTTAACAAATGCTACGATATCCTCGACCCGATTGAATTTCACCTTTGCCTTTTTCATCTCTCATGCCTCTCCTCAAATTCATTTTCGGTCTTCGATATCTACGGCCGACCTCTCAATAAGTATTGTCACAGGCTCCGTGAAAACTAATGCGGTATGCTATCCTTCCATGACCCGCGGTTCTCAGGAGACCTTACATAGATATTTTATCCTCTTGCCATTGAAATGCAAATCTTTCGGGAGTTTCTGCATGAAATTCAGGACTTACTTCTATAATTTTTGTGAAAATACCGGGAATTTTTGTGCATATCTGCTACGCATTCTCATCCTTCATAATCAAATATCGCCTTCTTCTCAAGGTATTTTCCGTAGTCTCTTTTCCAGGTTTTGTGGATTTCACTGTCGTCATAGACAGGCAACGCCTCCGGTGTCATCCGGATCCGGATCAGAACATCGTACCGGTTTGCCCGGTCAATCACATTTGGAAATACCTCAACCGATTCAATTCCTTCAATTCCGGTGAGACCCGCGAACAGTTCCCGGATCTCCGGCAGAAGATCCTCCTTCTTCTTTTTCGATATTTCCGCATTATATTTTGCCAGTATGCAATGATACATTCTATTACCTCCAAAATCGAAAACTATATGTGCTTCGAAAACGCAGACAAACCGCAGCTTATACATTTTGTGGCAAGATCATCGTATGACCGTTTACCACATGCCTGCGAAGCTGCCATTACCGCCCGGATTCTGTCCCGCGAACGGATTTTTCTCGATCTTGATGGCATCGTACAGCGCGGCGCTCGTCTGCGCCATATAGGGATCTACATAGAAGATACCGACCAACCCGAAGGTAATGCTCGAAAAAATCACCCACAGAAGAAACGAAAGGTCCAGCACAAATGCCTTCCATTTATTTCCATACATCATGTTTCTGCTGATCTGGAACGCTTCCTCCATCGGCATGTCCGGATATTCAGCCAGAAGATACGGGATCATCCGGTATTCATACCCTTTCACGATTCCCGGAATCACGAAAAGCAATGACCAGAGGAAGGTATAGAGATCACGGAAGAACATCACCTTTACCACGTTCTTGTAGGAGTGATCAAATCCGTACATGATTTCGCGAAGCTCCGCTTTCTGGTGAAGATTCGTATAAAAGAACCTCCGCACCCCGACTTCCAGCGGATTCAGCAGAAATACATCGGTCACAATCGCGATGACGGCGATCACCACCACCACCATAAAAATGATCCCCGCAGCCATCAGCCACGCGCCTAACATCCCTCCGGGAATACCGCCCGGTCCCGCATGAAATCCGAAAATATCAGTGTCTCTGCCGGAAACGACATCATAATTCAAAATTACGTTGCAAAATCCGGATAACGCTCCTCCGCCTGAGCTGCTGTAAGATCCTCCGATCACCAGCGAAAGAAGAAGTCCGGCAAGAACAGCTTTCCAGTAATTGCCCCTGAATACCTCTTTTGACCGGTTTTTTAATCCGATCCTAGTCCACATACTGCTCCTCCTTTTCTGTGCTGCGGCAAATATTGCAGTATATTCCAACATCCGCGGCAGCCCTGTGGCAGCTTCCGCCTCGCGGCGAAATCTGTAACCATGATTTTCATCCTTAAGTATACAGAATCCAGTGCCGGTAGGAAAGCATTTTCTTTTTTATTCATTTTTTATTCATGCAACAGAAAACAGGGATTTCACAGAACCTCTGTCCGGTGCTGCCGGATGCTGACCTCCAGTCAGCCCCAGGATAACGGCAGGCTTGTGAAATCCCTGCAAAATATACTTTGATCAAATGATATCGATACATTAGAGAATATCGATATATTCTCCCGCCAGTGCTTTATTCATGCTCCGCACCGCGCAGAACTTTCCGCACATGGAGCAGGTGTCACTGTGATCATCCTCCGGCGCCCGGCTGTCCCGAATGGACTTCGCAGTCTTCGGATCAAGCGCCTCCTTGAACTGGGCTTCCCAGTCAAGCTTCCGTCTTGCATCCGCCATCCGGTCGTCCTGTTCCCGCGCACCCGGAATGCCCTTGGCGATATCTGCCGCGTGAGCCGCGATCCGGCTTGCTATTATTCCCTGACGTACATCGTCTATGTTCGGAAGCGCAAGATGCTCCGCCGGTGTCACATAACAGAGAAACGCAGCACCGCTCATCGCCGCAATCGCCCCGCCGATCGCAGCTGTAATGTGGTCGTAGCCTGGTGCGATATCTGTTACCAGAGGTCCGAGTACATAAAAGGGTGCTCCCTTGCAGATGGTCTGCTGAACCTTCATGTTTGCGGCGATCTGATCCATCGGCACATGGCCTGGCCCTTCCACCATGACCTGGACATCCCGGTCCCACGCCCTCTGCGTCAACTCACCAAGCCTGAGCAGCTCGCCGATCTGACAGCTGTCCGTCGCGTCCGCAAGGCATCCCGGCCGGCAGGCATCACCGAGGCTGATAGTCACATCATGCTCCCGGCAGATCTCCAGAATCTCATCATAATATTCGTAGAAGGGATTTTCGTTCCCCGTCATCGCCATCCATGCAAAAACCAGGCTTCCTCCCCGGCTGACAATATTCATTTTTCTCCTGCCGGCCTTGATTTCCTCAATCGTCTTTCTGGTGATCCCACAGTGCAGCGTCACGAAGTCCACACCGTCCTCCGCGTGCAGACGCACGACATCCACAAAATCCTTTGCACTGAGGGTCGCAAGATCCCTCTGATAATGGATCACGGAATCATAGATCGGAACCGTGCCGATCATCGCCGGACATTCACTGGTCAGCTTTCTGCGGAACGGCTGGGTGTTGCCATGACTGGAAAGATCCATGATTGCCTCAGCGCCGAGATCGACGGCGCTGAGAACCTTCTTCATCTCCACGTCATAATCCTTCACATCACGGCTGATACCGAGATTTACATTAATTTTCGTCTTCAGCATACTGCCGATGCCGTTCGGATCAAGCCCCTTGTGCGCCGGATTCGCTGGGATAACCACCTTTCCTTCCGCTACCCAGTTCCGGATTTCCTCCTCCGTTCTTCTCTCTTTTCCTGCCACAGCCTTCATCTCCGGAGTGACGATCCCTTTTCTCGCCGCCTCCATCTGCGTATGATACTCTCTCATCTGTAACCTTGTCCTTCCTTTCGAATTCTTTAAATAAAATAAAGTCACTAGCGCTTTTCGCGTGTGACGCTCCTGTCTGCGATTTCGAAGAGCTGTTCTGGTATAATACTGTATAAACTGCGGATTGCTCCGTGCTTTGTGGTTTCGAAGAGCTTATACACAAAAAAGACGATACCCAAATGGATACCGCCTAAAAGACTACATAAAAAACACCAGTGCTCGCACTTCCCTACGTTGGCATTATCCAAATCAGGTTCTCGGGTCGTATCTCATGTGATACCTCTCAGCCTTCCGGCTCCCCATGTTTTTCTATTCTATTGTTCTGTGCCTGCCCGGATGTTTCCCGGAAGCCAGGCGAATTGAGCCTCACAACGGGTTCATGATAACACATTCCCTTATTTTCATCAAGCGTGCTTTTGCGCGAAAAATCAACCATTTTCAAAATTCTTTTTGATTGCCGATCTGAATTAACGACTTCTGACACTTTGTCATACATATGCCTGTTATCTCTATTGACAACACTCAAAATCGCTAAAGGCGCACTTCATTCAGGCATTTTTCCTCAACGCAAAGTGGGGATAACCGAGAATTTTCTCCCGGTAATAACCGGTCATTGAATACACGACTTCGCGCGTCTCCCCGATGCTCTTCCCCAGAACACGAAGTACAAGACCATAACGATCAAGCAGAGACAATCCGAACCGGACCTCGTCGGAACCGGTGAATTTCTGATTCAGAAAATTTCTCAGTTCCTCCAGCATAGCCTCGTCGACACCTTCATCAATGATGACAGCGGAATTGTAGTTCATGGATCCCTCAAAGCATCCGATTTCATGCATATGATCTTCTTCCGGGTTGACGAGCAGAAAGTCATGGAACAGAAGCCGACCATCCATCCGGATATCCGTCTTCAGCCCGATATCCCGGTACTGGAAGGGTTCCTCGTCCTCCGACCACCCGGCAGTCAGCCCGTCGGTCATAATCAGTCTGGATCCCGGAGCCATCTCGATCTCTGTGTTCTGACGAAATCTTGCCCTGGCGTATGGAATCGTCTCATCAATATAATACTCCAGGAAGGAATCCTTTCCGATCTCCACCCGATTGTTCTGACTCGTCAGTCTTCCCCCGTCGCACTTGTAGATATAGTTCGGGGTCTGTGTTGTCACAATCGCATGACACTGTTCCTCGAGCGAAACCTCCTGAAGATACGTCTCCCCCTCGGTAAAACCGCCGCCGGTGCTGATCAGAAAATAATAGGGAACGTCTCCGGCAGCCGGAATGTTCCCGGAAATCCTGGAATTTCCCCTGCGGTAGGTCGTCTGCGCCACAGTTCGCCCGCTTCGGTTTGTAAATCCAAGACGGATCTCTCCGTCAAATTGACTTTTCATTCAAGGTCCTCCAGAAGACAATCCTTCTTCAGCCATCGCACAACATCCTCGAGACCTTCGTCTGTCTTCAGATTCGTAAACACAAAGGTCCCGTCTCCGCGAAACTTCCGGGACGTCTCCCGCATGTTCTCCAGATTTGCTCCGACATAGGGCGCGAGATCAATCTTGTTGATGATGAACAAATCCGACTTGATCATTCCCTGTCCTGCCTTTGCCGGGATTTTCTCTCCTTCCGCGCAGTCAATGATGTAAATGGAAAAATCTACCAGCTCGGGGCTGAATGTTGCCGCGAGGTTATCGCCTCCGCTTTCAATGAACATCAGATCGAGGGTGTGGTTGAAACGCTTCTCCAGCTTCTCCACCGCCGCAAAATTCATGGACGCATCCTCACGGATCGCCGTGTGCGGGCATCCGCCGGTTTCCACCCCGATGATTCTGTCCGCATCCAGTACGGAATGGGATACCATATACTCTGCGTCCCACTTCGTATAGATATCATTGGTGATAACCGCCATACTGTATTCATCCTTAAGCCTTCTGGTAAGCCTCTCGATCAGCTGCGTTTTTCCGGATCCTACCGGACCTCCGACTCCGATTCTTACTGCCCGTTTCATGATTCATTATCCTTTCTCTGTGATAAGCTGCCGGATCATGTTCCTGTCAGATGATTCCGGTATCCTGATTATTCTCTGATTCACTGCTCCTCGAATTCCTGCTTCTCGCATATACTACGACATGAACAATCTCGCTTCCTGTGTCTCGTGACAGATCTGCGCCAGTTCGAGGCCGGGAATGTTCGCCCCCAGATATTCCTCATCCAGATCCGATGTCCGGTCATAAAGATCCGTGATCAGAAGCATGACATCATGCAGGATCACCTGCCCTTCTCTCTGTCCGAGTGGGACGGAGCGGACCGCGTTCTGCACCAGCGTGGACGCCACACTGTAGCCGTACAGCTCAAAGGCATCCCGGCAGTCAATTCCCTTTTCATGGGCAAAAACAGAAAAAACGATCGCGGGACTGCCGAAGTATTCGTCCTCATCCATCCTCTCCGCATACCGGTTCAAAAATGCATATCTGTCCCCGTAAATTTTCCGGATCAGTGCCGCCATCTGTACAGCGATCATCCGGCTTCCCTCACGCGTCTCTCTTGCTGCCACGGACCGGTTGATGATGTCATCGTATCTCAGAAGCTCCTCCTCACGTCCCTCATCCAGAGCGCGGCTGCATAAAATGACCAGCAGTCCCTCTCCATAGCGGTACTGAGAGCGGAAATAGTTCTCCAGCCACTCCCGAAACTGCGGCGCCTTACGGATGATCCGCCTCGACAGATAATTTTCCATTCCGAAGGAGTGATTAAAGGTGCCGATCGGAAAGGTCGAATCGCAGATCTGAAATGCCTCCAGCAACTCTTTTCTCATTCTGTTATTTTCCTCTCTGCAATATCTAATAAAAACTCTGCTGCATCCGGTCTGCAAAAGGCAGAGATACTGTAAAGCCCTGCCTTTCAAGCAAGCCCGGGCAGAAACCTTTAATGCTCTTCCGCGTGGTGCGCATGTGTATGCGCGCCCGGCGTATGGTGCGTGTGTGTATGTGCGCCCGGCGTCAGGTTTGCGTACTGCATGGGCTTCTCCAGCTGCACCTTCTCCACCGTAAACCCGGTTCCATTTTCCTTCAGCGTCTTCAGCACCACCGGATCCATCAGAAGCGTAATCCTGCCGTCTCTGATCTGCACCGGCTTATGCAGGTTGCCGAGCATATGCGCTGTTTTTCCCATTTCATCCATATCTGAGGGAGTAATCACGATCACCTCATCCGGAATGACACTCAGTACAAGAAGTTTTCCCGGCCCCAGCATAAACGCGGATCCGTTCTCCAGCTTCTGCGATTCATCCTCAAGCCTGATTCCATAGTCACGCCCGTGATCAGAGGTTACCCGCAGGATCGCTTTCAGAAGATCATCACTTTTTACCATAGCGGTCTCCACATGCCAGGATGCCAGATCCGGAATATCCTGGATATTCCCGTATACTTCCGTCAAAATCATGATTCTATACAGCTCCTCTCTGTCAGACTGTCTTGCTGTGAACGAGGCAGAACGCATATTGCGGGCTATCTCTCCCTGTCACAGTGTCCGCCCATATAGGGAAATCAGTTCCAGCGATGCCCCCATATCCGTCTGATCATCATCGTCACAGTGTCCTCCATATATGGAGATCGGTCCGGCTGTCATTACAGACAGTCCGGACCGCCCCATGCCGGCACATATTACGCCGGAATATCATACCTGTTTCTGTACTTCTCAGAAGAAGTAGTACCGCTGTGCCAGTGAAATGGTATCTACCGGCTCACAGCTGATCAGCTCGTCATCAATTGTTACATTGAAGGTCTGCGGATCAATCCTGATCGTCTTCGGCGCATAATTGTTCAGCTTCATATCTCTCTTTGTGAGATTGCGCGTGTTATGAACCGGGAGAACAATCTTGTTCAGGCCGAGTTTTTCCTTAATTCCGTGTGTGTACGCATAGGTGGATACAAAAGTGATGCTTGTGCTCTGAACTGCCTTGCCGAAAGCGCCGTAGAGATCTCTCATCATTCTCGGTTCAGGTGTCGGAAGACTGGAGGAAGCGTCTCCGACAACGCCGTATACGATCATGCCCGATTTCAGAACCAGCTTCGGTTTTGCGCCGAAAAACTTCGGATCCCAGATGACCAGGTCTGCGTACTTGCCGACCTCGACGGATCCCACATAATCGGAAATACCGTTGACAATGGCCGGGTTGATGGTATATTTTGCCACATAACGCTTGATCCGGTTATTATCGTCATATTCGGAATCACCCTCAAGCGGTCCTCTCTGCTGTTTCATCTTGTCTGCCAGCTGCCAGCAGCGCATTGCCACCTCACCGACACGGCCCATTGCCATGGCATCAGAGGTCATGACGCTGAGAGCGCCCATATCATGAAGAACATCCTCTGCCGCCACCGTCTGCTTTCTGACACGGGACTCCGCAAAAGCGACATCCTCCGGAACCTTCGGATCCAGATTGTGGCAGACCATGGTCATATCAAAGAGCTCATCGATAACGTTCTGCGTATAGGGGTTTGTCGGGTTTGTAGAGGACGGAAGAATGTTCTCATCACCGGCTACAATCATGATATCCGGTGCATGTCCGCCGCCTGCGCCCTCTGTATGGAAGGTATGAACCGTACGTCCTGCAAAGGCATTAATTGTATTCTCAACGAATCCGCCTTCATTCAGGGAATCTGTGTGCACCGCGTACTGAACATCGTACTTGTCCGCTGCCTTGATGGAATTGTCAATTCCCGCCGCCGTAGCGCCCCAGTCCTCATGAGTCTTGATTGCCGCGGCACCTGCCTCGACCTGCTCAGCAATGGTTTCCGGTGTGGCGCCGGCGCCCTTTGCCATAAATCCATAGTTCAGAGGATCGTTCTCAACAGCTTCTATCATACGCTGAATGTGCCATGCGCCCGGTGTGGTTGTGGCAGAGTTCGAACCGTCTGCCGGTCCTGTTCCGCCTCCGAAGAGCGTCGTGATACCGTTGTCGAGAGCGGCATGAGCCAGACCTGTCGAAAGATAATGAACATGCAGATCAATACCTCCGGCGGTAAGAATCAGCCCTTCACCTGAGATTGCCTCCGTGCTTGCTCCCACGATGAAGTCGATGCTGTCCATGATATCCGGGTTTCCGCCCTTGCCAATGGCGAGGATCTTCCCGTCACGGATACCGATATCCGCCTTGTAGATCCCTGTATAATCGATGACTGTAATTCCCGTGATAATCGTATCCGCGACCTTCGGATTATCCTTTCTGGTCTGCGTCGCGCTGACACCCATTCCGTCACGAAGAACCTTCCCGCCGCCGAATTTGCTCTCCTGTCCGTGTACGGTATAATCCTTCTCTATCTTTGCGAACAGATTGGTATCTCCCAGCCGGACGCTGTCTCCCTCCGCCGGTCCGAACATCTGTGTATACTGCTTCCGGTCCATTTCAAAGCTCATACCGTCACCTCCAGATCTGTGCTGTGGGCTTTCTTGTTCTTGTCCAGATACCCGTTCACACGGTTATTGAAGCCAAAAACTCTCCGTTTTCCGCCGAAATCAATCAGACGGACCGTTCTCGTCTCGCCGGGCTCGAAGCGTATTGCCGTTCCCGCAGCGATATCAAGACGCTTTCCATATGCCTTCGCGCGGTCAAACTTCAGTCCCTGCTCGTTTGCCTCATAAAAATGATACTCCGATCCGACCTGAACCGCTCTGTCTCCTACATTCTTTACTTCCAGCTCGATGGCATCATAGCCTTCATTGTAGGGAACCGGTTTATCTGTCGCAAAATGAACCTCTCCTGGAATCATAGACTGCTCCTTTCTGCTGTGCTCTGTAATTCTGCTAGCCCCGTATCCGGGACATCGAAATGTATATGTCCCCGCGTCACTGTCTGCGTGCCGCTTTCCCAAAGGAGAATTCTCCGGTCAGCGGATCGGGTCATGTATCGTGACAAGCTTTGTGCCGTCCACAAAGGTCGCCTCAACCTGAATCATCGGGATCATCTCCGGCACGCCTTCCATCACATCATCTCTGGTCAGAATCCGTGCTCCCTCATCCATGAGTTCCGCCACGGTCTTTCCGTCTCTGGCACCCTCCAGAATATAACTGGTAATAATTGCAACGCTTTCCGGATGATTCAGCTTTACTCCTCTGTCCTTCCGCTTCTGCGCGATCATTGCTGCCAGACTGATCATCATTTTTTCGCGCTCACGCTCTGTCAGTTGCATAAATACCTCCTTTTCTCACAGCCGGCTGTCGATTCACCGGCTTCTCAGGATGAAAACTCTGCTGCTCTATCTCTATATCCGTTACCGGATACCTCTGTTGAAAACCGGCGGCGGGATATCTGCCGCCGATCAGAACAGGCAATTCATAAAATCTGCGCCGGAATCTGCTGAAACCGCTTATGACGGCCACATATTCACAAGCATCAGGAAGCCGGGAATCCAGGCTGTAACCACGCCCTCAATCACGCCCAGCCATGCCGGGAATTTTCCAAGATTCTTCTTCAAACCGCAGGTCAGGAATCCTGTGAACCACAGAAGTCCCCATGCCCACCAGATCAGTCCGTAGATCCAGTTCCCGCCGTATCCGACAAAGCAGAGCGCTCCAGCCGGAATCGCGTTGATGGCTACAAACAGACTGAACCATCCATACAGACGCTGATCAAATCCGAAGATCGTATTGATTGCGGAGTAAAGATAGGTGAATGCGAACAGAAGACCCGTTGCGCTTCCGTAAAACCAGAGCATGCCCTGATTGCTTACTACACCGTATCCAAGTGCAATGATGTTCAGTACCAGACTGAGCCCGCCGGTGAAAATGTTCATGACAACCATGGACTTATCCTTCACCTCAAGAACCCCGGCCAGGCCATTGCTGATCAGAACAATTCCCACATAAAGTAAAATGGTACCTAGCATGATTCGTTCCTTCCTTTCTGCTGTACATATGCCGGATGTCATTTCTGCGTATAGGCAGTGCTGTGAACACCGTCTGAAAATACATAAGGGAGAAACAGGAGCCTTCTGACGCTCACCTATTTCCCCCTCGAAATGACTGATCCATTTACTTTTCAATGAGTACTATACCCTGCCGGATCCAATATCGTAAATACTTATTTTTCAGCATGAGCACCAGACCTAAACCTTTCCGGATTCGCTTACGGTCTTGCGCTCTGATTTACTTAGCTCATGCATGAACGGAACAATGAACGGTACCGTGACCGCTGCCGTAATTACATCCGCGAGCGGCTGTGCCAGAATAATTCCGTTAATTCCCCAGAGCCTCGGAAGAATACATACCAGCGGAATAAAGCAGAAGCCGCTTTTCAGACCCGCAAGAAATGACGCCCGGAAACTCTTTCCAATGCTCTGAAAAAGCATGTTGGAGCTGATGATCCATGCCTGCAGCAGACAGGTCGCACACTGCCAGCGAAGTGCCGGCGCTCCGATCTTCACCACATCCGCATCAGGCCGGAACCAGGCAATCACAGGCGCAGCAAAAACGGCCATGACAAGGGCGATGACTCCCAGAACAACCGTCCCCGCCGCCACGGTAAATCCGTAGCCGCGTTTCACTCTCCGATACTTCCCCGCGCCGTAATTAAACGCTGCTACCGGCTGAAGTCCCTGTCCGATGCCGATTGCAACGGATGCCATCAGAAAGACCACTCTTCCCACGATGCTCATCCCGGCGATCGCCGCATCTCCGTAGGCAGATGACTGAGACGTCAGAAATCCCGTCGATACGCTATTCAGCGTCTGGCGCACAAAGCTTGCAAATCCTGTCTTCACAATATCCGAAGTGTCTCTTCCGAGAACTCTCCATCGGAACAGTCCGGAAGCCGCCCTCCCGACCGTTCGGAGTGAGAAATAGGTCACGGTTTTTCCGCTGTAGAACATATGAAGAAGAATCAGGAAACTGATAATCTGAGATACAGCCGTCGATATTCCTGCGCCGCTGACCCCCAGATGGAAGCCGAACATCAGAATCGGGTCGCCGATCAGATTCAGGATGCCTCCCGTCGTAAGACCTATCATCGCATAAAATGCCCGTCCCTCATAGCGGAGGATGTTGTTCAGTACGCAGCTTGTCGCCAGAAATGGCCCGGACAGAAAAATCCAGAACGCGTATTCTCTCGCGAACGGAAGAATCGTATCCGTCGCTCCCAGAAGACGGAGAATCGGATTCATGAAAATCATACAGAACAGCGCGGCAAGAATACCGACGCCGAAGCTGACGAAAAAGGACGTAGACGCGAACTTTACTGCGGCATCCGGATCCTCTGCGCCCAGATGTCTGGATATGATGCTTCCGGCACCATGACCGAACATGAACCCAAGCGCCTGAAAAATCGCCATCAGCGCAAATACAATTCCGACCGCCCCGGACGCCGATGTTCCGATCCGGCTGACGAAATATGTGTCACCGGTGTTATAGATGTTCGTGATCAGCATACTGATGATCGTCGGAACCGCCAGCTGCAGAATCAGCTTCGAGACCGGTGTCTCCGTCATCCTCCGATACTGTTTCTCCTCATTTTCTCTTTCAATTGTTTTTGATTTACTTAAATTTCTCATAGTATAAGTCCTTCGGGAACACAGACAGGGCGCCTGCCGCGAAGCCTCTGTCAAAAAATACCGATCTGCCTCAGCTTCACACATTCCTCCTCCGTGAAGAGCTCCGCAATCTTCAACCCTCCGTTTTGCAGGATCCGGCAATAATTCTGCGCTTCCTCCATATCCTTGTTCCCAACGATATTTCCATTTACAAATCCCGCCAGATGACACTCCTCTACAGGATAATTTCCCAGAAGCCTCTTCACGGCACGCACCGTCATATCCCGGTTTCTGTCATCGGAAACGGTCAGAAGGCCGTCATCATTGTATATCCACCCGGCAGAAAAATCCTCCGAATCGCCGCTTTCTTCAGGATCCCCGCTTTCTCCACCGTCATCCTTCTCCATGCTCCTTCTCTTTGTGGCACAACGTGCTACCTTCTCTTCTCTCCGGTGCATTTCGTCTTGCCGATTTAATCTGTCCGTATCCCGACAGACTTCAGATTTATCTGCTTCCTGCATGCCGCTGTCACCGGGGCCCGCTCCCTCAACGTCTGTCTGATCTTTATCAGACTTATTGATCCACAAATAAGCCTCCGTATCCGTATCGGTGAAAACATAATCCCGCATCCGGCCAAGCGCTTCCATAAGTTTTGTCTTCGGCAGTGCCAGATTGACGCGTATATGACAGTTACCGCCAAATGCATGGCCCGTCTGCCAGCCGATGCCTGCATTCCAGCCCGCTCTGAGAACCTCATCAATCGTTCTTCCGGTTCTTCTGCAGAATCCGGTGCAGTCCAGAAACAGCATATACGTGCCCTCCGGCATTGAAACATCCACGCCCTCGAAATTTTCCTGAATGAAATCAACCGCCGTGCGGCAGTTATCCTCGAGAACACTTCTGAGCTCATCGGTCCACTCCGCTCCCTCGCGGCTGTATGCCGCGATCAGTGCATGCTCACTGAAAACATTCATTTCATTGTAATGGGTATTTGCCGAAAAGTCAGTAATTCTCTGATTAAGATTCTGATTATATATGATATGGTAGCTTCCGACAAGCCCCGCCAGATTGAAGGTCTTGCTCGGCGCATACGCCGCCAGGACATGCTCACGGGCCCATTCACTGACCATCTGAGCCGGCACATGGGAATGCCCGGTATAGGTAAGATCCGACCAGATCTCATCACTGATCACAAGGCAGTCATTTCTGCGGAAGACCTCCATTGCCTTTTCGATTTCCTCAGCTGTCCAGACTCTCCCGCACGGATTATGCGGAGAACAGAAAATTGCAAGCCGGACCTGATTCTTACGGATCTGACGCTCCATGTCCTCATAGTCCATCCGCCAGATCCCACTCTCATCCTTCTTGAGATCGCTGAACACCGGACGCCGTCCCTTGTCGATAATATCTCCGATAAAACCTACATAATATGGCCGATGAAGAAAAATCCGGTCTCCGGGCTGTGTCAGCACATCAATCACACTCGAGATAAATCCGTGCACACCATTTTCATATCCGATATGCTCCCGCGAGAGCCCTGTCACATGATTGCGTTCTTCCTGCCAGCGGATAATCGAGTCATAGTAACTGTCCTTTGGCACAAAATATCCAAACAACGGATGCTGCGCACGCCTGATGATCGCGTCTGTAATCGCCGGGCAGGTTTTGAAATTCATATCTGCCACCCACATCGGGATAAAATCGAATCCCTTCATCGGCACTCCTGGCTCAAATCCCCAGACCCGCTTTCCGGCGGCGTCTACCGCAGTGGCGTCCTGTCCCCGCCTGTCAATAATCGACGTAAAATCGTACTTCATTCTTTCTCCATCTCCATACAGAATCCGGTTCTTCCTCCGCTGCACACCGCAGCAGCACTTTTTTCCATATATCATTCATAAAATGATGTTTCTCCCACAATGCGGGACATTACCTTTGCCATTGTATCATATCCGGAAAGATTCTGAAATATGGTCATTTTCATCCATGTCAGCTACATGCACTCTTATGATATCTTCGCATAAAAACTCACTTATTTCTTTTATGAAACAGATGAGATACCAATATTTCTGAATAAAACGAGATAAAAAAACAGGCTGGATTCTTGCATTGAATCAGGCCTGTTTTTTGCTTTTAACATTATTAACATTATTTCTAAAATGCTATTTTCTGTACGGCACCGCTCCCTCATACATGGCGGACTGCCAGATTATCGACACCGTTCTGCTCACGCAAGCCTTCAGATCTTCCGGTGAAAGCGTCCCGTTATCCAGTGCTTTCCCGATCTCCTCATAATCCGACGCTGCTCCCGGCATGATCATATCATTGCCGGCACGCATGCATCCGTCCGCAGTCGCTCCCTTCGGATCCTGGAGCTGCATCGTCGTTGTCCAGTCTGTCATGACCGCTCCCCGGAATCCCCATTCATTCCGCAGAACATCTGTGATCAGATCACGGCAGTTGGCAGCATGCACACCGTTCACCAGATTATAGCTGGTCATGAGCGACATCGGCTGTGATTTTTTCACCGCGATCTCGAATCCTCGAAGATAGATCTCCCGAAGCGTTCTTTCCGAAAGGACCGAATCCGATCTCATTCGGTTATCTTCCTGATTATTGCACGCAAAATGCTTGATGGTTGTTCCGACGCCCGGATTCCTCTGCACCCCGTTCGTCATCGCCGCGGCAATTTCTCCGGTCAGCACCGGATCTTCCGAATAATATTCAAAATTCCTGCCGCAAAGCGGATTTCTGTGAATGCACATACCGGGAGCCAGCCAGAGCGTCACCCCGAACCTGAGCAGCTCTTTTCCGATGATCTCACCCACCTCGGAAACCAGATCCGTATCCCAGGTCTGCGCCAGTACAGTCCCCGTCGGGATTGCCGTGCAGTACTGATAATATTTATCGCCCTTCATCTCCTCCGTTTCCGGCGCGAAGAATCCGCCCTCCAGACTGAATTCAAAGGGCATGGGAACGACCTTTCCGTCCCGGACAAAGTAATAGCGCATCAAACGCAGTCCTGCAGGTCCGTCAGCAAGCACGATGCTCGCAAGATTCCGATCCTCTGCGGCACGGCTTGTCTGCGCCGCAGATCCCGGAACCGTAAAACCGGCGGAACCAAGGCTGCTGCTTCCCTGCGCCTGACCGGGATCTCCCGCCGACAGACGAATCAGCTGCTCTCTTGTCAGCGTATCCGTAAAGGAGCGCGCCTCCGTTTCGACAAGCTCCGCGTTGCTGCGGTATGTAACGGTCTTTCTCCGGATTTCAGACGCATGCAGAAGAACAACAGGAAGCCTCTTCTCGGCCGCCTCATTCCTCCATCCCTGATACTGTCTCTTCATCAGCTCCGGATCTCTGTGAAATTCCTCCAGATCTGTCTTCAGCGGACAGATGTTTCTGACCTTCTCAAGTACAGCGGTCTCATCCAGCCGGACGGCTCCGACGAGCCGGGATCCTTCCAGGCTGTTTCCGACCCAGATTCCGTAATCGCCCTCCTCCATAATCCACGCAGCACATTCCTCGTCGTAGGATGCCAGAGCCTTCAGCGGAATTTCAACCATAACCTCCTGCTCTTCCCCCGGCTTCAGCTCATCGGTTTTAATAAAACCAACCAGGCGTCGATACTCCTTCTCCAGTTTTCCATACGGAAGTGACGCATACACCTGAACGACCTCGCGACCCGCAGTTTCTCCCGTATTTCTGACCGTCGCCGTCACACTGATTTCCTGTGTGTCCCCGCCTTCCGCCTTACAGATCTCTCCGGCACGGATGGAAAAGGAGGTGTATGAAAGCCCGCAGCCAAACCCGTAGCGAACCGGAATTTCATAGCTGTCAAAATAGCGATATCCGACATAGATGCCCTCGTTATACTCCTCTGTGTCGGTATTACCGTTGTTGTGGGAATAATTCTGTTCATTCGGGTAGTCTTCATAGCGAAAAGCATAGCTGTCCGCCAGCTTTCCCGATGGATTGATTCTTCCGGAGACCAGATCCGCGAAGGCGTTTCCTCCCTCCATTCCCGGCTGCGCCATCTGGATCAGCCCCCGGATGTTCGCAAATTCGTCCAGGAATGACAGATCCACCTGTCCTCCCGCGTTGAGCACCACAATCACATCCTTATAAATCCCGCAGATATCCTGCAGCATACGATGCTCCTCATCCGTCAGATAATAGTCGCCCTTTTCACAGAAACGATCCGCTCCCTCTCCGCACACCCGGCTGAGAATATAGAACGCCGTATTCCTGTCTTCTGCAATATCCCTCGAAGGATCAATCGGCCGTCCCGCAGGCATGTGGAACGGATTCTCCGAATAATCGCTGAAGAAATCATATTCTCCCCCGTTTGCATTCTTCCTGCCGAGCAGATCATCTCTCCAGTGAAGCCTTGCCTCCGTATAGGTTTTTTCAAAATCACGGATCCACGCTTCATTCGTGATCACAAATCCGGCGTTTCTCATTCCTTCACAGATGCTGACACTGGAACGCTCATTCACATCACCTGAACCCGTTCCACCCTTGATGGTATGGGATGCCCCGACACCGTACAGCGCGACACCGCTGCCCTTTCGAAGCGGGAGTATGTGATTTTCATTTTTCAAAAGAACCATGCCGGCCGCGGCAGCCTTCCTGGCCACCGCGCGTCCGATGCGCTCCTCTGCGGTCTCTTCGGGTTCGCGTGTCCCGGAAAATCCGCGCTGTATCATTTTTCTCTCCATTTCGACGTCCTCCTGTTTTTGTATCACAGCATGAATCATTCTGTCACCATAGATGCGGTTTATCTGCTCTTCGGTCGGAAAAAATGTGCAGACAAGATTCTGCATCAGCAGCTGCTGACAATAAACACTCCATGATTGCATGGAAGCTGCATCCGGATTACATATGCATATTCTTCTCTTGTCACAACCTCCGCCTTCCTGGCCTCTCCGGTCAGTGTGTCCCAGATCTCCGGTATTTCCCCCTTCGTCTGCACCCTAACCTCGATGGTTTCCGGATTGCTTCCATAATTCATAAATAAAGTATTCCTCATGCCATCTTTAAGATATCTCACGAACTGAACGCCTGTCAAATCCTCACCAGTGTGCATATAAGGATCGATCAGATACGCGGGGTATGACGGGTGCTGATTCACCGTCCCCGAGACTCCCCGGGTAATTACAACCGGATGGGGAATCGAATCATTCAGAATCTTCAGAATTTGATTCTTATCCTCTGAGGAACAGACAAAAATACTTCCAGTATCCGACAGATCACCCATTATCCGGCAGATTTCTTTGTCTTCACTCTTATCTGTTCCCAGAGACGGGATATCGTCCACCAGCACGATCCTTCCTCCTTCAGCCGCAAACGCTTCCGCAAGCTTAGCCATA
Organism: Bilifractor sp. LCP19S3_H10; assembly: GCF_052119185.1. NCBI lineage: Bacteria > Bacillati > Bacillota > Clostridia > Lachnospirales > Lachnospiraceae > Bilifractor > Bilifractor sp. LCP19S3_H10. The sequence continues at coordinate 210,444 of NZ_JBQKFT010000004.1, forward strand.
CCGAGAGGAAGTACTTCGCACATGGGGAGCAGCAGAACAGAGAATCGCTGTCCGTTCGTGATATTTGTAATCTTCCCGTCTCTGACGGCAAAATTTCCGATAGCATCCCTGTGAAGAAGTTCGAAATCTATATTTGCGGAAAGCATGGACTGAAACAACAATTGAATCTCCCGATCGACATGAACTGCCCGGTCATCTCTCAAAAATGGTCCATGAGAAAATGCATGCGTAAAGTTCTGATCCGGAATACAATGCATCTGCAAGGTCTCAGTCGGAAGATAGGCGATCACATCAGCTTCATTGATTCCTCCCGACATCGCATACTGAAGGCGGCGGATCATATTATTTCCATCGCTCTGACGGTTCCAGTATTTCCACTGAAAGAACTCAGACGGCGGCCAATCATTCGCGCGTTCACCTTCCGTCGAGTAAAAAAATCCGTGATTTATAATCGTCTGCATGCCCTGCTGAAACGCAAATGTGATCATTCGCGTGTATTCATCGAATGTAAGATCCCAACCACATCCGGCAAAGATCTCAACCGCCGTCATTTTCTTTCCATACGAATGTGCAGCCGCTGAAGTAAATTTCAGATTAAGACTTCCAATTCCCTTCCCCAGGTAGTCAGCACCGACGATGTCCTGGTACCGGTTCTGTCGCATATAGTCACCGCTGTATCTCACATGCCCAAATAACGTTTCCTCCGCCAGAAGATGAGCAAAAAACTTAAGGTTATGTTTTTCGCACCACGAATGAATTCGCTTGAAATATCGGGTCTGATAAAGGTACGCCACAGTATCGTAATAATCCACACGAATTCTTCCGTTCTCTGTGCCCGGAAGAATAATCCGATACAGCTCCTGACGGATATCATAACCATGTCTTTTCCGGAATACTTCCGGAAATTCGCGACACCATGGAATGGCATTGCACATACGTGTTTCATCATTAAACACCGTCGTCACTGTACTTCCGAAATCCTGACCCATTTGCTCATAATATTTTTCGTAAGTGGATCTCAGAAAAGCATCAGTTGCATTTTTGTCCAGATAATTAACCGACTCATCTCCCCCATACTCATAGGCATCGACATGGATATGAGTTACATATGCTTCCGCATCCCGATTCGATTTGAATTCCAGTTCCGGACCGAAAATGCCATATAAAAAAGAATCCGAGAGCGGAAAAGGCTTTCCTGTCTCCTTGTCAAGAATATGAATATTCAGCGGAATTGCGGAGTAATCGGTCTCCGGAGTCATGCCAAACATTCCGGCTCCTTCGAAGGTACGCAGCTGCAACCGGAACGGCACACCAGCCGGTACCGGAATTTTATCGATCGTAATGTACTGCTCCCGGTACTTTTCGTTTTCTGTGATCGTTTTGTTGCACGTCCCGGCCGGCCAGTCGATCTCATCATACAGCCACATTTTTTCGCCATGCTTTTTTTTGTAATCAAGCACTGTCTTCATATGCGAAAACCATTCTTCATCCAGATACCCGCCACTGTAGCCAGCGCCATTCTCCGTGCGTGCATGCGGATTTGTCGCCTTCACACCGACCTCCGTCTGAAGTTCCAGCTGCCGGAACAGCTCCCCCTTCTCAAGTTTCGCATTCCAGAACCACAGAGGCACTTCCGCCTCATCAAGGCTGCTCTCCTGTTTCGGGTGTTTCCAAATTTCTTTGTTCATTGTTCAGCATTCTCCTTTTCGTATCTCGAAAACAGGTCTGAAAAATACAATCCGCATACATATCCCGGGCCCGAGTAACCCAGAAGAAGGAACAGCGGAATCAGACGAAGAGTCAGATGAAGCATTAGAAAGGGCGCGATTGTAAGTGCCGTCACAAGTACAGATAAAAAAATATGAATTACGCTGAATTTCATTCCATTGACGATGGTATTTTTAATTGTGTTCTCGAAGTGAGCTTCTGTAACAAGAGCAAAGAGCGTGAACATAACCGTCAGAAAGAAAAAAATACAGAGGATAATCTGATAAATCCGGGAATAAAAAAATGGAAATTTTGAAAGGAGAAAAATATCAAAAGCAAGGAAAAGAGAAATTCCTCCTCCGATAAACCAGATGATCGTCGATTTTCTGAAATTCTCCCGAAATGCCTTAAAATAAGGGCCGACAATATGCCCTTCTTCTTTTCTTGCTATTTTGATCAAAATCTGATACATCGAGCTAAATGCCGCACCAATTGTAAAAACAGGAATACTACATACGAGCGTGAGAAGATTGAGGATAATCAGATCCCCGATTGTATTTAAAACGCTGCTCACTCTGCCTTCCGGCGACAATATTCCGCTCATGATTCCCTCCTGATAGTAATAATTAAAATCTGTCTGTCAAGATTACATGTCATTCAGATTCATTCAGATATTGAAGAAATTTTCCGGCCATTTCAACATGTTCGGAATTATACAGAATTCCGATTATCCCATTCTCTCCACTTGAATATCCGCCGATCTCCTTCATTTTCGCCATACCTTCACAGTATATTCCAAGAATTTTTCCATCCTCATCCCTGTAGACATGCCCGAAGGCGGATAACTCCTTGTCTGTAAACAGATCCCGCAGATCCAGAAATGTTCCCGCGTCAACATACTTCACAAAATCAGACTCTCTCATCGAAACAACATCCAGAGTCCCGGTTCCGATCTGCGAATACAACTTCGCCAGGGATGCCATCTGGTAATCCCTGCTCCCATCGCCGAGAAGCTGCGATGTAGATATTGTAACACAGTTCCGGTCTGGATTGATTCCGGCTGCTTCTACAAAATCCTGCTCCATATTTTCTTCCGTGACATCCGAATGGATATCCAGTAGCATAGCATCCAGAACGGAAGGTTTATTCGTAATCCAGGCGTGAATAAAACTGACGGCAGCAATAATACTAATCACAACAAGAATCGCCGGAATCTTATAGAACATCCAGAAATACTCCAACCTGTCCTTCCTTGTCTTCTTTTTTTGATCCTCTGCTGCTGCCATCAGCTTACTCCTTATCTGACATTAACCTTTCACTGCACCTGCGGCAATTCCGTTGATAAACTGCTTCTGAAGCAGCATGAAAATAACGATGAGCGGAAGCGCGCAGAGAACACAGGCTGCAAATAAAACATTCCACTGCGCAGGATTTTCCTTGTCTCCAAGGAACTGCAGCATTCCAACCGGCAGGGAGTACTGCCCCTGCTTTGAAATGAACACCATCGGATAGAAATAATCGTTCCAAATCCACATTCCCTGTGTGATCACCACTGAAACCGTTGCCGGCTTAAGAAGCGGAAAAACAACAGTCGAAAATCTTTTCCATAGAGAGGCCCCGTCCATGTAAGCCGACTCCTCGATTTCTGCCGGTACGCTTTTCATGAACCCGGAGAAAAGGAATACCGAAAATGGAAGCGAGCATGTAATAAACATAATGACCGGAGTAAATCGGGTATTTGGAATATTAAAACGGTTAAAGGTCTGCGCAATCGGAACAATGACCATTTGTGAAGGAATAATAAGTCCCGAAATAAAGAAGTAATAAAAGAATCTCGCAGTCTTTGTCTTTATTCTCCCGATCGGCCAGGCTGCCATGGTGGAAAAGAATACAATAACCAGAACCGCAATACCTGTAGTCATAAAGGAATTAAGCAGCTCTACCGGGAAATTCATCTGCGTCCACGCTCGTATATAGCTTGCTCCTGAAAATTCAATGAACAGGCGGAGAGGAGATGCCTGATTATCAGGACTCCGAAGCGAGCTTGAAAACACAATGACCAGAGGCGCTATTACAAGAATACAGAATGCAATTATTACGATATAGAGAGCCAGTACTTTTGGAGACATCTTCATGTATTGTTCTTTTTCCCGGTCTGCTTTTTTCTTCCGTGCCATTACACTTCGACCTCCCTTTTATTCATAAAGATCAGCATCACAATGGTTATAGCGATGATTACCGCAAAGGACACAACTGAAAAGGCACTTGCCCTTCCCATTTTCTGATCCGTAAATGCAATCTCATAAATCTGAAACATCAACGTTTTCGTCGATTTTCCCGGTCCTCCATTTGTCATAATAAACGAATAGTCGAAGGCTTTCAGTCCGTTGATGACCGACAGAACAACATTAATCGTGATAGTTGAGGAAATCATCGGAAGCTTCACCAGCCGTGTAAGCTGCCATTCATTGCATCCATCTATTCTTCCCGCCTCCAGCACGCTCTCGTCTACTGTCTGCAAACCGGCCAGGTAGATAATCATGGTTGTACCGAAGCCCTTCCAGACTTCCACTAAAGCAATGGCAAACAACGCAGTGTGGAAATTTCCAAGTGGATTAAAGGAGGCTCCATTCCCGCCTAACAGATTGATGATGCTGGCAATCATTCCATTTGAAGGCATATATACATACGACCATATGAATCCTACTACGATAGCGCTGAACAGCGCCGGAAAATAACTGGCCGTCCGGAAAAAGCCCTTGAATCTTATCTTTGTATTCAAAATAATCGCAAGCGCGAGTCCGAGAATATTGCTTAAAACCACCGTAACTGCCGCATAAACCAGGGTAATGCCAATCGAGTTAAGGATAGTACCATTATCGAAGATTTTAATGAAATTTTTCAGTCCAACATATTCGTAATTATAATTGATCCCGTTAAAATTCGTCACGCTGTAATAAAACAACTGCAATAACGGATATATCCAGAAAATCAGAAACATCGCAAGTGCCGGAATCATAAAGGCGAACATTTTGTTGTTAAATGTCAGCGATGTATTGGCTCCAGATCTTTTTTTCCTTCTTGCCATCATCATTAATCCTCCATGCCATAAAAGAGGCTGTCCAAAAGCTGTCACCCCCGGCACAGCCTCTGAACAGCCATTTGTCATTTTTATTTCACGTCAGAACCCTGCAGCGATGATTAGTCATCCAGAAGGTCTTCAAACTTATCCTGCATTCCCTGCGTGATGTCATCCACAGTAGTTCCCTGCCCTCCGATCATCTCTGAGAACATCTCCTCCATTGTCGTCTCAGTACCTGCCGGCCACGCCTGATTGCACCAATGGAATCCCTTTCCTTCATTTGTCAGCTCAATAAATGGTTTGAACAGATCATAGTTCGGGATTGAATCCGCGCCCTTTCCATACAGCGGGATAATGCGGCCGGTTGCAAGATATGCGTCCCAGATTTCGTTATCTCCATTCATCCAGTAATCTAAGATTTCCTTGCACTGGTCTATATACTTTGATTTCGCATAAATTGAATACCCGGCAGACAGACAGGTCGCGGTATACTGCTCGCCTGACTCGGAAGGAATCGGGAAATATCCTCTCTCAAAATCACCTGCTGCTCCGGTAGCAGTAAGCGCCGCAGCGTTGAAGGAACCATCAAACGTCATTGCAGCCTTTCCATCGATGAAGTCCTGAATAGCCTGGGATGCGCCATAGCCGAGAGACTGGCTTGCATCAATATATCCCTCATCATACAGCTGCTTGTACATCGTAAGAACCTTATCCCAGGTATCCTTGTCTGTGAAAGAAGTGTCCCCGGTTCTCAGCTCATCATCGTATTTCGGATTCTTTGAATAAATTTCATTTGCCGCAATCTGATAAAGTCCGAACTGCATTACATACTGGTCCTTGTCTCCCATGACAATCGGCTGAATCCCGGCGTCCTTCAGTTTTTTACAGTCCTCCAGGAATTCATCCCATGTCTTGGGCTCTTCCGAGATTCCCGCCTTTTGAAACAGATCCTTATTGTAATAGGTTCCCAGAATTGATACGCCCGTGGTCGCCGTGACCACATTTCCATCATATGTGACAGCAGACAAGTCAGGCATGTTGGACAGATAGTCCAGATCATTCAGAGACGCAAGATATCCGGCATCCGCTAAAGCATAGCAGGAGTTAGACCCTGCGTACATCGGCTGCGTGAGAATCATATCCGGGCACTCACCGGATGCCAGTTTTGTCTTTAATGAGGTGTAATAATTATCATCCGGAAGTTTGGTGACCTCCAGTGTCACGTTCGGCCATTTCTTATGTACCAGTTCCGGAAGCGTCTGTGTCTCAAAGTCTGTGCCCTGTGCAACACCAGATACCATCATTGTGATTGTGATGTTATCCTTGGTGTTCTCGATTGCCTGGTGATCATACTTGTCTCCGGAAGCCTGACTTCCTGTCTGAACGCTCCCTCCTGTAACAGCATCTCCAGATGAAGCTGCCGCGTCTGTTCCAGATGCTCCTCCGCAGCCGGCGAGCATACCGGCAGCCATCATACCGGCACAAAGTATCGCAGTTACTTTCTTTCCCTTCATTGATAAGTCCTTCCTTTCTTATTCATGAAAAGTTTTTATTTTTCCGTTGGATTTATAATAGCACAGGGATGAGTGTACTTTTGTTGGCGATAATGGTATACTTTTGTTGGATTTCTGACCAATAAGAAATAAGGAGACCTGATCAAGTTGAAACTTCGCACGAAAATGTTTCTGGTATATTCTGTCGTCGCAATCATACCGATCCTTGCCATCGGTTATTATTCCTATTCTCGCTGGCAGACTTCTGTCTCCGAGCAGATTCGTACCTATTCATCAACGGTTATCCATAATGCCGTAGAACAGAGCAATAATACTCTGGATCGTATTAACCGTACACTGGATTTTATGACCTACTACTCAGATGACAGCGAATCATCCATCATTGAGATTCTCTCAGAATTCGCCGACGGTCCAGTCAACTATTCCAGTTACGACATCCTTCAGGCGGGAAAAAGAACCAATTCGATCTTCGGCAACCTGATGTACGCAAACAGCAGTATTCGTGGCATTTATCTCATTACGCCTGACAGTCTGATACTCGGCACCTCCAATGATCAGACCAGCTCAATAAATCCGAATCATGACTGTCGCAGTGATTACTGGTATCAGGAAACACTGTCCCTGAACGGACAGCATTACATCAGCACAATCACCAGCGACGATCTGTTCACGGATGAAAATCCCTCGATCTATCTTTCCCGAAGCATTTATGATGTTTACTCCCATAAATTTTTAGGTGTTATACTGCTGGATTTGAACCCCGAAATCCTGAACCTGGACAGTTTGACTGCCATTCCAAACCTTGCGCTTCTTTTTATTGAAAATACAAAGACAGGTGAAACTCTTTATTCAAATGTAGATTCTCTGAAAACAAACGATACCCAGTATACCGATGACATGCAAAAAATTGAATTGAACCTTGAACCGCTTGAACTGTCCATAAGCTTTCATTACGATACCCTGTATGCACAGTACAATCCAATGCGGATGGTAATTCTGCTGATGATCTTTGTATTTGCTGCCGGCGTTCTTATTTCTTTGTACCTGATTACCGGAAAGATCACCTTCCCGCTCGAGCGTCTGAGCCGGGTTATGAAGCATCAGAGGAAAAACGGACTGAAATTTGTAAGTCCTTATATGGGGCGCACAGATGAAATAGGCACTTTATACAATGAATATTCTCACATGCTCGATGAGATAAATGAAGGCATACAAAGAGATTATCAGAATCGTCTGATCGTCCTTGATGCTCAGATGAAAGCTCTGGAAGCACGGATTAATTCCCATTTTCTGTTCAACACACTGGAATCCATCAACAGCATGGCTGAACTGGCAGACAATAAAGAAATTGCGACGATGAGTCTGGCTCTCGGAGACATGTTTCGCTATGCGATTAAAACGCCCGGAGAGATCGTAACCCTGACAGATGAACTGAAGCATGTGGATGATTATGCTTCCATTCAGCTGATCCGATTCAACGGAAAGTTTCGCCTGGAGAAGAATATTCCGCCTGCCCTCCTATCCTGCCCTGTCCTGAAGCTGATTCTGCAGCCACTGGTTGAAAATGCTCTGTTTCACGGGCTGAACTATTGTACAACCGGTGATCTCATCACGATTTCCGCCGTCCAGGAAAATCTTCTTCTTCATATTTCTGTCTCTGACAACGGTGTGGGAATGAACCCCGAAACCCTTGCGATGCTCCGAAGCACCCTGATGAATCAGAATTCCTTCTCAGAAATCGGACATCACTCCGGGCAAAGCATCGGACTTGGAAATATCCATGCACGGATTCAGCTCTACTACGGAAAACAATATGGTCTTTCCATCGCAAGTACCGAGAACATTGGCACACGGATAACGATAACCATCCCGATCACAGGGAATTCCCCTAAAATACAGTCCGAAGAAGTCCGCAAAAATCGCGGAGAGCAGCCCGAAAGTCAGAATCATCAGATGTACTGAAAGCGGCAGCACCTGACGGGTCAGAGTAAGAAAGGATGCGCGATATGTTTACTTATATTATTATCGATGATGAAATCTTGATAAGAAAGGGAACCCTGAAAAAACTGGAGCCAATGCACGAAGAAATCACCTGCATCGGCGAGGCCGATAACGGACAGGATGGAATCAAGCTGATCGCAGAAACAAAACCTGACTTTGTTATTCTTGATATGCAGATGCCTGTCATGAACGGCATGGAACTCCTTCCATACCTGGCCTCACATTATGAATCCATGCCGCTCATTGTAATCAGTGGTTACAAAAACTTTGATTATATCAAACAGGCAATCTCCGCACGGGCAGTGGAATATCTGCTGAAACCCTTCAGTGCCGACATGATTCAAGACTGTGTAAAAAAAGTTCTTAATCAGCTTCAGCAAAGATCAGAAATTCGTCAGCAGCTAAAACTCACCGAAGAACAGACCGAACAGGTCCGCTATGATTATGATATTTCCCTCATACATAATCTGATCTTTGGTTACCGTACCCTGGATCCGATTCTGACGTCTCATCGTCTGAACTATATCAACACGACTCACAATCTGATCCTGCTCACCTTCGGGTATTACGAAAATGCCGACGACTCAAAATTTTCACTGTGGCTGGAAGAAAACGGATTCGGGGATATGGCTCTGTATATTTCCGGGCGTGATGTGCAGCAGCCACAGGGATTTCTCATTCTCTTCCTTCCCCAGCAGGATCCGAAACTTCAGAAGGACCTGGCAAAACAGATTTTTCGTTCCTTCCGAACATACCTTCTTTCACTGGAACTGAAACCGGTTGTCGGCTTCAGCAGCATTCATCATTCCTTATCTGATTTGAATACTGCATACAGAGAGTGCGCCCTTGCTCTGGATCAGCGGCCACTCGCCGCCCCAAAAAACAGCGTTTGTTTCTATCAGTCGGAACTGCATCCCATTACGATCAACTGGGAACACACCGGCGAGTTTCTTTTCCGAATAGAAGCCGGGATGACAGACGCCGTCTCTGAATTATCTAATGACCTTTTTCAGTATTATGAATCTATTCCCGGATGCCGTCTGATAGATGTAAAGGCACATTGTAGAAAACTGGCCGGGAGCTGTCAACAGCTGATCACTGAGTATATCAACTCGCCTGCCTCTGATACTGCAGAAGGATCAGGTTCTATGGAACGTGTATCGAGCCATTTTTTCCACATTACTGACCTTGAGGCATATTACCGTCAGTTTTTTATGAATGTGGCTTTCATGCTCAAACCATATTCCGTATATAACAGTGATGACGTCATTGAAAATGTAAAAACCTACATGCAGAGAAATTACCAGAAGGACCTGACTCAGGATTATATCGCATCTCTTTTTTACATGAATCGCAGCTATCTCAGCTCCCAGTTTCGCAAAAAAACCGGTGAAAAATTCGTAGATTATCTGAATGATGTTCGTCTGGAGCACGCAGAGGAACTTCTTCAGAAACCAGGACAGAAAATGTATCAGGTCGCAAAAGCTGTGGGCTATGATAATGAAAAATATTTTTTTCGTATTTTCCGAAAGCGGACAGGGATGACTCCTGATCAATACCGGAAACAATTATCCGGAAAGAATTAACGAGAAGCCGGCATCCTTTTCCGATGACCGGCTTCTCGTTCTAACGCTCATGCGTGCATATTCTCGACTGTAAAATCCATATACATCTTGATTCGCTCATCGATGTCAAAGGCAAGCTCCATAGCCTCGAGCGGTACGCCCGTGCTTTCCACAAAATCCTGGAAATTGTCCTTCTGCTTGTATCTCTCCCATACAAGCTCCTTGGTTCTGTTCGAATGAGATTCTCTGTGGAGTTCCCTGGCGGTCTCCGCCTCCTCAGTGCTTCCCTCCACGGCTTCCACAACATTGTCCGCATAACGGTTCCGCACGGCCTCTCTCAGCCATCCGAAATAATTCCGAATCGTCATTCCTCCGGTCTTCGCGTAGTCGATCTCTCTCTTGATCTCGTCAGTATCTCCATTGGCATCCTGAAGCAGTCGATCGTAATACTCCATCGTAAATCCGCTCGTAGCGCGGATTCCGCTCTTCTTCAGATACGTCAGTATATCCGAATATTCCCGCAGCTTCTTCGCTCCGCTCTTCTTGTCCTCAGCGGCGACCTTTTCAAACGGATCCGGTTCAGCAACCTTCACATACTCAGGACTCAGCTGCTCGATCTTCACCTTGTTCTTGTGAATCGTCTCGAGATTTGCCTCCGGAATATTCCAGGAAATCATAAACATGATGTCAGTCGCTCTGCCTCTGTTTCCTCTCTCCACGGTGTACTCGAACGTGATGTCTGCCTTCTCGTCCATCTCGATCTTTGCTTCGTCAAGCACCTTTGTGCGGAAATCCGTAAACCGCTCATATTGCTTGTCCTCCTTCTTTGCCAGACGAACCAGCTCCGACCACGTCGCGCCATCGGAAACCGCTCTCTGAAGATAGGAGGCATCCAGATTCACGAGTCCGAGCGTACAACGTAGTTCATCCACACTGTAAACCTTCGTGACAAACTTTGATTTCGTCGTATCAATCTTGTATGCTTCCTTCTTCAGAAGCTCATAGAGACGGAAGGAACTGTTCTTCTCGAAGGAGACAAGCGTCGCAAGCTCCATGGAAGTATAACTCTTCTGAAGACTCGTGATATGCGGTGTCATTTCCCGGTTATAGATGATCTCCAGCTTCTGGTCTTTATAGGATACGTTGGTAATCATCGTAAAGGTATGGAAATTTCCGAGACCGTCTTCAATCGTGATGATATTCCCGGCAAGCTGCTTGCTGACGCTCTTCAGCTTCTTATAAATATTGGTATCTGTCTCATTACCAAGGATACGTTTGATCTCACTCGGATAAAGCGTTGCCATTACCTGCTTCGATCCCGGCTCCTGCTGCAGCTTTGTGAGAGAAACAGCGATGATTTTGTTCCCGAGAATCGAGGTTTTATATTTCGCATTGATCAGCGAATTACTCTTCCGGACGACAACGCCCTCGATCAGGTCGTTCCGTACACTGGTACTTGTCATTTCAATATCCCCTTTGTTTTGTCAGAAAGCGACAAAAATACTTTAACAGGATAATAACCTATTCTTTCCCATTTGTCTCTCAGATAACGAAAAAGATACTGATTAACTTTTCATTAAATTTCAGTAGTTTTTTCGTCATCTCTTTTTCAATCTCTCCTGCATGACGAAAAAACTACTTGCCAAATTTACATAAGTCGATTCTTCGTCTTCTGATCTCCTCTCGTTAACAGTATTTTTTTCGTCTTCTGGTTCCATGCAATGCCTGTTTTCCCTGGAAAAACAGCCCTTACGAAGGAAACAGCCGCTGAATTCAGTATATTTTTCGTCATCAGGAAGCCTTCGCGCTCTATGATGATTCAGTACAAATGTCGTCATCTGAATAATTGCCTTTCCTGTCGATCTGCCTTTGCTTCCTGATTTCAGTACTTTATTCGTCATCAGTCAGTAATTTTTTCGTTTTCTTTCACCCGGTCTGCCTTCTGAATCCGGTCTGAAAAGTAATTTTTTCGCTTTCTGGATGAGGTATTTTTTTCGTTGTCTGACATCATCACTCCTGATCATAACGACTCAGATACTTATCGGGACCGTCCGGTATTTTTTTCGTCATCTGTACCGGCATCGCTTTCTGAAGTATTCTTTTCGTCATCTGACTTAGCGGCTGAATCCGGCCGTCTGTATCTGCATTCCCCCAATCGTTGCCTCCACTCTCCGTTTTTTCGCCTTCTGACTTATTCGGAATGTTATCTGTCAGTCAATTTGATGTTCGACAGCAGTAGCTTTTTCGTTTTCTGAACCCGCAGAATCCTTTATTTGCAGGGCTTTCCGGCTCTCTAAAATAAAAGAAATATAAATGTTGTTATATATAATATAAAACGGCCGGATCGCTTATCTGACTTAAGATAGATAGCGAAAAATATACTTACAACAACTGAATAGAAAACGAAAGGGAAGACTGGGTGCTGTATTTTTCTATGTTCGGCAATCTGTTTTCCATTTAGATCTGATGATCGACGAGAAAAATCAGCAGCAAAATGATAACCTTTAGCAAGACATCTGAAAGGATTATGCAAGAACAATGATTTTTGATGAATAAAAAAGCAGAACTTCCGGATAGCCGGTTACAAAAGCCCACTTCAGCAGAGAATCATCGCAGGAATTGTTTCGGATAAGTTTCAGATAACGAAAAAAGTACCTGATCTATCAGGTACTTTTTTCGTTATCTGCTGTTTGGATCAGGTGTCAGATCTGGAATAGGAATTCTTCATCTGATTGCTCAGTTCATAAAGAACTTTATCGAGTGTATCCGCAGCTGCCTCCTTCAATGCGTCTGCCATTTCCTGGTTTGCCTGCTCGGCAAGCGCATGAATACGATCATCCCTTTCAGATCTGTCTGAGGAGGAATCCGTAGCGGTGATTGTAGTTACTGGATCACCGAGTGCGTCCATCATCTTAGCGTCATATTTACGGATAAGCTCATGGCCTTTTGCTCCGACCGCAAGCTGATATCGCTCAATGTGGAAGAGGCTCTTTCCATAGGAGGCATCTGTCATCGCGGCGATCATACGGCTTGTCCAGTAGAAGTTATCTGTGGAGGCGTGCTTTCCGGTGTTGGAAAGATACGCCGGGGTTCTGGTGACATTGGCGTACATCGGAGCCCAGGTATTGAACGCATTCGAAGCGAATGCGAGCCATTCGATGGTCCGGAACTCCTCCGGCTGGTACGGACGGATCTGAATCAGAGCGAGGAAATCGTTGCGGTTAATACCGATGGAGCGGTATGCTCCTCTTCTGCTGCTGTCTCCATATGAGGCGTAGGGATCGTACGGAGTGCCCTGATAATGGGAGGAGAGGAGATATTTCACGTCCTCGGGCGTAACCTTCCGCTCCGGAGTCAGGCTCCATGGAATATCATCCGAATCCGGGCGATAGTCCGCGTGAGGGCCGTCCCAGGAAGCAAAATGGGGGTTCAGGTAACGGGCCATATACCATCCGCGCGGTGTATTGTATACATGATCTGCATCATCGTGACTTCCGAATGCATCTCTGGGATTGAAGGTCCAGTGCTTTGCCGCGTGAGTTCCGGAACTGGAAGCAGTGTCTGGCTGTGACGTAGAATCTCCGGATGATTTGCTGAATCCGACTTCGAAATCCTGAGCCTCGTCCTTCACGGTTAGATCCAGATGATTCCAGGTAATAAATTCACGAAGATCCGCGGAGCACATGTAATTCTTCTGCTCGCCGAAGGCATCATCCATGTCGAACTCATCGATTCCCAGCTGATTCGGCATGATGACGTACCGGTCGTCCGGTACTCTTCGGGCAATCCAGTGATGACCGCCGATGCTTTCGAGCCACCAGATTTCGTCCTTGTCCTGAAAAGCCATTCCATTGGATTCATAGGTACCGTACTTCTCGAGAAGACTTCCCATACGGGTTACTCCCTCGCGTGCGGTGTGGATATAGGGAAGGGTGAGAACCACGAGGTCCTCCTCGCCGATTCCTCCTGGAACTTCCGGCCTTCCGTCCGTTGACGGAACAAATTCGACAAGCGGATCTGCGCCGAGTACGCGTTCGTTGGTTGTGATGGTCTCCGTGGCGGTCATGGCCACATTGGCTTCATTCACCCCGCTGGCAGCCCAGATTCCTTCGCCTTCCAGTGCATTCGGCACCGCGGTGTAGCGCATCGGATTGTCGGGAAGGTCAATTTCTACATGAGAAAGAACCGAGCGATATTTGCGCGGCTGTTCCTCGGGATGGACGACCGTGAATTTCTTCGGGGTGTATTTCCCGGAGGGAGAGTCATCATTTCGTGCAATAAAGGTAGAACCGTCATAGGTGGCCTTCCGGCCGACCAGTATAGTAGTACAGGACATCTTATTATTCCTTTCTGTCTGCTTCAGGGATCATTATTTCTTCTTCTTCGCGTTTTTGCGCGCCAGAGCTGCAAGCTGCTGCTTCATCTTCTTCTCTGCTGCCTTCTTGCTGTCTTTGTTCTTTCCACCAAGCTTACTCATTGTATAACCTTCTTTCTTATCTATGATCTGATGTGTATTTTATCACAATTTGATGCGGCGCGTCGGCAAAAAAGAAAGCCGCACCCCTGTAAGGGATCCGGCTGCCTTCGGGATCTTCTGTGAAAAATCCGGGACGTTGATATGTCCGATCAAAGTTCCACAAAGTTATCGGCATCTCCGTCCGCAACGTAGTAAGCGCGGTTTTCCTCGGGCTTTACATAGATGGTGAGATCCTTTGCCTTGGGAGCGGCTGCCTTTACTCTGTCGATGATATCCTTCTCGGTATACTGTCTGCCGCTGTACTGAAGAATTACATCTGCCTTAACTGTGCTTTTTCTAACTGCCATTTCCATTTACCTCTTTCACTTATTTTCGGTTTACAGTTGATGCCATATCATATGCAGAATATCTTAAATGATATGGTATATATAACTTTAGTAGACCATTACATTGGAAAGTGTAACACAAATATGTTCGTAATGTATACATTATTTTCCCGAATTTTGCAGGATACTATGTGCACACTGAACAAATGTCAGAGAGCTTGTGGAATGAGTGGGTCAACTACCCACGACCTAAAGGTCATGGGCTTGTAACTGCCCAGTCGTACTAACGACTTACGTCTCCGACCTTTAACCTCAATAGATACTGCTATCTAAAGTGGCGTTACATCATGGGGTGGTTGACAGCACCCCTTGCAGCAAAGTTTACTCTGCTGCAACTGTATCACGTACTTGACTATCAGCAAGATAGTTTATTCCCATACGATACAGATTCATAGCTCCAATACGGTCATCATTTGATTGATAGCCGCAGTTCTTGCAAGCAAACAAATGTATCTTCTTGTTACGGTTAGCCTTTTCAGTATGTCCACAGATAGGACAGCACTGACTTGTGTAACGAGGGTCAACTTTTATTGCAGAAGATTGATTCTGTTTTGCTTTGTAAATTAATTTTTGTTCGAGGTCATAAAACGCCCACGTTACAGAAACATAGCGATTTTTTGTTTTCACACGTTCTGTGGCATTACGAACACCTGTCAAATCTTCAAGTACGAAAAGAGTATGCTTTGGATTGGATTCAACGAGTGCCTT